>CANDKY010000088.1 GCA_947385425.1 uncultured Lachnospiraceae bacterium | reverse complement strand
AAAAGAAGTTGCCGAACTGGAGCAGACAATTTCCGGCAGTAAAGAGGAATTATCCTCTATTCTTCATCAGCAGATAACAGCAGGACAGGAAACGGAACAGATACGGAAAGAGGGCGAAGCAATCCGGCAGGAAGTATCAGAACTTTCCGCTACTAATTATCTGCTCAAAGAGCAGACGGAACTACTGGCAGGAGATAAAGAAAAACTGTTATCCGAAAATGAAAAGTTGGAGAAACAGCAGAAAAAGTTACAGCAGGAAATCAACAAAATGGTACAGTCAAAAGAGGATATGGAGCGAAATATACACGCCTATGATGAAGATGTGAAATGGCAGTTGGCAGAGCCGGGGGCATTGATGAGCGCAAAGAATTATCGGGATAAAAAAGCACTTCCGCTTGTGGAGAAATTAAAAGAAGTGGTAAAAAATCTGACTATCAAATGCGTACAGCTTGCAGAACAAAGCAAGAAGCTGACCGCCAAAGTGGACGGACAACAGAAACAGATTAGCCGCTTGACGGATAAGGTCATGGAGCAGAGTGACACCATAGACCGATTGCAGGAAAAAGCGACTGATTTAGGACGTTTGGAGCGTCATTTAGGCAGGGAACAGGTACAGTCGATAGTAGAACGGTCAAAGGCATTAGAACAGGCAGAACGGTCAAATAAACGTTCAAAACGTGCCTTTGAAATGAGCCGATAGGAAAGTGAGGATTGATTGGGTATGACGGATATGGAGAAGAAAGTCATGGTGCGGCTGTGTACAAAAATCGTAGTAGATACAGACCTTTACGAAACGGACAAAGGAGTGCAAAATCTGATAGATTGGGTATGCCTTTCGGAGCAGATAAAGGAAAACAATAATACAATCCGCAATCTGACAGGGGAATATAAGAAGATAGAGCCGGATTGCCGGGAGGGAGTGAGGGCGCATTTGGAGCGCATGAAAGAACTGTGCAAAGAGCGGAACAATCTTTATGAAAAACAGAATGATTTGAAAGGGCAGAAACAGCAGATAGAGAGGGCATTGGAACGGTAAAGGATTGCCGGAGAATGACAGTGATAGAAAGTCATTCCCCGGCATTTTTTACATCAAATTTATAGCCGACACCTAACACGGTTTTGATATATACCGGGTTTTTGCTGTCCGGCTCTATCTTTTTCCGCAGATTGCAAATCACGTTGACAACGCTTGAATGGCAGCTATCGCTATCCATGTTCCAAACAGCTTCAAATATTTGTGTCCGTGTGAGGACAATATCGGGATTGGAAGCAAGGAGTGCAAGGGTGTTGTATTCAAGCCGGGTAAGGCTGACATCTTTCCCGTCCCTAAGTACCCGGCGTTGGTGCTGTCTTATTTCCAGTCCCGGAAATGATAAGACAGGAGCAGGGGCGGCTTGCATAGGTTCAATCTGTATATAATCAGCGATAGCCGATATAATTTTGTTGGTTACTTTTTCTTCCTGTTCATTAAGTGTCAGCACTAAAATTTTCCCATATGCTACCACCTCTTTCCATAGTTATCAATTATGCTGTAATTATAAGCATTGTGATAATGACAACATTTTCTTGCGTTCTTTCAAAACAAGATACATAGATAAGATTGTTGCTATTACGTCACTGATTGGCTGTGCAAAAAATATACCATTTATATCGAAAAAGATTGGCAAAAGAAATATAAACGGAACTAAAAACACCACTTGTCTTAATACAGTTATCAGAATAGAGGGTGTGGGGCGGTTAATGGATTGAAAGAAAGTGGTTGCCAACATGACAAATCCTAAAACCGGGGTAATGCAAAAGTTTATCCGCAGTCCCGTAATTCCGATATGGAACATTTCTTCTGTTCCACCAAATGCAGCAAGTATCTGTTTCGGGAAAAACAGTACAACAAGCCAAATAAAACAGGTAATTGATACGGAAAAGATTGTAGCCTGAAAAAGTGTCTGAATTACCCGGCTATAATTTTTTGAACCGTAATTATTTCCGATAATAGGCTGAATACCTTGACTGATACCGCTTGCAGGCATGATAACGAAAGTCATAATACTGGAAACAACGGCGTACACGCTGATTGCAATATCCCCGCCATACTTTCCTAACTGGCTGTTGTAAACAAGGCTGATGAAACCCATAGCCATTTGTGCAACAAAGAATGAGAAGCCGCAGGAAATGATTTGCAGGCAAAGCATCTTTTCCAAATGGAATATATTTTTGGAAATTGTTACTTGTGTTTTCTTTCCAAAGACAAGATATGCGCCGAACAAGGCAGAAAAAATTTGTCCGATTACGGTTGCACTGGCAGCACCAACCACGCCCCAGTCAAAAATAATGATGAAAACAGCGTCCAACACAATATTTGTGACAGCCCCTATTCCTGTTACACACATTCCTAAAACCGGTTTGCCGGATACACGGACAAAATCGCAAAATAACTGTGAAAAACCTTGAAAAAGACAACCCAATGCAACAATTCTGTAATAGGAAATCGCATAAGGGTAAGATGTTTCTGTAACGCCAAAAAGTTTTAAAATGGGTTCGGGAAACAGAAGCAGAAAAATAGTCAGCAGTATTTCAAAAACGCAGACCAAAACAAAGGCGTTTCCAAAAGATTTGTTCATTTTATCTTTTTCATTCTGCCCGGAAAACAGACTGAAAAAAGTTGAACCGCCTGCGCTACACATTAGGGCAAACGCCATCATCATATACGACAAAGGGAAACAGACTGATAATCCGGCTAATGCAGAAGTACCGTTGAAATTGCCAACAAACATTCGGTCAACAATGTTGTAAATAGCAGTAATTAAAAGTGAAATTGCTGCCGGGATTGAGAATTTTAGTATCATAGGAAACAGCCGTCCGTTTAAGTAATCTACCGATTTTTCGTTCATTTTTATAACCTCCATAGAATTTATTTAGTTTACTAAGTATATGGGTAAAAAAACTTGAAAATATTAGGAAATATTATCAAGCATTTTTTCAACAACACTGAAAAAAACATCAAGGTCATTTTCTGAAATACCCTGCGTCAGTTCTTTTTCTAAGTTCAATATATCAGCCATAACAATATCCTTGTATTGCAGAGCCTTTTCACTGACAATGATTTTTTTCCAACGTGCGTCATTTTCAGCAGCTTCACGGTAAATTAAACCATTCTGCTCCATTTTCTTTAAAAGTACGGTTGCCGTTGAGGGGCGCAGGCTGTATTCTTCTTCAATGTCTTTTTGGAAAACATCACTTGTCTGCGCCAAAAGGAAATGCAACACTTTCCCCTGTGAACCGCTGAAATTCTCTTTGCTTGAAAAAGCGTCAATTTTTCTGCGTAATTTGTTTGATAATTTACTGATATAACGTGCGGCGTGTCTGTTTTGTTTCATAAGCTGCCCTCCAATTACTTAGTAAACTAAGTATAATAAATGAAATGGGAATTGTCAAGTAGGTATTTTCTATTTTGCCTATGTAATATCCTTGTGGGAAACAGAACATAAATTTTTTCCTTAATGGTTATTTTCTACATGGTGCTAGCACCATGTAATAAGGGTGAATAAGGAGAAATCAGTATTTGGCGATTGGCTCTATTTTGGCTCTAAAAATTCTGACTGGCATAAAAACGAGAGCGATTTTTGAAGAATATGGATAATAAATCCATTATAAACCATAGAAAAATAACCAGTTCAAGCTATCCGCCGAGGAGTTCGAGTGACGGACAGAAATCTCGGAAGCCTTGATTTTACTGGGTTTCCGAGGTTTTTCTATCTCCAAAAGTTCCACCTGCGTTCCATTTTAAGCCCAAAAGAGGTAGAAATAGCAAGGGTTTGTGGGAAAAACAGTTAAAATTTACAGGTGGGATATATCAGAAAACTGCCACATAGACGGAGATGGAAAATACTGTGTGGACAAAAGCGGAGTATTCTTTCTTTTCTGTGGAAGGACTGCTGGAAATCTGATTGCGTTTCGGCTGCCAGATGGGTATAATATGAATAAGGAAAGGAAGATGCGTATGCAGAAAAAGACACCGGATTATGACAATGTATTTAAGACGATGAAGATGAAACACAAAAGATTGTTTGTCTCCGTCATCAATGATGTGTTCGGCAGGAATTATCCCAGAGATGTAAAAGTGGAGATTTTACCCTCGGAGGGTTATCTGACAGAAAATGAAACGGCGGACGGCAGCAAGGAAATAGAGGAACAGGTTTCAGATTTCCTAATCAGAATAGGGAGCGAAATTTATCTTCTGGAATGCCAGAGCTATGATGACGGTTCTATGGCGATCAGGATAGCGGAGTATGCTTTTATTGTAGCCAGACAGTTTGCAACATGGGATATTGGTCATGCAACAATCCCAATGCCGAGATTTTCAATTATTTATGTCAAGAGGACGGACAGGACGCCGAAAACAACGACGATTACCTTTACCTTTCCAGACGGGCAGAAAGTGGACTATAAATCGGACAATGTAATTTTAGCGGATTTTACAAAGGAAAAGATTGTTGAAAAAAGGCTGTTCCCTTATATCCCGTTTTACATCGCAAGGTACGAGAAAGAGATTGCATCAGAAGGTGACATTGAAAAAGCAGTAGAGGAGCTGACATATTTCAGGGATGAAATGGTGCGTCTGCATCAGGCGGGGGAATTATCAGATGATGAACTGATAGACCTGAAAGGATTTGTAAACACTATCATTACACATATCACGAATGGCAATAAAAATGAAGAAAGGCTGGTGAATATTATGGGTGGAACTGTTATTGAAACAGAATCTGATAAGATTAAGATACGAACGATTATTGAAATGGGGCAGGAAGTTGGTCTTGATGATTCGGAAATTTTGAAAAAGCTGCAGGAAAAAATCGTTGGGCTGCCTTTAAAGCGAGCACAGGCGTATTTGGATCAGTATGGAAAGCAGCTTGTGTAAGGTAATGAATTTGATGTAACATTATACACGCCGAATTTGAGTGATGAAAATTTATACACAGATTATTTTATATGGCAGGTGGTCTATGAGATATCCTGCCATATTTATATTATTATGATTTGGATAAAATAAATGTTGCAAGAAAACAGAAAAAGTGGAATGATTTGATTATTTACATTGATGAGTAACGACAAATGCGTTACAATTTAACTAAAGGAGATGATTTGATATGGAAAAAACAACAACCTTAAACTTAAGAATAAATCCAACAGTAAAACAACGTGCTGAAGATGTGCTTACGCGATTAGGCATTCCGATGTCTACAGCAATAGATATGTATCTAAATCAAATTTCGTTAACAGGAGGAATCCCTTTTGCAGTAACATTGCCGAATGCTCCCGCTGTTCTTAATGCAGACTTGATGACAGCAGAGGAAATTCACAAGAAATTACAAGAGGGATATGATGATATACAGGCTGACAGGGTGCAGGATGCTGTTTCTGCCTTTACGAAATTTAGGGAGAGTCATTAAGCATGAAGCAATATAAGGTACAGATCACAGATAAGGCATTAGCGGATATGGAGGAAATCTATAATTATATTGCGATACAGCTCCAAGCACCAGAAAATGCAATAGGACAATATAACCGAATTGCGAAAGCTATTGAGGAGTTAAACATATCTCCGAAAAAGGCAAGGCTTATGGAATCTGAGAAGGAACGGGCAATAGGGTTAAGGCAGTTGGTGGTAGATAATTATTCAGTTTTCTATGTGGTCGAGAACGAGAGTGTTATTGTAATGAGAGTATTATATAGCGCATCTGATATTGGCATAAGGTTGAAGGGTTAAAACAGTATTATTATGGCATATAAAACAATTTTTATATAGTTAGATGAACAGAAATACTGATGAAGCACCACTATATCCGACACGGAAAGGCTGTGTCCCTTAAAATCTTTGGGGTGGTCGGTATTGAAGCGGGTATAACTGAGCATTTAAAAAGGGAAGGGATAAGTTGAATCAATATTGTGTATATTAAAGTGTTTTTTCCATAATGTAATTCGTCAAGGGGATATTTGACCTGATTACCTGCTGCTCTCTAATTACGTTATATCCCCTGTGAAGAAAGAACGGCTTTGCAGTGATGGACGCATGAGTGGTTATTTTGCTTACCCCAAAAGCGTGTTCCAGTTTATCGCAGATAGCGGTGGCAATCCCTTGGCTTTGATAGTCCTTGTGGACATACAGCCTGTCCAGGTAGCCTGTCCTGTCAATATCGCCAAACCCTGCTATGATACCGCCCTTTATGGCGACAAGCGTAAAATGCCCGGATAATGATTGATTCCATTCATTTATGTTTACGTTGCCAGTTGCCCAGACGTTTAACTGTTCATCTGTGTAGTCTTTGGCATTTATAGAGTGGACAGTCTGATAAAACAGCTCCGCTAAGTATTTACAGTCCGAGGGGAAGTATTCTCTGATAATCATGTTTATACCCCTTCCAATCTGGCTTGGTTAGTCTGGCATTAAGTCAATGACATTGGTTTCTTCCAGTAACAACGATTTCCCGGAAATGGAAAGCATTATGGAAGAAACAAAACAAAATTACAGTTGATTAAGTTATCGGAGATACAGTCGCAGGAAGTTATGGTATACGCTGGCTTACCCCACCCTTGTCTACCTGCAAATATTAATCAGAAAATAAAGCGAACATAGTTTACTAATCCTTATATGTATTATGATTCTGACATATGACGAAACCCACTGTTCTTCTATTATTACACCTTCTACCCGTTTTACAAAACTTGCCAGTCTTTGACACGCTCAATATACTTCTATGCTTTTCATAAAGACTTCGTCTCTGGCTGATGTGACTTGTACGATAAATTTCTTTATTTTGCCCTGGACGTTTGGGATCAGGGGATGCTGCTCGGCAAAGGGATTGGACAACTGACAGATTTTCCGGTTTCCGATTGTAGTCCCCTGGTAAAAAGGATATTGCTTCCCGTCTTCCGCCTCGCCCAGAATCTGGAAACTTTCCACTCTCTGCCCTTTGGAGATATCCTCCCGCAGCGTTACATAACGTATATTCCGATGTTCATGTTCCAGGTGGATTACATATCCGGGCTGTGTGGGAGAACCAGAAGACTCTTGTTCCATTTGCGCCGGAAGTGGATTTCCAAGTTCTTTTTTAATGAGTTGTCCAAGTTCTTGCAGACGCTGTACGTCCCTTTCATCGATTCTGCCGTTCCGGTCAGGGGGAATGTTCAGGTTCAGACAGCAGTTACCGCCCACCGACTCCAGGTAGGTACAAAACAGCCTTTCCAGGCTGTGTGGGTTTTCCTTCTCATGCCAGAACCAACCTGGCCGTATGGACATATCGATTTCCGCCGGCGTAAAGGTAAGGCCCTTTGAATACATAATATTATCTAAAGAACCGAGATTTTCACAGGTGTTATATAGAAAAGACAGGGTTCCTTCCTCTGCCATAGGGCCAGCCTCCGTCTGTATCCTGCTGTAATGGCACAGCTCCCCGGGGACTACCGCCCATTCTGCGTGCCTGGCTTTTCCCGCTTCATTGCCGCACCATCTTACATCCGGGCCATAGTCGTTGAAGATAACCGCTCCCGGCTGATATTTCCGAACTAATTCAATATAGCGTGGGAAGTCATAAACCTGTTTTTTCCCACCCGGCCCTTCGCCGCAGGCATTATCGAACCAGACACAGAAAATATCTCCATATTCCGTCAATAGCTCCGTCAACTGATTGCAGAAATAATCGTTATATGCTTCCGTACCGTACAGGCTGCTGTTGCGATCCCATGGGGACAGGTAAAAACCGAATCCTATGCCGCCTTTCCTGCAGGCGTCTGCTGCTTCTCTCACTACATCACGTTTTACAGAAGCATTTTTCACGCTGTGTTCTGTGTATTTGGAAGGCCATAGACAGAATCCGTCATGATGCTTCGCTGTCAGTATCATCTCCTTCATTCCCGCAGACTTGATTGCAGATACCCACTGTTCACAATCCAACTGGTATGGGAAAAATATTTTTTCCGGTTCGTCGCCGGTTCCCCACTCACAATCCGTATAGGTATTTACCCCAAAGTGGATGAATGCATAGAATGCCCTGTCGTACCAGGCTAACTGTCTGGACGAAGGCTTTACTGTAGCAGCCTGCTTCATAAATTGGCGTATATCGTTGTTTTTCATTTTTTCCCTTTCCCTGGCCAGCCTCTCTTTATCCAATGATTTCTTCCCTCCGACAAACCCTGCTTTCCTATTCGCTGGCAAATGCGCCACTCCTTATTTCGTCCAATTTTACCATAGCATGCCGTATTTGTCTATAAATTCAGGATACGATCCCTTTCCCGGTTTCTCATTCCCCTCTTTAATCCGGGATTTTCCTCCATGGGTCTATAATCCTCTTTAGATTAGAAACCGCTGGGACAATAAGAAATGTGAGTGCAACGATGGTTATGCCCTGATTTTTAGTGATAAATAAAAACTGGATGCGGCATTTTATAATCGTGGGACTATATTCCAAATCATTATTGGAGAGATAGCAATGCAAAGTGCAAGAAATTATGAGATGCCAGCTTATAAAATGCTTTCATCCGGAACAGATATGTTCGGAGGGATGTCCCCTGGTTATGAAAAGAGCCAGAAGGGCGGTATTCCGCAATTTCCCATACCGGCTCTTTAAAGTTCCGGGCTGTAATCCAATATCCGCACTCCCGGAGAAAAATCCTGCACAGCCTGAAAAATTAAGAATTGCCATTCCCCTGCATGCCACTGACCGTTATATCCCTATTTCGTGCTGATGCAAATATTTCTCCTTAGTAGCCAAACCGCCCCTGATATGCCGTTCCGACTTATTTACATCCAGAACCTTCCTGGCTTCCTTCGCAAGTGCCGGATTAACCTGCATCAATCTGTCTGTTACATCTTTATGTATGGTAGTTACAAAAACGAACGGTATTTTTGTCTCTAAAACCACTGACCGATTCAGAAGATTCTTCATACCCATTATCCATGCCGCTTTCAATCAATACGCTTTCCTCCAATCCAAGCTCTCCAAACAGGCGGAGATAGATTTCCACGTTTCCTTCTTTATCCACTTCTATTTTTTGTACGATCTTCTTCAACTGTGCATTTGTCATCTGGCTTACATCTGTAATATCTTCAATCTGCTTAAAAGTATTATTCAATATGCCCTCCAACTGCTCACCCTTGGTAAGATGGTAAGACACCATTTTCAATTCATTTTCCAGACGTTCTATCTCTTTTCTCGAACCGCCGATTTTCTCCTTCAATTCTTCTCTGGAAATCAAGTCGTCTTCATACATATTCATATACTTTTCTCTGGCTCTTGTCAGCTTGTTTAACTGGCTCTTTAATTCCTTTTCATACTCAATATTCTCATCCTTCGCCTTATATACCCGCTGAAATTCATCTACCACATGCCGGATTACTCTTTTCTTCCGGCCAATCATCTGGTTAAAATATTCCTGCAGCACATGGAGCAGCTCTTCCTCATCCACGGAAACCGCATTAGGACAACTGTCCGCCCCTTTTCCATTGTGGCCGGAGCATACCCAGCGGACATAAGTATTTTTGTAAGTACGCACTATCCTTCGGAAAGACCACCCACATTCCTTACAGCGGATAATTGTAGAAAAAAGATACTTATTGCTCTGCCGCTCTTTTTTCAAATTGAATGCAGCGTGCCGGCCATGAAGAATCTCCTGGACTTTCTCGTAATCTTCCTGTTCGACAATCTTTAACTCCGGACGCTCCACAATCATCCATTCTGTCTCATGCTTTTCCTTTCTCTGCCCGGTCAGGAAATCAGCCACTTCTTCCTTGCCATTTACAATTTTTCCTGTATACAATTCATTGGTCAAAATCCGGCAAACCGCATTCTGGCTCCAGCTACAATTGCGCTTCGTCTTAATACCGCGCTCATTTAGCATATTGGCAATTTTCGCCGCCCCATACCGCTCCTGCAGATACCAGTGATAAATCTGCCTTACAATATCTGCTTCCTGACGGTTGACTGCCAGATTGAAATAATCACCGATTGTTTTATCATATCCGTAGACAATATTCGGGACTCGCCCTTTTTCGGCATTCATCTTCTTGCCAAATTTCACACGCTTGGAAGTATTGGCGCTCTCCTCCTGCGCCAAGGCGCCAAAAATAGTCAGGACAAATTCACTATTGCCCATACTGGTCATATTGGCAGTAAGAAACTGTGTTTCAATGCCAAGAGCTTTTAATTTGCGGATATTCTGAAGCAAGTCCACCGTATTTCTGGCAAAGCGTGAGATATCCTTCACCACTACCATATCAAACAAACCGTGTTCGGCATCTGACATCATGTTCAAAAATTCTTTCCGGTTCTTTATTTTCGTACCGGAAATCCCTTCATCGGCATACAGCCTGATTAAGGTATCTCCTGTTTTTTTCGTATATTCGGCAAAAAAAGCTTTTTGCGCTTCCAAACTGTTAAGCTGATCTTCCTTATCTGTAGAAACACGGCAATATGCGGCTATATTCATATATCTGCCCCCCTGTTTTTTCTGTAAATTCCGTTACGTCTATACTATTATAGGGAACGCAGAAAAACAAGCTGTTTTTACCCAAAAAATCGAGTAGTGAAGAGCCATCTTCCCCTACCCGGGCACCCGTCAGCTCTTGCTGACATTTTTCCTTTGGATGCCCGTGTGCATAAAAAAAAGAATGCCCCTGCTATGCAGGGCATCCTCCTTCCTTTTCGTGGTTCCGCTGGCCTGCAGCCATTTTTATAGCCTGCTCAACCTTCTTCTCATTTACTTCCATAAATACCTTTAATATGTAGTCGGCAGCCACATCCGCCGGATTCGGATTGTGGAACCGATAATTTAACTTCTGCTTTTTCACGGCGGCATGCCTCCTTTCCCAATACCCTTTGTCCATCTTATGAAACGGCTTCTTAAAATAGACGTACAGAATATTTCTATATACCGTTTCCATTCATGGAGCTTGATTTTAATTTAGAAAAGCTGAACCTTGGCTATCAGGTTAGAATTTATATTCACTGTGGATATTCAGAAATATCTTATGCGTGTTAATGAGTATTGCATTAAGCCGCCTTATTATAGTCTACAATGGCAATCCCTGTTACCATTGTTTTAAATTTTTCAAAAATTATCTCAATTTTCTGAAGAGTAACCCCATTGAGATATTCTTCCCCACATTGCATACATTTCGTACAGGGTACATTCTTAATAAGAAGAAAACACCCATTATACTCTGTCATATAAGTTGTTAAAGATTCTGCCATATCTCCTTTGCAAGTAAAACAAGTCATATCTGCCTGCCACGGGATATATTGGAAAGAAATGTCTGTTTTATACCTTTCAAAATTCGTATCATATTTTTCCATAAGAATACCTATATCGTCACAATACTTGATGATCTTCTTAATAACCACCGCATCCTCATTCTTCATACAGAAGCATCCCCTCTTTCATAATTGCCGAGAGGAACTGTTTATCTTCAATTCCCGTTGTCACAACATCAACGTGACAATCCAAGACGTTTTCCAACTCGTCAATAAATGCAAAATACTGTAGCAGGCTTTTCAATCTTCCTCGTTCAATATACAAATCAACGTCACTATCGTCTTCTGCCTCACCTCTGGCATAAGAACCGAACAAACCCATTTTTTCAATGCCATATGCCCTTGCAATCGGAATTGTTTTATTCTTTATTTCATTAATCGTATATCTCACACATTAGTCCTCCTCTTGCCATCCGTAGACGCCTTTACATCCGGTTGTCAAATCCAAAAATTAAAATGTGCAATAACCGAACTGTGCTTTGACGCCCCCTCCCTGAAATCTACGGTAAATTACCAAACATGGTTTAACTTTCCCTTTCCCCAAAACAGACCTCGCAGTCTTTCCTGAAAAATGATATTCCATAGCAATCTATCTTTCGGTATCCTTCCAGGCGTAATTCCTCCCTATATTTTTTATCATATATTTGCCGCAATGCCTTTTCCGCATCTTTTTCCAGATCATCCACAGAATCCGAAACCTTCACTTCCACAATAAACGACCTGCCACGCAGCGACGGACTTTTCACCGTAATATCTGAACGCCCGTTTCCCGACTCCCGGTTTGATTTCACCAGATAATCCTCACTCTGGCTTAATATTCCTGTCAGGAATCCATGATAAAAGTTCTCCGCACTGTCATAAAAGCTAATGGTTCGGAAAAGCTGGCCATTTAATATGTCCGCCATCCTCCGGGCGTCCCCCTCTTCCATCGCATGGTACAGGTCACGGAAATCCTCCTTTTTTATCGCGGCTTTCAGCCAATTCAGGATCGTATTCTGATAAATTGTTTTTACTTCTACATTAGGAATACGTACACGCAAAAAGATAGACGATTCTTGAAAATACTCACTCTCTTTCGTAAGATACCCTGTAAAATACAGGAAATTCCACAAGTTCTCACCACTGCTGTACATATCCCCGTAAGTAACTTCTTCATGTATCTGAATATCTAAGAGCCCGCCGCCCAAAAGCGTTTCAATCTGCCCTTTCGTTTCCCGGTCTGCTCTGGCAATCAAATCCTTAATAATATCATTGGAACTGGTATTGATCCAATATGGATGGGGAAACGCATTAGTGTCTGCACACAGGTCATACATAAAATTGATCACGCTCCATGGATTATAAACCTCTGTATCCCCAAATGTGTATCCATCATACCATTCCTTCATTGTCGGGAAACGGTTTTCCGATTCATAATAAGACATCATCTGAAAGGTTTCTGATTCTGTAAACCCAAAATGTTCACTATATCTCTGGTCGAGTACCGATATAATTTTCAGATGGTTCAGCCCGGTAAAGATACTCTCTTTTGAAATACGCAGACACCCTGTAATAACGGCAAACTGCAGATAATTATTGGTTTTCAGCGCAGATTCAAATAAGGAGCGGATAAAATCCACCATTTCCTCATAGAATCCCCTGAAATAAGCATTCTCGAGCGGCACATCATATTCGTCAATCAGGATAACCGTCTTTTTATCCGTTGCCTCGTAAAGGCATTTGCTTAAGAACTCCAGCGCACCCGAATAATCATCATATTCCGCCTTCCGGTCTGCAATCTTCTGAAAGAGTTTCTTATCCTCTTCGGTTATTTTTTCGCTCGCCACTATATACTGATGCCTCTGGAATTCGTCCGCAATTGCTTTCCTCAGCTTACTATATGCCGATTCAAAACCAGGCTGCTTTGCCGATTTGAGCGTCAGATTAATAACCGGATAGTTTCCCATATGCTGCGTATATTTTTCGCCCTGCTCCAGAATCTTTAAGCCCTGAAAAAGGGTTTTATTTCCTTCGTTTTTCTTAATATCCCCCGTATCTTCAAAAAAATATCGAAGCATGCTTAAGTTCAATGTTTTACCGAATCTTCTTGGGCGGAGGAACAAATTTACTTCTCCTCTTAAATCCAACAGTTCTTTGATAAACATAGTCTTATCTATATAGCAATAACCGTCTTTTATTATTTTTTCAAAATTATCAACACCGATCGGCAATGGTTTCTTCATTATCATACCTCCATTATAATGCCGTTTTCCATATTATACCCTATTCCCCTTTGTTTCACAATCAGTTTCCCTTAAGCAGCAGCAAAGCCACCTCCTGAATACGGCCGTATTCAGGAGGTGGCTTTCCATTTCTTTATGACTATTTGATTCTCCACAAAAACCGTTCTATTTTGTTACTACCATATGTACCGTAGACTTAGAGATCCCAAACTGTTTTGCGGTCTGCCTCACCGTTGCATTATTTTCAATGATATAATTGGCAATATCAATTGCTCTCTCCTCAATATAATCCTTCAAAAGAAAACCCCTCAGAATACTTTTTTACATTGTATGACGTATCCCAAGGGGTTATGACAAACTTTCAGCCATACCGGACGGACACTAATACACACCCCGGATCCCCGAATCCCCATCCAGCGTATTCATATTGTACAGAAGCAGCACATCCGTCACCCCCGGATGCTCCGCAATAAAGGATGAAGGCCCGTCCATATAATACCTTGTATCAAATACATACACCTTCCGGAAATGATGCACCAGGAACGGCACCATGGAATTAGCGTAACTATCCTTGATCAGCACCAGTTCCCTGTCCGCCCCCGCTGCTTCATTCGAAATCTCCACCAACGGATGCAGATTGTTCAAAAACAAAGAATACTTATCTTTTTTGTCTGCATACTCCAGATTATACAGGCTATCCGATATTTCGCCCGTATCCGTATACTCCACTGTAAGCCGGTCTGCCGGATTTGTGTAAATAACGATCTCATCCCCTTTGCGCCCGTAATCCCCGGCTTTGGAATACAGCGTCCCGCAAAAATCATCCGTTACTGCCTGCGCATCCATCTCATCCAGGGCAGCCGGAGTAAAACCCATTTCCCTGCAGTATGCCAGATACCCTGCATATGCCCCCAGCGTTGTCCAATGATGATCCGTCCGGTAATACAAATCCCCCTCTTCCTTCCATTCCATCAGCAGCCCGCTGCAATCCACCGCCGGGATTCCCGTTGCCCCATAAATATACTCCGCAGTTTCCATCTGATCCTTCACCACCGCATGTTCCGGCAGCTTCTCTTCATATACAGTGACTGCCGTAGGCACAAGCATCAGCCGCATCTCTATGCTGTTCTCCCGTTCCTGCCCCCCTACCGTCTTGGCAAAATTTTTTAAAACACCGGCAATCCTCTCTGTATTCGCCGGCTTTTCATACGCCTCGATCAAATATCCGTCTTCTGCAATAAAAATACCGTTTATTTCCTTCTTCCCGGAAGCAAGCTCCACCTTCGTTTTCAGTCCTATCCAGAAATCCCTGAACGGAAAATGGTCGGATGCGTAATCTGTCAAGCCGTCCATAAAAGCCCCTTCCCGTATCTGCCGCCATCCCAGCTCAGGGAAACCCGTCAGATAACGGTTCTCATTTTCCGAAAATTCCTTCCTGGGCGATATTATAAAAATTACCGGCAGCGCCAACACCATACCGGCCAAAAGCCAGGCTGTCCACCGCCTTACCCTTCTTACCGCCTTCATCCCAATCCTATCCTCCCAAATTCATAGCATTAACCATACAGCCCTGCAAATTATGGCGCACATCCCAGGGAAGCACTTTTCAAACACACCCTAAAACCGGAAATACAAAAACGGATTATAAGTATCATTCACCAGAAAAGCCGTTGCAGCCAAAAACAACAGCACATATCCCACCAGCGATGCACAGCCGGCCGCCAGCGTCACAATACTGTTCCTTTTCCTCTCCAGCCGCCCCTTTAACCAGGGATACACAGGAAATGCCAGTATAATACCAGCAGCCAGCACCAGGCCGTAATTTCCCGCATACCAGAGACATTCTTCGCCCCACCAGGCATTTCCCGCGCACGCCGCCATCGATTTCAGATACGTGCCCAACGCCCCCATATCGTCAAATACAAAAATAACAAAACCCACTACCACAATAACTATTGCATACAAATGCTGCACTGCCTTCGGCCATTTCTCCAACACCCTGCCCCACACATACTTTTCCAGCGTAAGCAGTACTCCATAGTACAGCCCCCACAGCACAAAATTCCACGCGGCGCCATGCCACAGCCCCGTCAGGAACCAGACCACAAACATATTCCTCAGATGCTTCACCACACTGACCCGGTTCCCGCCCAAAGGAATATATATATAATCCCGGAACCAGCTTGACAACGAAATATGCCAGCGGCGCCAAAAATCCGTCACTGACACGGCATATAAAGGATAATTAAAATTTTCCGGGAAATGGAACCCCAGCATCCATCCCATTCCAATCGCCATATCGCTGTAAGCGCTGAAATCAAAATATAGCTGCAAAGTAAACGCCGCCGCCCCCAGCCATGCCGTAGCCACGCTTGCCTGCCCCGGCTCCAGCAGCCTGATTTCCTCCCACAGCGCCCCAATCTGGTTCGCTATCAACACCTTCTTAAAGAGCCCCTGCATAAACCGAAGGATACCCTCCTGCACTTCCCGCTTTTTTATCCTCCGATGGTGCAGTTCCTTATTTACCGTGGCATAACGCACAATCGGCCCTGCCACCAACTGAGGAAACATGGACACATACGTCAGGTAATTCAGGTAATTCCTCTCTACAGGCACCTTCCCCCGGTACAAATCGATGCTGTAGCTCATTGTCTGGAAGGTAAAAAAACTGATACCGACCGGAAGCCCCAGCCCCAAAAGCTTGATGGACGTACCAAACAACCCGTTCACTGTCCCAATCAGGAAATCCGCATATTTAAAAAAAGCCAGCATGGAAAGGTTAATCGCCAGGGCACAAATAAGGAAAATCTTTCTCCTGCCCCCCGCGGCCCCAAATTTCGTCATCAGCCTGCCGCTGCTGTAATCCACCAATGTCGCAAACAACATCAGGAACAAATACACCGGCTCCCCCCATGCGTAAAAAACCAAGCTGAACAACAGCAGGATCCCGTTTTTCCAAGCCTGCCGCATACCGGTCCTCTGCTGTACCTGTCTCCCCTTCCCTCTCCGTGCCGCACGCGTACTCTGCGGAACCGCATAATACAGCAGGAAACACACCGGCAGGAAAAAGAACAAAAAAGGGATACTGCTAAAAACCATATCCTACCTGCCTCCCTATATCGCATCCTCAATAATCTGTAAAATAGAATCCGCCTGCCCGGAAATCACCAGATAAACATAATTCCCCTTTGATTTTACACTGCTCTTATCGACAATCTCAAACTGTTCCGGAAGATAATCCTGCATCTCCGAACGCTTCTCATCCACCACTACCTGCAAAGCCGAACACATTGCATCCACGTCGCCCGCATCCTTCACCTTCATGATAGCCACGGTTTCCGCACTGGTAGCTTCCTCAGACATAACGAATACATATTCCTCCAGCTTCTCCGGATCAATCCCGTAATAATTTGTAATAAACGCATCTCCCATCGGCACCGGGGAAATCAATTCCACCTTCTGCTCAATTTCCTGATATATTTCCTCTATAGACTTTTCCGCTGCAGCTTCCGGCGTCTCCTGCTCCCCGCTGTCCGCCTCCTGTCCGCTGCCCTCCACTACACTTTCGCTCTGCACCGCAGCCGCTTCCCCGCTTCCCTGCTGCCCGCAGCCGGCCAAAAGCACTGCCGCTAAAATACAGGCTGCCTTCCTCCTTACGCCAATACTCCTTCTCATCCTCCGTGTCTCCTTTCTTATTCCAGTTCCGCCAGAACGGGCGAAATGCCCACACCAGGGGAAGATTACATGCCGCCTTCCGCGTCATGTAATCTTCCCGGGCATTTCTCCCGTTCCGGCTGTTTATTCCAGTCCCAATTCTGTCTTTGCATAGTTTCGCAGTACCGATACCCATACATCGTAGGCCGCCGGATTCTGATGTGCAAACTCATCGCTGCAGTATTCCGCTGCCAGATCCCCGTTACTGTCAGCCAGTGCATCTGCCACATTTACATACCCGAGGCCGTTCCTCCCTGCCATCTCCTGCAGCATACCATTATACTCCCGTATCGTATTATTTTCCAGCTTTCCTACCTCTTTCCCATGCAGGATATAAGTCATGCCCATAATATGAATCTCCGCATCCGGACAGCTCTCTTTTATTTTTGCAATCAATTCTTCATATTTTTCTACGGAGCCTTCCAGCCCTGTCACATTCAGGTCATTCATCCCAAGCATGATAAATACCCTCCTGCTCCCCATCATGGCTATGGAATCCCACACATACCTGGGTTCCCCCTGATAAACCGGATGAACGCTCTCCTCATTGCCCAGTTCCCACAACGCATTGTTCGCGGAATAACTTCCCGCCGCCAGAAACTGCAGCCTGCTCAGAAAAGTTTCCTGCCGTTTCATGGCATAATTCCGGAAACCCAGCATGATGGAATCACCCACGAAAACGGTCCCGTCAAAATAAGCATCTATTTTCTGCTCCATTTCCTTCTCTTCTGCTGTCATCTCCGCACTGCTGCCTTCCTCCGCTGCGCCCTCCTGCGTACTCCCTGCATCCTCCAGCTTAACTTCCGCCCGGTTTACCGTTAATCCTCCCGGCATGGCTGCCGCCCTGCTGGCCATTATCTGCTCTGACTTGCTGGCCAGGGCCTCCGGCTTACCTTTCGCCATTCCCCCTGCCTTACCTGCAGCCGCCTCCATCTTTTCGGCCGGCAATTCTTCCGAAGCTTCCTCCTCCGCATACGCCTTCAGTCCCGCATCCGCCCCCGGCATCCACCCCGCCATCACTGTCACAGCCGCTATTGCCAGTACTGTTTTTTTATACTTCCGCATTTTTTTCCTCATATCGCATCCCGACTCCCTTTCACCCGCATCCAAGTTTCCTCACCTTGTATCTTATTCTTCCCAAAGTTTGTCCAATATCCCCAAATCCTCTTTTCGCATTATACCCACAAAATGCATCCTATTTCCATCAAAACTGCATCGTTTTTGCATCATCCTGTCTGCTTCTGTCGTCTTTTGCCGCTTTAACGCCGCATGGCAGATGCCCTAAATACACTTTACGCCTTCTTCGTAAACCTGCATGACGGAAAATTCCCGCATCCATAGAACTTTCCGTACCGTCCTTTTCTTAAATACAATATACCGCCGCATAACGGACAGACCTGCCCCTCTTCCGGCTCCGGGGAATTTCCCTCCGCCTCCCTTTTTTGCTTCTGCGCCTCCCAAATCTTCCCCAATTCCTCATAACACCTCTGGTTCATCCTGCAATCATTCAATGCGCGGTGGGCACCCTCCACAGCAATGTGAAAATACTCGCAGATATCCGTCAGCCTGTAATGGGACAGCCCCGGCAGGCAGCTTCTTGCCATATACAGCGTATCAACATAATCATTGTCCAACTCTTTTCCCAAAGCCCTTAACGCCGCATCATAAGCAAAATTCATATCAAAGGTATGTATGTTATGCCCTATCAGGATGCTGCCGCCGATAAATTCCAGGAAACCTTCCATCGCCTCCCCCTCTTGCGGCGCATCTGCCACCATGTCATCCCTTATCCCGTTCACCGCAGTCGCAGCCGCCGGGATATGACATCCCGGATTAACCAGTGTAGAATACTCCCCTATCGTTTTACCGTTACCGACTTTCACCGCCGATATCTCTATAATGGAATCCCTCTCCGGGTTCACCCCTGTTGTCTCCAGGTCAAACACCACATAGTCCTTCACATATTTATGCAGACGCTTTCCTTTGTTCCTTACCACAGATCATCCTCCTACTACTGCCATTGCCATTACCATTGCCATTGCCACTGCCACTGCCACTGCCACTGCCACTGCCACTGCCACTGCCACTGCCACTGCCACT
>CANDKY010000087.1 GCA_947385425.1 uncultured Lachnospiraceae bacterium | reverse complement strand
GATTGAGATATATGGTCTGCAGCGCCCCGAAAAGCTTAAGTTAATGACATTGGTACCGGGGCAGAATAACCTGCGCAGCCAATGAATCTGTGGCAGGGCAGAGGCGGGTGAAAATATGGATGCATTGGGGAAAACGGATTTTTATACAACAGACGATATATACGCTCTGCCAGACGGGGAGCGGGCGGAATTGATTGACGGGCAGATTTATTATATGGCGCCTCCAGGCCGGACGCACCAGAAAATAAGCGGTTTCCTGGCAAGGGTGATAGGGAATTATGTGGAAGCGAATAAGGGAGGATGTGAAGTTTATGCCGCCCCGTTCGCTGTGTTTCTGGATAAAGATAACAGGAATTATGTGGAGCCTGACATTTGTGTTATCTGTGATCCTTCCAAACTGGATGAAAAGGGGTGCCATGGCGCTCCGGACTGGGTGATAGAAATCATATCCCCGGGCAGTAAGCATATGGACTGTTATATCAAATTGTTTAAATACCGTACAGCCGGAGTCCGGGAGTATTGGACGGTAAACCCGGCCAGGCAATTGGTGGTGGTTTATAATTTTGAGAAAGAGACGACGGAAGATTATTCTTTTGGCGAAGATATCCCGGTTGGAATATATGAAGGGTTTTCGATAAGAATATAGGAGATGGGTGATGGATAGGGAACTGATGTTTGGGAAGGCATTGGAAGAGGTGAAGCGGCTGGCGAAGGAGCAGGGGAATTGTGTTTCCAGGGAGCAGGTTGCAGAGGCTTTTTCCGGCCAGGGGCTGGGGGAGGAGCAGTTGGCCCTGGTAGAGGAGTATTTGAAGAACCATAAAATAGGGATCGGCGAACCGGTAAACGCGGACGATTATCTGACTAAGGAGGAGATCCGTTACCTGGATATTTACCTGGATGAACTGAAGCGGATGGAAGATGTGTCCGAGGGGGAGAAGGAAGCAATTTCCCTTTCCGCAATGGCAGGGGACGGACAGGCACAGGCGCGCCTGGCGGAAATCTACCTGCCGAAAGTGGTGGAGATTGCGAAGCTGTACGGCGGGCAGGGCGTATTTATGGAAGACCTGATCGGCGAGGGGAATGTGGCGGTAGCGGCAGGGGTGACAATGCTGGGCTGCCTGGAGCATGCCGGCGAGGTGGAAGGGATGCTTGGCAGGATGGTTATGGATGCCATGGAGGAGTGCATCAGCGCCAATCTGGAACAGGAGCAAAAGGACAGGAAAGTGCTGGAGCATGTCAGCGCGGTGGCAAAACAGGCAAAGGATTTGGCAGAGGCCCTGCACCGTAAGGTTACGGTGGAGGAACTGGCAGCGGAGACGGAATGGTCGGAGGAGGAGATTGCGGAGGCCGTGCGGATGAGCGGGAACCATATGGAATATATAGAGTATAAAACGGTTTCGGAATAGAGGATGCGATGGACAGGAAAGATAATATCGTGCAGGACAGGGATTTCAAATATATACTTCAGGATGCCGGGCAGATTTATGTAGGGGCGAGGTACAGCTACCGGGAGCTGTTAGAGGAAGAGCAGATGAATTTCAAGCTGAAGACGGTGATTTCCCGGTACATCCTGAAGGAAGTGGATGCATCGGCCACGCTGGAAAGCCATTTTTACCATATGGCGGAGGATTCCTTTTCTTACCAGACATACCGTGAGCTGAAGGTGAAAGTCAAGGTCAGTATGCCGGAGCAGAAAAAGGGGCTGACAGGGAAGGTGCGTACGGTTTATAAGGATAAGGTGTACGGCCTGAAGGAATTTGCGGGCATCCGTCCGGCCGGGAAGGAGCAGTTGGGGCTTATGGTGAGGGAGATTGTGATATCAAAGCTGGGGCTGATGACATTTACGGTTTGAAGCATTTCTTTTAGAAAACTTGGGATAAAGAGCGGAATGTGGAATAAAGGAACAGGCAATGAAGAAGTGTGAAATAAAGAAATGCGGAATAAAGAGTGGAATGAGGAATTGGAATAAAGAAATTTGAAATAAAGAGTGGAATTGGAAATAGGAATTGGAATGAAAGAAAGGGTATGGGAGCAATGAGAGATGTGAAGGAAATGGAAAGCAAAGTCAGAGGATTGGAAAGTTATGAGGTAGTGGAGGCGCGGGAAGTCAGTGATCTGAATTCATACGGTTATCTGCTGCGGCATAAGAAGACAGGAGCGCGGGTAGTACTTTTATCAAACGATGATGAAAATAAGGTGTTTTATATCGGTTTCCGGACGCCGCCGGCGGACAGCACGGGGGTGGCGCATATTATAGAGCATACGGTGCTTTGCGGGTCGGAGAATTTCCCGGTGAAGGATCCGTTTGTGGAATTGGTAAAGGGTTCGCTGAATACGTTCCTGAATGCGATGACTTATCCCGATAAGACGGTGTATCCGGTGGCAAGCTGCAACGACAAGGATTTCCGTAACCTGATGCATGTGTATCTGGATGCCGTGTTCCATCCGAATATTTATAAAGAGGAAAAAATATTCCGGCAGGAGGGCTGGCATTATGCGCTGTCGGATGCCCGGGACGATCTGGAAATAAACGGGGTGGTATATAATGAGATGAAGGGTGCTTTTTCCTCGCCGGATGATGTGCTCGACAGGGAAGTGATGAATACCCTCTTCCCCGATACGCCTTACGGCATGGAGTCCGGAGGCGATCCGGATGTGATCCCGGAACTTACCTATGAAGATTACCTGGATTTCCACAGGAAATATTACCATCCCTCCAACAGTTATATTTATCTGTACGGGGATATGGATATGGCGGAGCAGTTGGAATTTATTGACAGGGAATATCTGTCCGGTTTTGATGCCCTGGAGGTGGATTCGCACATACCGGTACAGCCGTGTTTTGACGCGCCGAAGGAAATCCATAAAGAGTATTCCATCGCGGAGAGTGAGTCGGAAAAGGAGAACACGTATCTTGCCTATAATACGGTAATCGGGGACAACCTGGACAGGAAGCTCTATGTTGCTTTTGAGATATTGGATTATGCCCTTTGCTCCGCGCCGGGTGCGCCGTTAAAGGAGGCGCTGACGGAGCATGGGATTGGCAAGGAGATTTACAGTACTTATGACAATGGCATTATGCAGCCGTTTTTCTCCGTTGTGGCGAAAAATTCGGATGCGTGCCGCAAGGATGAATTTGTATCGGTGATTGAAGGCGTGCTGAAGGAGCAGGCGGAAAAGGGGATTGACCGGAAAGCCCTGCGGGCAGGGCTGAATTATTATGAATTTAAGTATCGGGAGGCGGATTTCGGAAGCTATCCGAAGGGGCTGATGATCGGGCTGCAGGCTTTGGACAGTTGGCTGTATGCAGATGACAAACCGTTTATCCATGTGGAGGCTAACGATACTTTTGCCGAGCTGAAAAAG
The DNA here is from genome assembly GCA_947385425.1 of uncultured Lachnospiraceae bacterium. Classification (GTDB taxonomy): domain Bacteria; phylum Bacillota; class Clostridia; order Lachnospirales; family Lachnospiraceae; genus Kineothrix. Next base: position 15,986 of record CANDKY010000087.1, on the reverse strand, counting down.
GAATTGGAGACGGGGTATTTTGAAGGGCTGATCCGCCGTTACCTTTTGCAGAACAACCATAAGACGGTCATTGTCCTGTCCCCGGTGAAAGGGCTGACTACAAAGAAGGATGCCGCATTGCATAAAAAACTGCAGGATTATAAGGCGAAGCTGAGCGAAGAGGAAGTGGAGGAGATCGTAAAGCAGACAAAGGCTTTGGAGCGCTATCAGGAAGAGCCGAACACAAAAGAAGAGCTGGAAAAGATTCCGCTGCTTACCAGGGAGGATATAAAGAAAGAAGCGGTAAATTATGTGAATGAGGAGCGCCATGCCGGGGATACGCTTGTCCTGTTCCACAATATTTTCACCAACGGTATTGGTTATCTGCGTTTTATTTTTGATATCAGCGGCGTGCCTGGGGAACTGCTGCCTTATGTCGGTGTGCTGAAAAGTGTACTGGGGATGGTGGATACCGAAAATTATGCTTACGGGGAGCTTTACCATGAGACGAATATCCGGACCGGCGGGATACAGATGCGGGTAAACACTTATATTAATGCGGAGGATATGCAGGAATATAAGGTGACTTATGAAGTGAAAGTAAAAGTGCTGTATGAAAATCTGAATGAGGCTTTCCGGCTGGCGGAGGAGATCCTTTTGAAATCCAGGTTTGAGGATACGAAGCGTCTGTATGACATTATTGCGGAAGACAAGTCACAGATGCAGGCAAGTATGCTGTCCGCCGGGCATTCCCTGGCTGCGGTGAGGGCTTTGGCCGGGATATCCCCTACGGCTGCATTGGCGGAACAGATCAGCGGGATCCCCCAGTATCGCCTGTTGGAACGCCTGGAGGGGAATTTTGAAGAGGAAAAGGATGATCTGGTGGATAAACTGAAACGGCTGACGGCTATTATTTTCCGTCCGGAAAACCTGATGGTGGATTATACAGCCAGTGAAAAGGAATATGCGGGCATCGAGGAGGCGGTAAACCGTTTCAGGGACAGGCTGTTCACGGATCCGGTGGAGAAGGGGAGCTTCCTCCCGGTATTGGGGAAGAAACGTGAAGGATACCTGACCTCCGCGCAGGTGCAGTTTGTGTGCCGCGCAGGCAATTTTATCCGGAAGGGCCTTTCCTATACAGGTGCGCTGCGCGTCCTGAAAGTGATGATGGGATATGATTACCTTTGGAACCGGGTGCGCGTGAAGGGCGGGGCTTACGGCTGCCTGTGCAGCTTTGGAAGATCCGGGGACAGTTATTTCGTTTCCTACAGGGATCCGAATCTGGAAAAAACGGTGGAGGTTTATGAGAATGCGGCGGATTATATTGCGTCCTTTGAGGCGGATGAGCGGACTGTCACCAAGTATATTATAGGGGCGGTCAGCGATCTGGACGTGCCTATGACCCCGGCGTCCAAGGGCGCCTATTCCCTGAGCGGGTATATGACGAAGCTGCCTTTTGAGCGGATCCAGAGGGAGCGGGACGAACTGCTTGGCGTGACTAAGGAAACTATCCGTTCCCTGGCAGGGCATATCAGGGCCTTTATGGATGCGGACTGCCTGTGCGTGGTAGGGAATGAGGAAAAGTTGAAGGAGAGTAAGCTGTTTGATGCAGTGGAGCCTTTGTTCCATTGACGGGAGGAACGGGCAATGTATTTGATTTATTTCCTTATCGGAATTATGAATCGCGCAAAGTGCCGGGGATATTTTCCGATAAGGAAGGAAATCATTGGCATTACCCATACATTTAAAGTGTGTCTGGGCATAGCCCGGGAGGGTATCATATTGAAAAAGGGAAAAAGGATTGGCATTGTAGCGAAGCATGTGGGGCTGTCTTGGCTGGTGGCGGCGTTGTTCCTGGGCGGCTGCGGTTCATCAAAAGGATCTGCCAACAGCGCCGCCAGCGCCGATACATCGGCAGCGGCAGAGGAAAGCGGGTATGTTACGGACGACATTTACGAAACGGCGGCAGCGCCGGCGGAAGTGGAGGAAGCGGCCGGAGGCAGCGGGCAGGTGGCATCAAACCGGAAACTGATCCGGACAGTACATATGAGTGTGGAAACAGAGGAATTTGACACTCTGGTGGCGAAACTGGAACAGAGGGTGGCTGACCTTGGCGGATATATGGAAAACATGAGCGTATACAATGGGAGCTGGCGCAACGGGCAGAAGAGAAGGGATGCTTCCATGACGGTGCGGATTCCGAAAGAAAAGCTGGATATGTTTGTCGGCGAGGTATCCGGGCTTTCCAATGTGGTCAGCAAATCCGAAGACACGGAAGATGTGACGCTGAGTTATGTAGATCTGGAAAGCAGGAAGAAAGCCCTGACAGTGGAACAGGACCGGCTGCTGGAACTGCTGGGGCAGGCGGTTTCCATGGAAGATATCATTACGATCGAAGAGAGGCTTTCGCAGGTAAGGTATGAACTGGAAAGCATGGAATCCCAGCTTCGGACTTATGACAACCTCGTGGATTTTTCCACGGTCTACCTGTCGGTGGAAGAGGTGGAAGTATTGACGCCGGTGGAGGAAATTTCGGACTTTACCAGGATGGTACAGGGATTCGGGCATTCTGTGGGGAATCTGCTGACGGGGATTAAGGAATTCCTGATCGGTCTGGTTGTTAACCTGCCGTACCTGATATTTATGGCAGTGCTGGTATTCCTGGCGGCTTTGCCTGTAAGGGCTGTCTTCAGGAAAGGACGGAAAAGGCGGGAAGAATGGCTGTCGGATACTTATGGTGTGTATACCGGCGCCGGCACGGAAGGACAGGATGCAGGACAGCCGGATGGACGGCGGACGGCGGACGGAATAGACAGCGGAAGGGATGATGGGACAGACGGCGGAAGGAATGGCGGAACAGGTGCCGGGACGGACAGCGGACGGAATGGCGGAACGGGCGCTGGGACGAATGGCGGGACAGGTGATTCGAAGAAGGATGGAAGAAACGGCAGGAATGAGGAAAGGCAGCAGGAGCCGTCTGAGGAGCCCGCAAAACAGGGGATATTCAGCCGGACAGGGAAGGGAAGATAGGGCAGGCAGACTTCGTAACTGTGCAGAAATCGGAAAAGAGGAAAAGGGAAATTGGAAGATAATTTTAAATCAGGGTTTGCTACGCTGATCGGGCGGCCGAATGTAGGGAAATCTACGCTGATGAACCGTCTGATTGGGCAGAAGATAGCAATTACAAGCAACAAGCCGCAGACAACGAGGAACCGTATACAGACGGTATACACTTCGGAGGAAGGCCAGATTGTATTTGTGGATACCCCGGGGATCCATAAAGCGAAAAACAAGCTGGGCGATTATATGGTCAGGGTGGCGCAGAATACGATCAACGAAGTGGACGTGGTGCTTTGGCTGATTGAGCCTACGACTTTTATCGGCGCCGGGGAGAGGCATATTCTTGAACAGTTGAAAAAAACAAAAACGCCGGTGATCCTTGTCGTCAATAAGATTGATACGGTGAAAAAGGAAGAAATCCTGCCTTGCATCGATTGTTACCGGAAGGAAATGGATTTTGCGGAAATTGTACCCGTCTCGGCATGGAAGGGGGACAATACGCAGGAACTGATAAGCTGTATTATGAAATATCTGCCTTATGGGCCGGCATTTTATGATGAGGATACGGTAACAGACCAGCCGCAGCGCCAGATTGTGGCGGAGCTGATACGGGAAAAGGCGCTGCGCTGTCTGGAAGAAGAGGTGCCTCATGGCATCGCGGTGACGATCGAACGTATGAAATACCGTAAAAACCAGAACCATATACGGATAGCAGACATTGAAGCCTCGATCATATGCGAGAAGGAATCCCACAAAGGGATTATCATCGGGAAACAGGGCGCGATGTTAAAGAAAATAGGCAGCAGGGCACGCCCGGAAATAGAAGATATGCTGGAATGCAAGGTGAACCTGCAGCTTTGGGTCAAGGTAAGGAAGGATTGGCGGGACAGTGATTTGTATATGAAAAATTTCGGTTACAATCCAAAAGATTCCGAATAGGAAGCGAATAGGAAAGAAGAAAAATGCGAACCCTAACCTTATGGAAACGGACAAAAACGTAAGTGTAAGGTTCAGGGGGCACAGGATGAAAGAATCAAATTACTGGCAAAAGTTTTTAAATACCGGAAGCGTGGAAGATTACCTGAGATTCAGGGCAAAATCAAGTGAGGACGGCACAGCCGGAGGGTGCGCCAGAATGGGAGATGACCCCTATGCAGGAATTCATAAAATTAACAGGGATGGTTTTAAGGACAGTGCCTATCGGGGAATACGATAGGCGCGTCGTTATTTTGACGAAGGAAAGGGGAAAAGTATCGGCTTTTGCCAAAGGGGCGAGGAAGCCGAACAGCAGTCTGGTGGCATCGACTTCCCCTTTTTCCTTCGGCGAGTTCAGGGTATATGCGGGGAAGTCCTCCTACAATATCATGGATGCGGATATTTCCAACTATTTTGAAGGGTTCCGGGAGGATTTCGACGGGGCGTGCTATGGGATGTATTTTCTGGATATAATGGATTACTATACGAGGGAAAATAACGATGAGAAGGCAATGCTGAAACTGCTCTACCAGTCGCTGCGGGCATTGCAGCTTCCCAGCCTGGGGAAGGAACTGGTGCGCTGCATCTTTGAACTGAAAGCGCTTGTGCTTGACGGGGAATTCCCGGGGCTGCCCGCGGACGGGAGGTTCCTGGATTCTACAGTCTATGCGGTAAATTACATAGCAGGAAGCAGCGTGGAAAAACTGTATACCTTTACGGTTACGGACGAAGTGCTGGCACAACTGCAGCGGCTTTGCGAAGGGTTCCGCAAAAGGTTTATGGACAGGGAACTGAAGAGCCTGGCAGTATTGGAAACGATAAATTCGGAAACGATAAATTCACAATTATATATTGAAAATAAAACATAAGTCGGATATAATAATGAAGGCTTAGGTTTGGAATGAAGGCTTAGGTTTGGGCTGTTTTGCGGAATGGGAAGAGGAAACTCGTAAAATCGGAGGGGTATATCAATGCATAAAAGGAAAATGGCGGCCGGTATACTTTTGGCGGCGCTTATGTTATATGGGTGTGGCGAAAAGGAACCGGATATGGACAGTGAGACGGTAGAAGCGGCGGAAGCATTGACATCGGAGGTGGAGGTGCGCAAAGACGGCAGTATTGTCGAGACGGTAGTGGAGGATTTTCCCGAAGAGTTTTACAACGGGGAGAATCTGAGGAACATGATATTGTCTGAAGTGGAAAATTATAATAAAGGGCACGGCGATTCCGGGATTTCCGTCGATAAGCTGGAGCAGAAGAACGGGGCGGTCACCGTACAGATGAAATATCCTTCGGCAGAAGTCTATTCCGTATATAATACGGATGAATACAACCATATGTCATTTTTCAGCGGGACGGTATCGCAGGCATTTGACGCAGGTTATCCCATGGATGTCATGCTGCAGGATCCCAAAGGCAATGAGTCCATCGGAAAAGCGCAGCTTCTGGAAATGGGCGAGCAGAAGATTGTAATCTCAGAGAATCCTATGCGTATCAGGGTGGATGGCAGGATACAGTATACCAGCAGCAATGTGACGGTCAGCGGCAAGGATGAGGCTGTGCTGGCCGGGACAGGGGAAGAAGATGCGGCGGAAATTTATTATATTATTTATAAGTAAAAGGGAATAGCCCGATTACTATAAGCGCGGCGGCATGAAAATGCGATGGGATGCGTGGCTTAACATAAAGAAGCAATGAAAAAAAGATATAGATAAAGGAGCATATTTTACTATGGAAAAGACAATGGATAAAATTGTGGCACTGGCAAAATCAAGGGGGTTTGTTTATCCGGGCTCGGAAATTTACGGCGGGCTGGCAAATACGTGGGATTTCGGGAACCTCGGTGTGGAACTGAAAAATAATATCAAAAAAGCATGGTGGCAGAAATTTGTGATGGAAAGCCCTTATAACGTGGGTGTGGACTGTGCGATTCTGATGAATCCCCAGACATGGGTGGCTTCCGGGCATCTTGGAAGTTTCTCCGATCCGCTGATGGACTGTAAGGAATGCCATGAGCGTTTCCGGGCGGATCAGTTAATTGAAAATTTCGTGAAGGAAAAAGGCATGGAACTGGAAAGCTCCGTGGACGGATGGAGCCAGGAAGAGATGAAGGGCTTTATTGACAAACATCAGATTCCGTGCCCTACCTGCGGGAAACATAATTTTACCGATATCCGCCAGTTCAACCTGATGTTTAAGACCTTCCAGGGTGTGACGGAGGATGCCAAGAATACGGTGTACTTAAGGCCGGAAACCGCGCAGGGTATCTTTGTGAATTTTAAAAACGTGCAGAGGACGTCCAGAAAGAAGATCCCGTTCGGTATCTGCCAGGTAGGGAAATCCTTCCGGAATGAGATTACCCCGGGGAATTTTATTTTCCGTGTGAGAGAGTTTGAGCAGATGGAAATGGAGTTTTTCTGTGAGCCGGATACGGATCTGGAATGGTTTGCTTACTGGAAGCAGTTTTGTATCGATTTCCTGAAGAGCCTTGGCATGAAAGAAGAGGAAATGCGGGTACGCGACCATGAGAAGGAAGAGCTTTCCTTCTATTCCAAGGCGACGACGGATATTGAATTCCTGTTCCCGTTTGGCTGGGGCGAGCTGTGGGGCATTGCCGACCGGACGGATTATGACCTGACGCAGCATCAGAATGTATCGGGCCAGGATATGAGTTATTTTGATGATGAGAAACGGGAGAAATATATCCCTTATGTCATAGAACCTTCCCTGGGTGTGGAGAGGCTTTTCCTGGCAGTGCTCTGCGGCGCTTATGACGAGGAAGACCTGGGAGGCGGGGATATGCGCACGGTACTGCATTTCCATCCGGCGCTGGCGCCTGTTAAGATTGGCGTGCTGCCTCTTTCCAAGAAGCTGAACGAGGGGGCAGAGAAGATTTTTGCGAAGCTGTCCAAAAAATATAACTGTGAGTTTGATGAGAGGGGCAATATCGGGAAGAGATACCGCAGGCAGGATGAGATCGGGACGCCTTTCTGCGTAACCTATGATTTTGACTCCGAGACGGACGGCTGCGTGACAGTGCGCCTGCGCGACTCCATGGAGCAGGAGCGGGTGGCTATCGATCGTCTGGAAGAGTATTTTGCGGATAAGTTTACTTTTTAAGGAGCACGATGAGATGAAACAATATGGTGTAAATGAGTTAAGGAAGATGTTCCTGGAGTTTTTTGAAAGCAAGGGGCATCTGGCGATGAAGAGTTTTTCACTGGTGCCGCATAATGACAACAGCCTGCTTCTGATTAATTCGGGCATGGCACCGTTAAAGCCTTATTTTACCGGGCAGGAGATACCGCCCAGGAGAAGGGTGACGACCTGCCAGAAGTGCATCCGGACGCCGGATATTGACAATATCGGGAAGACGGCGCGCCACGGTACTTTTTTTGAAATGCTGGGGAATTTTTCCTTCGGCGATTATTTTAAACGGGAGGCAATCCGCTGGAGCTGGGAGTTTCTGACGGAGGTGGTCGGGCTGTCGCCGGACCGTCTTTACCCGTCGGTTTACCTGGAGGATGATGAGGCTTTTGCTATTTGGAATAAGGAAATGGGCATAGCGCCGGAGCGGATATTCCGTTTCGGGAAGGAGGATAACTTCTGGGAGCATGGTTCCGGCCCCTGCGGCCCCTGTTCGGAGATTTATTATGACCGCGGGGAGAAGTATGGCTGCGGGAAACCGGGCTGTACGGTGGGCTGTGACTGCGACCGTTATGTAGAAGTGTGGAACAATGTATTTACCCAGTTTGACAATGACGGAAAGGGTAATTATTCCGAGCTGGAGCAGAAAAACATCGACACCGGTATGGGGCTGGAGCGGCTGGCCATGGTAGTGCAGGATGTGGATTCCATTTTTGATGTGGATACCATCCGCGCGCTGCGCAACCGTGTCTGTGAGCTGTCCGGCAAGGCATATATGGAAAAGTATGAGTGGGATGTGTCGATCCGTATTGTGACCGACCATATCCGTTCGGCGTCTTTTATGATTTCCGACGGTATCATGCCTTCCAATGAAGGCAGAGGGTATGTGCTGCGGCGCATTATCCGCCGTGCGGCAAGGCATGGCAGGAGCCTCGGGATTGAAGGGCAGTTCCTGGCCAATTTAAGCAATACGGTGATTGAGGGCAGCAGGGACGGTTATCCGGAACTGGAGGAAAAGAAGGAATTTATCTTCAATGTGCTTACACAGGAGGAGGGGAAATTCAATAAGACGATTGACCAGGGGCTGGCGATTCTGGCAGAAATAGAAAGCAAAATGGCCAAAGAGGGCAAAAAGGAACTGCCAGGTGCGGAAGCGTTTAAATTATATGACACCTATGGTTTCCCGCTGGATCTGACCAGGGAGATTCTGGAGGAAAAGGGTTTTGCGGTGGATGAGGAGGGCTTTGCAAAAGCGATGGCACAGCAGAAGGAAAAGGCGCGTGCCGCGCGCAAAGTGACGAATTATATGGGGGCGGACGTTACGGTATATGAGTCCATCGATCCGGCTGTTACTACGGAGTTTGTAGGCTATGACAGGCTGGCCCACGAATCGGAGATTACGGTGTTGACTACGGAATCGGAGCTGGTGGAGGCATTGGCGGACGGTGATACCGGGACAATCTTTGTGAGGGAAACGCCTTTTTACGCAACGATGGGCGGGCAGTGTGCAGACCGGGGCGTGATTACTTCCGCAGAGGGTGAGTTTGAAGTAGCCGATACGGTGAAGCTGTTAGGCGGCAAGGTAGGGCATATCGGCAAAGTGACCAGGGGCATGTTCCGGGCCGGGGACAGGGTGACGCTTACGGTGGATGCCGGCAGGAGGGCTGATACCTGCAAAAACCACAGCGCTACCCACCTTTTGCAGAAAGCGCTGCGTACCGTGCTGGGTACTCATGTGGAACAGAAGGGGTCGTATGTGGACGGTGAAAGGCTCCGGTTTGACTTCAGCCATTTTTCCGCCATGACGGAGGAAGAAATCGCCAAAGTGGAGAAGATGGTCAATGAGAAAATTATGGAATCCATTCCGGTGGAAACCAGTCAGATGTCTATTGAAGAGGCGAAGAAGAGCGGGGCGATGGCACTGTTCGGCGAGAAATACGGGGATACGGTGCGTGTCGTGCGGATGGGTGATTTTTCCGTGGAACTGTGCGGCGGCACCCATGTGGCAAATACCGGGGTGATTTCCGTTTTCAAGATTTTGTCCGAGAGCGGTGTGGCGGCAGGCGTCAGGAGGATCGAAGCCCTGACCGGGAGCGGTGTGCTCCGTTATTATGAGGAAACGGAGAGGACTCTTTCCGAGGCTGCGAAAGCGGTAAAGGCAACGCCGGCCGGCCTGGTTGAGAGGCTGGAACATCTGATGGCGGAGGTGAAAGCGCTCCAGAGTGAAAATGAATCGTTAAAGAGCAGGGCGGCAAAGGAAGCGCTTGGCGATGTTATGGATCAGGTGAAGGAAGTCGGGGGCGTGAAATTGCTTGCGGCAAAGGTTTCCGGTGTGGACATGAACGGCCTGCGGGATCTGGGCGACCAACTGAAAGGAAAGCTGGTTGAGGGTGTTATAGTCCTTGTGTCGGATCTTGACGGGAAAGTCAACCTGGTGTCCATGGCGACACAGGAGGCTATGGACAAAGGCGCCCATGCGGGCAATCTGCTGAAAGGGATTGCGGCGCTTGTCGGCGGCGGCGGCGGCGGGCGGCCGAATATGGCACAGGCAGGCGGCAAGAACCCTGCCGGGATAGACGCAGCAATCGCGGAAGCAGGGAAAGTGCTGGAAGGGCAGTTGACTTAAGGGAAATGATGCAAAAAGAAAGGACATGCCCCTCCGAAAGCAAAGCAGGCTCCTGGTTTTTGGTTAACTTAAACTTTTGAGTTTTGCCGAAAACCTTAAGTTAATGACGTTGGGAAGTGAACTGTAACGTTTAAGTGCGGAAAGTTCAAAAAAATTTCACAAATGGGTTGACTATGCGGGGAAATGTGTTATAATAATTAAAGTGCATGATGGTTCGTGAATTCATTATCTGTACGAGAAATAGAATAAACCCAATCAGTCAAAGGTACTTTGAGGGACTGAAGGGAGGTCGGGTGTGAGATGTCAAATGTTATCGTAAAAGAAAACGAGACTTTGGATAGTGCTTTGCGCCGCTTTAAGCGGAGTTGTGCAAAAGCTGGTATCCAGCAGGAGATTCGTAAAAGAGAACATTACGAAAAACCAAGCGTAAAGCGCAAAAAGAAGTCGGAAGCAGCAAGAAAACGCAAATATAATTAATGGCAGTTGTATAATGACAGATCCCTGATTATCTATCAGGGATTTTGTTATATGCATAAATGTTATGCAGAGGTATGTTTTTGAAGGTGCAGGATTCCTGTTTTGGGGTGCAGGATTTCTGAAGGCAAGGGGGAGGGAACTATGTGGACAAAAGAAATTTTTGGGACGGATGTTTACCATCTTGTCAGTGCGTTTATTATTTATAGTGTTTTGGGATGGCTCGTGGAGTCGGTTTATATGTCATTTTGCAACCATAAAATTACGAACCGCGGTTTCGGGAAGGGGCCGTTCTGCCCGATTTACGGGTTTGGCGCGGTAGTCGGGTATTTGTTGCTGCGGCCTTTGGAGGCGGATGTGTTCAAGCTGTATCTGGCAGGGGCGGTTACAGCGACGGTGTTTGAATTCCTGGTGGGGAAACTGATGCTGCGCCTGTTCGGTGAGGTCTGGTGGGATTATAATGACAAGCCGTGTAACTATAAAGGCATTATCTGTCTGGAAAGCACGGTTGCATGGGGGTTTTATGCAGTGGTTATTATTCTGTTCCTCCATTCAAGGGTGATGGCGTTTATTGACAGGTGGAGTTTTTCTTTCGGAAGTAAGATTTGCTGCCTTGTCCTGATGGCGGTGACGGTGGATTACATAATCCGGCTGATGGATATTTTCCATATTGATATCCGCGAGCAGAAGGATAAACTGGTTGACAGGTATGAGGAGTTTAAGGCGAGGTAGTGTGAAAAAAAGTTCTAAAGTGGTAAAGTACACCACAACGGTGTTCTCTACCGTTTAAGAACTTTTAGGATTTGCAATGCTGTAGCATCGCAAATCCGTTTCACACGGAAGAACGCAAAGCGAAGTATCGCTTGGAAAGAGGCGTTTTTCCAGGTTTTTCATGGCTGGTTTGTGATATTGATATTATATACTTTAGAAACATATGTGAAAAACGGTTCTATATAGGGCCGTTTTTTTATATTTATAGTAGTAGAATACGGAAACAGGATGCAGTATATGAGGTTAGGAACTGTCCGGAAATAACTTGTGCAATTTACTTGCCTTTTTCTCCGGCAGCATCAGCCAAAAATCAGTTACATAGCCCACTATGCGCCCGATTTTTGGCTGACACTGCCGAAGAAAAATTCTGCGTAACTTGCACAAGTTATTTCCGGACAGTTCCTTATGGATGGGATGGCTGTGAAACGGCGGGAGCCTGAAGTTTATGCTGCGGCCTGGATGCCCGCGGGGCGGGCGGATGGAGGTTGACGTGAAAAGAGTAGTAAAAACTTTTGTTTGCTGCATATGCAGTATTTGCCTGGTTCTGTCTGCAGTGTGTTATGTGCAGGCGGCGCCGGAGGTGTCTGCGCCTTCTTATATAGTGGTGGAGGCTTCTACGGGGCAGATTGTGTGTGAAAAGGATGCGGATGTGCGGAGAAGTCCGGCGAGTATTACGAAGATTATGACTTTGCTTCTGATTTTTGAACATCTGGATACGGGAAGGATACATTTGGAGGATGAGGTGATTACCAGTGCCCATGCGAAGTCTATGGGGGGCTCCCAGGTGTTTCTGGAGGAGGGGGAAGTGCAGACTCTGGATACGATGATAAAGTGTATCGCTGTGGCGTCGGGGAATGATGCCTGTGTGGCAGTGGCGGAATATATTGCGGGGAGTGAGGAAGAGTTTGTTGCCCTGATGAACCAGAAGGCAGAGGAACTGCGGATGGATAATACTCATTTTGAAGATTGCTGCGGATTGACGGATTCCGACGGGCATTATACTACGGCCCGGGATGTCGCAACGATGTCGCGGGAGCTGGTGACGAAACATCCGGAAATTTATGATTATACCCGGATATGGATGGAGGATATTACCCATGTTACAAGGCAGGGGAGTACCACGTTTACCCTGTCAAGCACAAATAAGCTGCTGAAACAGTATGAGTGGGTTACCGGGCTGAAAACAGGTTCCACAAGCAAGGCGAAATACTGCCTGTCCGCTACGGCAAGCAAGGATGGCATTGATTTAATTGCGGTGGTTATGGCGGCGCCGGATAATAAGGTGCGGTTTCAGGATGCGATGGCGCTGCTGAATTTCGGTTACAGTGTGAGCAATGTTTATGTGGATGAGAATAAGGAAGCCCTGCCGTCCCTGGCGGTAAAGGGAGGGGTTGACGATACGGTGAATCTGAGTTTTGCCGGGGAATTCCGTTATCTGGACACGAAGGGGAGGAATCTGTCTCAAATCGAAGAGATCATTACGCTCCCGGAGATGGTGGAAGCGCCGGTGGCCGAAGGGCAGGCTGTGGGGGAAGCGGTTTATAAACTGGACGGGGAGAGGATCGGCGGTGTGTCCATTGTGTCCGCGAAAGCGGTGGAGCGCGCCGGATACCGGGATTATGTAGGGAAGGTGGTGCAGATGTTCCTGTTGTGAGGCAATGCCGTTTAAGAGCCTGTTTATAATCCTATTTTCACCATATTGTGAGATCTTTGCCCCTCATTCAGGAGACGATGCCCTACTACGCCTCCCTCATTCGGGGCAAACCCTCCCACAAACTGTGGCGTACATTTGGCGAAAAGCAGATTTTAAACAGGCTCTTATTTAAGCTTTCCTGCTTTTGGCATCGTTTTGGAGGGTGATTTTTCTTAAGCGTGTTTTTAAATTGCTTTCTCTGAGATGTGCGTCACAATCTGTGGGAGATTAAAAGCATATATTCTTTGGCAAGTATGCTTTGCCAAAGAAAGGGCGCATAAAAATTCCGTCAAAATAAAGTGCAAAAAGCAGGAAAAGCCTTCCCAGATGAGGAGCCGGCACCGGCCTGTGGCCCAATGTCATTAACTTAAGAGCTCTGCCCGCCCGAAACCATATGCCCCCTTTTTGCAGGTCCTGTTTCAGGCATTGAATTGATGGGGATGATATGGTATGATGGGGAAGGAAAATGGTTGGCTGTGTCCAGGAGGAAATTCGGATGGTTGTTATGTTTTTTTTGGTATTGCTGTCTTTTTTCGGCATGGTGGTGTTAAGGGATAGCACCCGTTTTGTGGTGGTAAAGTATCATGTGGCCTGTCCGAAGCTGCGTAAGAAATGCCGGATCGTTATGATGTCCGATCTGCACAATAAGGTATATGGAAAGCATAATAAACGGCTGCTGCAGGCCGTCCGGGCTCAGAAGCCGGATTTGGTTTTGATAGCGGGGGATATGGTCACTGCCAACGGGGATAAGACGGAGGTACAGGGGTCGTTGGAACTAATCCGCCGGCTTGCACTGCATTATCCGGTTTATTATGGTATCGGGAACCATGAATACCGGATGAAGGTTTGCAGGGGGGAGTATGGGAACATATACAGGGAATATGCGGCCGCGTTAAAAAAGTGCGGGGTGCGCGTATTGGAAAACGGAAGGGTATATCTGCCGGAATACAATATGGAAATCTGCGGTTTGGAGATTGAGCGGTGTTATTATAAAAGGCTGTGGAAAAAACATATGGACAAGGAGTATATTAAGAGCCTGCTAGGCAAGGGCAGGACAGATTGTACGGAAGTGCTGATCGCCCATAATCCCGATTACTTTAAGAAATATGCGGCATGGGGGGCGGATCTTGTACTGGCAGGCCATGTGCATGGGGGTGTTATGCGGCTTCCGCTGCTGGGCGGCGTGGTTTCGCCGGCAGCGCATCTTTTTCCCAAATATGACGGAGGTTTGTATGAGGACTATGGCAGCAAAATGGTGCTGGGTAGGGGGCTGGGAATGCATACCATTCCAATCCGGGTGTTTAATCCGGGGGAATTAGTGGTTATAGAATTGGATCAATGTCATTAACTTAAGCTTCCCGGGGTGCTGCAGACCATATATCTCAATCCGGACCATCGAAAGACGCCGGCACTTAGGCGCCGTGTTTTGGCGCTACACTACATGTAATGTAGTGTTAGTACCGTTGCGTCTGCCGTGAGCGGAAGCGCGTCCGGATGAGATATGTGGTTTGCGGCACCCCGGGAAGCTTAAGTTAATGACATTGGAATTGGATCGTGTCTGAGAATTCGTGCAAATAAGGAACTGTAGGAAAATAAGTGATACAGATCAGGATGTGTCACTTATTTTTCTGCAGTTCCAAAGGTTTGGTGTTTCAGAGCGTGCCAGGGCAAGGCAAAATTTCGACAGCGATATGATGCTGGGGAGGTTAATTCTCTTCCCAGTATAAATCTACTTTGCCCCTGGCTTCAACATTGGATAGGGCGCTGTTTTCCATAACCTGTGTGACAGCGGTCTCTTTGGTAGCCTGGAGTTTCCGGCATAGGGAGATAATTGTCCGGATTCCCTGTTCGTTTTTTTCTTCTAATTCTTTTTCTGCTTTTTCGGCCCTTTGCTGTTGTTCGTCGGCTCTTTGTTGCTGCATATCGGCTCTTTGTTGCTGCATATCGGCTCTTTGTTGCTGCATATCGGCCCTATGTTGCTGCATATCGGCTCTTTTCCGTTGCTGTTCTGTTTTTTGGCGTTCCTTCTGTATATCCATTTTTTCCATGTTTTCAAACAAATATCCCATCTGGCGCTCCTTTATTTTCTTCGTATATTCTTTGGCCTCATCTATGGGGACATTTAGCTTCATAAGCAGGTTCCATGCCACGGAAACGATAATCTCCAGGGTCGGGGCCGGTGTGTTAAGGATAATTTTATTGATGTCGTCTTTTTGGATATTTTCCCAGAGGGTGCTGATATCACCGGGGGTCTGCGCTTTGTTTAGTGTCATGAGCAGTGACATTTCATCCCCCTTGTTCAGCAGTTCGCGGTTTGTGTAGTCATGAAGCCTTACCAGCCGGTAGGTAAAGTCCGGTAAGTATTCCCCAAAAACGTCGCTTAACATAATACGGTCTTTTAAGTGCAGGCCTGCGGTCCACTCATTGGCCCCTTCGTAGTACACGATTGGCAGGATTGGAGGATATTTAAAATTTTTGTCTGCAGCAGAACTGCCTGCCGTCTTTTCCATCTCTTTACCATAATCATGCCAGATACAGGCCATGTATTTTAAGAGCTGCATGGATATATTATAATCCACATCGCTTTTATGTTCAATCAGGGAAATCATATATAGCGGTATATTTTCCGTGTCTTTATGTTTCAGCCGGATTTTCTTTACGGTATCCGCCTCAAAAGTAATACCCAGGTAAGCATGGTATTTTTCAGAGACGTCCTCAATGTCCTCCGGCTGTACGTTTTCCAGCAGGGATATTCCTGTGTAATCCCTGAGGAACTGCGCACAGAGAATGGGGTCTTTGAATACTTCGCGGCTGTTCACGTCTCTTACCTGGCCGGCAGATAAACTGCCGGAAGTATGGGAAGCTGCTTTTTTCTTTTTTTGCTGCTGTTTTTTCATTTCTTTCCTCCTCGTTTTGGGTATGTCTGCAGGAGGAAAGTGGTTTTCCGCCTGCAGGCAGTAATCTTATTTTATAGTTGCCTGAATCGTTGGCGAAAAGCCGGGAATCCAGATGAGTCCTTTCCAGCGTCCCTTTACGGAGCGATATGCAACATTCAACTCTTTTAGCCATTGTCCGGAAAGGCATCGCGTGAATGGAAAGGCATTTTTTGAAATAGGATGCATATAAGTATTATGCATGATGCTTATTTTATTGTATCATAGCAGATGTATAAATGCAAGGCTTTTTGTATGGAATAATTTCGGTGTTCGGGTTTTCAACACTTGTAATTGAATAAAAGTTCTACAAACCGCAGAAATGCGG
>CANDKY010000086.1 GCA_947385425.1 uncultured Lachnospiraceae bacterium | reverse complement strand
TATTGGAAACACAGAAATCCCCTTAAGTCAATGACATTGGGAGTGAACTGTAACCCTGGCACGAACCATGCAAAGCGGAAGTATAAATTGTGACGCACATCTCAGGGAAAGCATTTTTCAAACACGCTCCAGGCTTTTCCGGATAAAGGGTATGTGCCGGCTTATATGCCTTCGTGCAAAACATCCAATTATTCGGGCCGATTGCAGGTTAATTGCAAAAAAATGAAACAAATTTTAGAAAATCCATGTATAGCCGTTGGTAAAAAAGACGAAAAAGAATTTCTAAAAAGATTGGACGTTTGGCAATATAAATGATAAAATAGAATTTAACAGATAGCAATGAAGGGAATGCCCGTGAATCCAAATGTGAACGGCAGGGAGCCCTGCCGTGGGGATTAGGAAACGGGCATCGTGTCCTGGCCGGTATCAGGCGGCCGGTTTACAGCAGGAGGATAATATGGGAATGGCAAGGAGCGGTATCAGGGACAATAAACGGAAACGTCCGGGAAATTCCGGGACAGGAGGGAACGGGGAGGAAGGGAAAAAAGCAAAGCGGGCGGATGATATGGGAAAGAAGGGGAAAACGAAATCTCCATCCAAAGGGGCGCCTTTTTCCCGCATGGGCAGCAAAAGCATCCAGGGGACGCTGATCTGTGCATTTCTGGTTCCCATTGTGCTGATTATCATATTAGGGGTTGTTTCCTATATGACTGCTTCCAATACGATCAAGACAAAGGTAGAGGAATCTTCGGAGGCTACTCTGGCGGCGATGGGGATGTACTGCGAGATGATGATGAGGAATGTGTCGAGCAAGGCGCTGGAACTGGTTGCCAGCGATGATCTGGCAGATTATTATGATATCTATGCGAAAAGGGACAGTTCGGAAGCCATGACCTACTGGCGGGATGCCATGACGAAGATGCAGCAGATAAAAGCGAGTGTGAATTATATATACAGCTACAGCACGATTCCGGCGGTGGGCACCTATATCACTTCTTTTTCCGGAACCATGGGGGAGAATCCTGTGGAGAATTTCCTGGCATCGCCGGAAGGGCAGTATTTTGCGGAAAACAATTCAAGGAAAAACGGGTGGTTTGGATACCATACGTTCCTGGACGAGCAGATGAAGGGTTCCAGTGACAAGTACGGGCTTGCTTTTATCCAGAAATTTTTAGTGTCCAATACGTATCTGGTCCTGGATATCAATACGGAAACTGTGGAAGCAATGCTGCAGATGATGGATTTCGGAGATAACAGTGTCAAAGCGCTTATTACACAGGACGGGAGGGAGACTGTCCGCATCCAGCAGGGGGATACGGATGTGCTGCCGGAAATGGACGGTCCGTTTTTTACGGATAAGGAGTTTTATGCGGAGAGCCTGGCGCAAGGGGAGGGCGGCAGTAAGTATATCACTTACGACGGCGCTTCTTACTTATATTTATATATGCCGATCGGGAATACGGGAGTAATGCTTTGCAGCCTGATTCCCCAGAGCAATATAGTAAAGGAAGTGGATGCAATCCGGAACCTTTGCGTTATTATGATTATTCTGGCCTGCATTATAGCTTTCCTGATCGGGAGCTTCATTGCCACCGGTATGAGTAAGTCTGTAAAAACGATCACTACCGGATTGGATAAGGTTTCGGAAGGTGATCTGACCCAGAATTTTGAGACAAAGCGTAAGGACGAGTTCGGCCTTCTGGCGAAAGGGCTGAATGATATGCTGGCCAGTATGCGGACGCTGATGTCGGATATGAAGAAATTCGGCAATCAGGTGAAGGAGATGGCAGACGGGGTGGCGGCAAAATCGGATACCATCAATACTTCGATTAAGGAAATCTCCCATGCGGTGGAAGATGTGGCGGCAGGGGCGCAGACGCAGGCGCATGATGCGGAAGCGAGCAACGGCAGGATGGCCGGATTCGCCGAAAAGGTTGATAATGCGTGCAACGGCGCGGATGATATGGGAAACACGATAGAGCGGGCTACTGCGGCGGTAGGGCAGGGGCGTGTCATTGTGGACGACCTGAGCAGGAAGACAGAGACAACGGTAGAGATAACCAAGATATTGGTTGAAAATATTAATAATGTGCAGGAGCGTTCCGCAGAGATCGAAGGTTTTATTGATACAATCAACAGTATTGCGACACAGACGAACCTGTTGTCCCTGAATGCGTCCATTGAGGCGGCGAGGGCCGGTGAGAACGGAAGAGGCTTTGCGGTAGTAGCCGAGGAAATCCGTAAGTTGGCCGATGAATCCATGAAAGCAGGGAAGAACATAAAGGGCATTGTGGAAAACATTACGGAAACGACCCGGAAAACAACGGATTCCGCCAAAGAGGCAGAAATGATTGTCTTTGCACAGGCCGATTCATTGAAAGAGACGATAGAGGTATTCGGTGAGATTAACCATTGTGTGGAGGGGCTTGTAAACGGCCTTAAAGACATAGCGGACAGTATGAAGGAAGTGAACGGGGAGAAGGATATGGTGCAGGAGTCTATACAGAATATCTCTGTTGTTTCCGAACAGGCGGCGGCCGCGACGGTAGAAGTTACGTCTTCCCTGGATGAACAGGTGAAGATTGTCTCTGACCTGACAGAAGATGTGGAACTGCTGAAAAAGGAAGCGGATGCGCTGGATCGTTCCATAAGCAAATTTATTGTGTAGCACAGGTGGAAGATATTTTAAGAAAGGATGGATATGGGATATGTCACAGGAAAATTTAAAAGAAGGAACAGGAATACTTTTTTTGGAACCGGTCTTTAAGAAGATGGTCTGGGGAGGGGAACGTATGGGGGAGGAATTCCATTACGAACTGCCTTCCGATCATATAGGGGAGTGCTGGGGGATCAGCGCCCATCCCCATGGCGACTGTATAGTGCGGGAAGGGTATTATAAAGGAAAGAAGCTTTCTGAACTATGGGCGGAGCAACCGCAATTATTCGGCAATTATAAAGCGGAGGGCTTTCCTCTCCTTATCAAGATTATAGACGCGAAGCAGGATCTGAGCATACAGGTGCATCCCGATGATGCTTATGCAAAGGTGGAGGAAAACGGAAGCCTTGGAAAGACGGAGTGCTGGTATGTGGTGGACTGCGGGGAGGATGCCGGCCTGGTGATAGGCCATAATGCGGACAGTAAAGAACAGATGCGCGAAATGATAGAAAAGGGCCAGTGGAAGGAATTCCTGCGGGAGCTTCCGGTCCATAAGGGTGATTTCATCCAGATAGACCCCGGGACGGTCCACGCCATTAAGGGCGGGCTTATGATATTGGAAACACAGCAGAGCAGCGACATTACATACCGGCTTTACGATTACGGGCGGCTGGTGGACGGCAAGCCAAGAGAACTGCATCTGGCCAAGAGCATGGATGTAATCACGGTGCCTGCCAAGGATGTTTCCAGCAGCGTGAAGAGTACGCTGGGACTGCCGGAGAATACGATGAATGTGCTCGAGGCCAACCAGTATTATACGGTTTGGAAAATCGATGTGAAGAAGGAGTTTTCTTTGGAACAGGGATACCCGTTTATGAATATGAGCGTGATTGAAGGGGACGGGATGATTAATGGGCAGAAGATAAAGAAAGGGGATCATTTTGTGGTTCCGTCCGGGTTCGGAAAAGTGGAGCTGCAGGGGGATCTGTGCCTGATTGCTTCGGCGGCGGGCGCGCGATAAGCAGGGGATTTTGGCTGGCGGGAATAATACAGGGGCTGAATGGAGATGGTTCATTCAGCTCCTTTTTGCGCAGGGGCGCACAGATGAAGCTGCTGCCTCTCACAAACTGTGGTGTACATCTGGCAAAAAGCAGATTTTAAACAGGCTCTAAGGGGAAAAGCCTCTTTTACATGACCGGATTCCCCAAAAGTACAGAAAGGGACATCAGAAGCAATGGAATTACAGTTTCAACTGTGCTAAAATAAAGCAGAATAGTGGCATTGGAAGGAAAAGCGGAACCAGAGGAGAGTAGCAGTATGGCAAGGACGGCGGCAATAGGGATACAGGATTTTGAGACGCTGATAGTAAACGATTATTTTTATGTGGATAAAACGGATTTCATCCGCGAATGGTGGGAGAATGGCGACAGCGTGACATTGATTACCCGCCCAAGGCGGTTTGGCAAGACACTCAATTTGAACATGCTGGAACGTTTTTTCTCTGTGGGCTATGCCGGGCAGGGGGCAGTTTTTGAAAATCTGCGGATATGGGATTCGGAAAAGTACAGAAAGCTGCAGGGGATGTATCCGGTTATCAGCCTTAGTTTTGCGGATATTAAGGAAAATGTGTTTTCACAGGCGCGGAAAGCGGTTTGCCGTAATATAAAAAATCTGTACAACAGGTATGATTTTCTGTTGGAAAGCGGTTGTCTGAATGAGGATGAAAAAATGGCGTTCCGGAAGGTTTCCCCCGAAATGGAGGATTATGCCGCGGCGGATTCTATCCGCAGGCTGTCAGATTATATGCAGCGTTATTACGGGAAAAAGGTGATTATCCTGCTGGACGAGTATGACACGCCAATGCAGGAGGCATATATGCATGGGTATTGGGAGGAAATGATAATATTCATCAGAAGCCTGTTTAACGCTACCTTCAAGACGAATCCGTTTTTGAGCAGGGCGGTTATGACAGGGATTACCAGAATAAGCAAAGGGAGTATCTTTTCGGATTTGAATAACCTTGAGGTGGTGACATCGACTTCAAATAAATATGAGGATGTCTTTGGCTTTACACAGGCGGAAGTGTCCGCAGCTTTGCAGGAATTCGGGCTTTCCGGCTGGGAGGGACAGGTGAGGGACTGGTATGACGGTTTTACATTTGGGCAAAAGAAAGATATTTATAATCCATGGTCGATTATTAATTTTCTGGATGCAAAGAGGCTGTCTGCTTATTGGGCAAATACCAGCAGCAACAGTCTGGCAGGGAAGCTGATACAGCAGGGAAGCCGGGAAGTAAAGCAGACGATGGAAATGCTGCTGAATGGTGGGGCATTGCGGACGAAAATAGATGAACAGATCGTGTTCAGCCAGATGGAACGGAACGAATATGCGGTATGGAGCCTGCTGTTGGCCGGAGGTTATCTGAAAGCGGAAGAGCATACCCTGGATGCGGATACAGGGAAAGAAGAATATGTCCTGCGGCTCACCAACAAGGAAGTAAAATTGATGTTTGAGAACATGATAGAGGGCTGGTTCAAAGCCTGCACGCCGGATTACAACGACTTTGTCAAGGCATTGCTGGAAGATGACATTGAGGCTATGAATGAATACATGAACAGGGTAGCCTGTGATACGTTCAGCAATTTTGACACAGGGAAAAGGCCTTCGGAAAAAGCGCAGCCGGAGCGTTTTTACCATGGGTTCGTGCTGGGGCTGATGGTGGATCTGTCGGGGCGGTATACTGTTACTTCCAACAGGGAAAGCGGATTGGGGCGTTATGATGTGATGCTGGAGCCGCGTGAGGGAAATGAAACGGACGATGCGGTCATCATGGAATTTAAGGTGCGCAGCCCCAGGAAGGAGAAGGGGCTGGAAGAGACTGTGCAGGCAGCTCTTGTGCAGATTGAAGAGAAGAAGTACGGGGCAGCGCTGGAAGCCAAAGGGATCCCGGCATCGCGTATCAGGAAATATGGGTTTGCATTTGAGGGGAAAGAAGTGCTGATTGGGAAGGGATAAGAAGTAAGGGGCTGGCAGAGGAGGGACTTTCCAATTATATGGTTCCATAATCGGAAAGGTTGTGATAGAATGTATTCATTGGTTTTGGAGGGCAGTGACAGATAAGAGGATAAAATCGGAGGTATTGGAAATGATTGTAGATAAGTACAGGGAAATGTTAGGTGCAAAATCCGTGATACGTGAACTTTCGGAATATGCCACGGCGCGGGGCAGGGAGATCGGGTATGGGAACGTATTCGATTACAGTTTAGGAAATCCGTCGGTGCCTGCACCGGAAAGTTTTAAGAAAGCGGTTATAAGGCTGCTTACGGAATGTGACCCGATGGATGTGCATGGCTACAGCCCGAGCCTGGGGATTCCTTCGGTAAAGGAAAAGATTGCCGGATCATTGAACAGGAGATTCGGGATGGATTATACGGGGGATCATATTTTCATGACCTCCGGTGCGGCAGGGGCGATTGCCCATGCGGTGCGGCTTGTGGCGCAGCCGGGGGACGAGGTACTTACCTTTGCGCCGTTTTTCCCGGAATATCATCCGTATGTGGATTTAACCGGGGCAAGGCTTAAGGTGGTTCCGGCGGATACGGAGAATTTCCAGATTAATTTTGAACGTTTCGGGGAGATGCTGACGCAGAAGGTTATGGCTGTGCTGATTAATACACCCAATAACCCGTCGGGGACAGTGTATACAAAGGAAACTTTGGAAAAGCTGGCGGAGATTATGTCGGAAAAGGAGCGGCAGTACGGGCACGAAATTTACCTGATTTCGGATGAGCCTTACCGGGAGATTTTGTTTGCCGGGGTGGAAGAGGTATATGTATCCAGGTTTTATGCGAATACGATAAGCTGTTATTCTTATTCCAAGTCACTGTCCATACCCGGTGAACGTATCGGATATGTTGCGGTTAACCCGGCATGTAAGGATGCGGTGACACTGGTCAATATGTGCGGGCAGATATCGAGGGGGATCGGGCATAACTGCCCGACTTCGCTGATTCAGCTCGCGGTAGCGGAGGTAGCTGACGAGACGTCCGACCTCTCTGTTTACGAGAGAAATATGAATATATTATATGAAGAATTGGTGAAGCTGGGCTTTACCTGTGTAAAGCCGGGCGGGACTTTTTATATCTTCCCTAAGGCACTGGAAGAGGATGCGAAAATATTCTGCCAAAAGGCGAAAAATTATGATTTGATTCTGGTGCCGGGGGATACGTTCGGATGCCCCGGGTATTTCCGCATGGCATACTGCATTGACACGGAAAAGGTGGAACGGTCACTGCCTGCCCTGAGGAAATTTGTGGAAACGGAATATGGGCAAAAAAACGGCGCAAATTGAGACGGCATCTTGCAGACAGCAATTTTAAGACCCGCTCTGGGGCGTGATGATTTTTCCTGAGATGAATATAGAAAGAACGGCAGGAACGGAGAAATGGAGGACATATGTTGTATCAGGCAGGGCTTGTTTTAGAGGGCGGTGCAATGAAAGGGGTTTATACCGCAGGCGTTTTGGATTTCTTTTTGGATAAGGAGATAGGATTTTCCTCCTGTTACGGAGTATCCGCAGGGGCATGCAATTTGTGCAGCTTTCTGTCAAAACAGAGGAAGAGGGCGTACCGGGTTACTGTGGACTATCTGGACAATAAACGGTATTGCGGGCCGTACAGCCTGCTGACTACGGGGGATCTGTTCGGTGCGGATGTCTGTTATGATCTGATTCCCAATTATCTGGATCCTTATGATTATGAGGCATTTAACCGGTATGAAGGCGATGCTTATGCAGTGGCGACAAATATAGAAACCGGGGAACCGGAGTATTTGCCGTTAAAAGATATGAATAAGGATATTGTGGCCGTCCGGGCGTCCAGCTCTATGCCGCTGGTATCGAGAAATGTCGGGATTGCCGGGAAATGGTATCTGGATGGCGGGATTTCAGATTCCGTCCCTATTGCAAAGTCAATAAAGGACGGAAATAAAAAGAATGTGGTAGTGCTGACTAAGGAGTCAGGCTTCCGGCGGGAGCCTGTATCGGCCTCCCAGCTTGCGTTGATCCAGGCGCGCTACATCCGGTATCCGCAGGTATACAGGCTGATGAAGGAGAGGCATACAAGCTATAATGCGATGCTGGATGAGTTGGACAGACAGGTGGAAGACGGCAGTGCTTTTGTCATACGCCCTAAGAAAAAGAGCGCGGTGCACAGGATAGAAAAAGACAGGAAAAAGCTGGAGGCATTGTATGAGGAGGGCTACCGGGAGGCAGAAGAGCGCTATATGGATCTGCTGGAGTATCTGGCGGAATAACCGGAAAATTATTGTCATGCAGGCTTAAAGGTATGTGTATATATAATATAGTGTATGCGGTCTGTCAGGCAGGAGCGGGAGTACTCCCGGAAACTCTTTGTGCCTGGATTTGCGGGAGGAGTTTTTGCCGGAAGAGCACTAATTTATGGGACGTACGTGCGGAACAGGCAGAACGGAAGTATCGCGCAAAGATCGGGGCAGGGGAGTCTCCGGGAGTGCTTATCTATGGTATGGGAGGAAGAAGTATGTTGGAAATATTAAAGGCAGTATTGTTTGGTATTGTGCAGGGAATTACGGAGTGGCTTCCTATCAGCAGTACCGGGCATATGATTTTATTGGATGAATTTGTCTCTCTGGATGTTTCGCCGGAATTTATGGAGGCTTTTCTTGTGGTTATCCAGTTTGGCTCCATTTTGGCGGTGGTGCTTTTGTTCTGGAAGAAAATATTCCCCTTTGATTTCCACAAAAAGCCTTTCATAAAAAAGGATATTTTTACCCTTTGGTTTAAAATTGCGGCGGCATGTATACCTGCCGTTTTAATCGGGATGCCTTTTGATGATTTCTTCGAAGCACATTTTTATAACTATGTATGTGTTGCTGTTGCGCTTATTGTATTCGGCATTTTATTCCTTTTGGTGGAGAACAGGAATAAGAGGGCTGTGCCGAAAGTAACGGAGCTGTCGCAGGTGACTTACCAGATGGCGTTTATCATAGGGATATGGCAGTTAATTGCCGCAGTATTCCCGGGAACCTCCCGTTCGGGGGCAACGATTATCGGCGCGCTTCTTTTAGGGGTTTCCAGGACGGTTGCGGCGGAATTTACCTTTTTCCTTGCTATCCCGGTCATGTTCGGCGCAAGCCTCTTAAAGCTCATGAAATCCGGCCTTGCATTCAGCGGTGCGGAATGGATGATACTGGCGGTCGGGATGGCGGTAGCGTTTGTTGTCTCAGTCGTCGTGATACAGTTTCTTATGGGATACATTAAAAAACATGATTTCAGGATATTCGGCTGGTACCGTATTGCTTTAGGTATTCTGGTTCTGGCCTATTTCATGCTGTTTGCCTGAATTAAAGATATTTCGTGCGCTGAAAAGTTGACAAAACAGCGAAATTGAGATACACTATCTAGCGTAAACATATTGACTGGTACGTATTTCTGTGTTTGCAGGGGCGGTCGGCCACAGGGTCTGCTGTCAGAGGAGATATAGAAAATATTATGTGTAAACTGGGAAAAGATTCAGAAAGGAGAATTACCCATGGCAGGAAAAGCAACAACTTCTGCTGCAGAAGCGAAGGAGCCGGCAGTTACGGTGTCCGCAGAGGCAGCAGCGGCGGAGGCAAAGAAAGAGGAGAAGGCTCCCGCTAAGAAGGAAACAAAAACAGCAGCAAAGAAAACTACAACAAAGAAGACAACGGCATCCACAGCCCGGAAAACTACAGCAAAGAAAGTTGCGGACAAAACGGAGGAGAAGCCGGTTACGGAGGAGAGTATGAAGGAAGAGAAAAAAGAAGAGAAAAAGGAAGCGGTACAGGATTTACAAAAAGAAGTAAAACGTTCCATACATTTACAATTTGGCGGCAAGTCTTATTCTATGGAAGATCTCCACAAAATAGCGGATGATGTATGGAAATATGATCTGCATAATGAAGAAGCGTACAGCTCTTTGGAGCTTTATGTAAAACCGGAAGAGAGCGTTGCATATTATGTTTTCAATGGGGAGATTTCGGGAAGCTTTTTCATTTAACTATCTGAATTTATTTGAATTTATCATTTAAATAAAAGGCGGGTTATTTAATATAAGGGAGAACTGTTGTATGATCACGGATCATTGTACAATGGTTCTTTTTTGTTGTGCCTGTATTTTAGAGCGTGTTTCGGGCTGTGATTTTCTTTGCGGGAGATTACCGATGGCGTTTTACACTTTTTTTATAATTATTTTTCGTGTAATGTGTTGACATTCCCTTAGCTAAGTGATATTTTATGGTAAGAAGATGTTAGCACTCTTAAATGACGAGTGCTAACAAGGCGAAGGAGGATGGTGGATGCAAGTATTGGATGAAAGGAAAATGAAAATTTTGCAGGCCATTATCCGCAATTACCTTGAAACCGGAGAACCGGTGGGCAGCAGGACGATTTCGAAATATACGGATCTGAACCTGAGTTCCGCCACAATAAGGAATGAGATGGCTGACCTGGAGGAATTGGGATATATCCTGCAGCCTCATACTTCCGCCGGGAGGATTCCATCGGATAAGGGATACCGCCTTTATGTGGATCAGATGATGGAAGAGAAGGAACGGGAAGTAGAGGAAATGAAAGAGCTTCTGTTGGAAAAGGAAGATAAGATGGAACATCTTCTGAAACAGGTTGCAAAGGTCCTGGCACAGAATACGAACTATGCCACCATGATTTCCGCTCCGCAGACGCAGCGCAATAAATTAAAGTTTATACAACTGTCACGGGTAGACGCCCATCAGCTTCTGACTGTTATTGTAACGGAAGGGAATATGATAAAGAACAGTATCCTTCATGTTGAGGATGAATTGGATGATGAAACACTGTTGAAATTAAATATTCTTCTGAATACACATTTAAACGGCCTGTCGATCAGTGAGATTAATTTAGGCATGATAACGGCGATGAAGCAGCAGGCGGGAATACACAGCAGCATAGTGGGGAATGTTATTGATGCGGTGGCAGAAGCGATCAAGGCGGAAGAGGATTTGGAAATATATACCAGCGGCACCAATAATATTTTCAAATATCCGGAGCTGGCGGATAACCAGAAGGCCAGCGAGCTGGTGAATACATTCGAAGAAAAGCGGCTGTTGACCAACCTGGTGGAAGAAACGCTGGCGGATGAAAACAGTACAGGGATTCAGGTATACATCGGTGACGAGACGCCGGTGCAGACGATGAAAGATTGCAGTGTTGTAACGGCGACTTATGAATTAGGAGAGGGAATGAAGGGAACCATTGGTATTATAGGGCCGAAGCGGATGGATTATGATAAGGTGGTAGGGACGTTGAAAACCCTGATGCACCAGTTGGATGAATTATATAATAAAAAGGAATAATCAGCCGGAAGAAAGAAATAAGGAAAGGGATGGGAAAATTGGAAGAGCAGAAGGATAGGAACCATATAGCGGAAGCGGATGAAAATGTCCCGGAGGGCAGTAAGGCAGAAAGGACAGCAGAGGAGCCATCGAAGGAGGAGGCGGAAAACAGGGAGGATGCCGGGGAGATGACGGAGAATGCTGAGGCTGAAGCACAGGCCGGTGAGGAAGCGGATGACGGGACGGCAGCGGCGGACGACGGGGCGGCGGATATGGAGGCCGGTGAGGATAACGGCGCGGAGGCATCAGAAGGGAAATCCTTTTTCCGTAAGAAACCGAAAACGGATAAGAAGCAGGAGGCGCTCAGGCAGAAGGTAGAGGAACTGGAAGACCGGGTGAAGCGCCAGATGGCGGAGTTCGATAATTTCAGGAAGCGGACCGATAAAGAAAAAACGGCAATGTTTGAAACCGGGGCAAAAAGCGTGATTGAGAAGATACTCCCGGTGGTGGATAATTTTGAGAGGGGCCTTGCGACGGTTCCGGAGGGGGAGAAGGGGAGCGGGTTCGCAGATGGCATGCAGATGATATATAAGCAGTTAATGACAGAACTGGACAGCATCGGTGTGAAGCCGATAGAAGCGGTGGGGCAGGAGTTTAACCCTGAATTCCATAATGCAGTGATGCAGGTGGAAAGCGAAGAATACGATTCCGGTATCGTTGCGCAGGAGCTGCAGAAAGGATATATGTACCGGGACAGCGTAGTCCGTCACAGTATGGTGGCAGTTGTCAGTTAGTGGAGTATATAATAGTCATTTATTATATAGATTTGGTTTTGCGTAAACATGTTAATATTTCATAATATAATTATCAGGAGGACTTGATTATGGGCAAGATTATAGGTATTGATTTAGGAACTACAAATAGCTGCGTGGCAGTTATGGAAGGCGGTAAACCTACGGTTATCGCTAATACAGAAGGCGCAAGAACAACACCGTCCGTTGTGGCTTTTACAAAGACAGGTGAGAGGCTGGTAGGCGAGCCCGCAAAACGTCAGGCTGTTACAAACGCAGAGAAGACGATTGCGTCCATTAAAAGGGATATGGGTACGGACAGGGGACGTACGATTGACGACAAAAAATATTCCCCTCAGCAGATTTCCGCTATGATCCTGCAGAAACTGAAGGCGGATGCGGAGAGCTATCTTGGTGAGAAAGTGACGGAGGCGGTTATTACAGTCCCGGCATATTTTAACGATGCACAGCGTCAGGCAACCAAGGATGCCGGCAAGATCGCGGGCCTTGACGTTAAGCGTATTATCAATGAGCCTACGGCGGCAGCCCTTGCATACGGCCTTGACAATGAGAAGGAACAGAAGATTATGGTATACGATTTAGGCGGCGGTACTTTCGATGTTTCCATCATTGAAATCGGCGACGGTGTTATTGAGGTCCTTTCCACAAACGGTGATACCCGTCTGGGCGGTGATGATTTCGACCAGAAGATTATTAACTGGATGCTGGATGAATTTAAGAAGAAAGAGGGCGTGGACTTATCCAACGATAAGATGGCTCTTCAGAGATTAAAGGAAGCGGCGGAGAAGGCAAAGAAAGAATTATCTTCTTCCACAACAACGAATATCAATCTTCCGTTTATTACCGCAACGGCTGAGGGCCCGAAGCATTTTGACATGGATTTGTCCAGGGCAAAATTTGATGAACTGACCCATGATTTGGTGGAAAAGACAGCGATACCGGTACAGAATGCAATGAAGGATGCAGGGCTTTCCAATTCCGATATCGGTAAGGTATTGCTGGTAGGCGGTTCCACACGTATTCCGGCTGTTCAGGAGAAAGTAAAACAGTTAACCGGGCATGAGCCGTCCAAGAGCCTTAACCCGGATGAGTGCGTGGCATTGGGCGCGTCTATCCAGGGCGGTAAGCTGGCGGGGGATGCCGGCGCCGGTGAAATCCTTCTGCTGGATGTTACCCCGCTCTCCCTTTCCATTGAGACAATGGGCGGTGTAGCAACCAGGCTGATTGAAAGGAATACAACCATTCCGACCAAGAAGAGCCAGATATTCTCCACGGCAGCGGATAACCAGACGGCAGTAGATATCAATGTGGTACAGGGTGAGAGGCAGTTTGCAAAGGATAACAAATCCCTCGGACAGTTCCGGCTGGATGGTATCCCTCCGGCAATGCGCGGTGTTCCGCAGATCGAGGTTACTTTTGATATTGATGCCAACGGTATCGTAAATGTGTCCGCAAAGGATCTGGGAACGGGCAAAGAGCAGCATATTACCATTACGGCAGGTTCCAGCATGTCGGATGATGAAATCGACAGGGCGGTAAAAGAAGCGGCAGAATATGAGGCACAGGATAAGAAGAGGAAAGAAGCGATAGACACAAGAAATGAAGCGGATTCCTTTGTATTCCAGACGGAAAAAGCGTTGGGCGAAGTAGGGGATAAGATCGATGCATCCGCAAAGAGTACGGTAGAGGCAGATCTGGCGGCTTTGAAGGCTGTCCTTGACAGGACAAAAGACCAGGAGATGTCTGACAGTGACATTGACGAAATGAAGGCGGCAAAGGAGAAGCTGATGACTGACGCGCAGGCTCTGTTTGCGAAAGTATATGAGCAGGCGCAGGGCGCAGCAGGTGCGGCAGGCGCAGGGCCTGACATGGGAGCGGCAGGTGCGGGCCCGGATATGGGTGCGGCGGCAGATGATGTAGTGGACGGCGATTACCGCGAGGTATAAGGATATCGGTAATATGTGATGCCTTGAAAACGTAATTAAAGAATGGTTCTTCCGGAACCATTCTTTATATTGCGTTGCCGGTATTCGGATTTTAAGGAAGGCATACATTGTTTCTGGTAGATAAGACAGGGTTAGGAACTGTTTATGAGTTCATAAATAGCTGGAAGGAGTCAGTTATGGCAGAGCAAAAAAGAGACTACTACGAGGTGCTTGGAGTAGAGAAGAATGCAGACGAAGCTGCGATAAAAAAAGCATACCGGGTTCTCGCCAAGAAATATCATCCGGATATGAATCCGGGTGACGCGGAAGCGGAGAAGAAATTCAAAGAGGCTTCAGAGGCATATGCTGTACTTAGTGATCCGGAAAAAAGGCGCCAATACGATCAGTATGGCCATGCGGCATTTGACGGCGGAGCAGGCGGGTTCGGCGGATTTGATTTCAACAGCGCGGACTTCAGCGATATTTTCGGCGATATATTTGGCGATTTCTTTGGCGGCGGCCGCCGGAGCAGGGGGAACAGCGGCCCGATGAAGGGGGCCAATATCCGAACCAGTGTGCGTATTACTTTCGAGGAAGCCGTGTTCGGCGTGGATAAGGAACTGGAACTTACTTTAAAGGACGAATGTACATCCTGCCACGGCACCGGGGCAAAGCCGGGAACAAACCCGGAAACCTGTCCGAAGTGCGGCGGCAAAGGCCAGATTGTATTCAGCCAGCAGTCTTTCTTCGGGACGGTGAGGAACGTGCAGACCTGTCCGGAATGTAACGGTACAGGCAAAGTGATTAAGGATAAATGCGCGGACTGCCATGGAAGCGGCTATATTGCTAGCAGGAAGAAGATCCAGGTATCTATCCCGGCTGGCATTGACAACGGGCAGAGCGTACGTATCCGGGAAAAAGGCGAGCCGGGCAGCAACGGCGGGCCGAGAGGCGACTTGCTTGTGGAAGTTATTGTCGGCAGACATCCGATTTTCCAGCGCCAGGATTATAATATATATTCTACGGTATCCGTATCTTTTGCCGTGGCGGCATTGGGCGGCGAGATTGTGATCGATACCGTGGACGGGAAGGTAATCTATGACGTAAAGGCGGGAACCCAGACGGATACGAAGGTGCGTTTAAAAGGGAAAGGGGTGCCTACGCTGCGGAACAAGGATGTACGCGGCGATCATTATGTGACCCTTGTTGTCCAAGTACCGGATAAGCTTTCCCATGAGGCAAAGGAACTGCTGAAGAAATTTGACGCTGAGACAGGGGATACCCTTAATGCGGCGAAAAATATGGGTTCGGATGCCGGGGAGACAAAAGAGCGGAAGAAGAAATTCTGGAAATAACGAGACGGACGGGAACGGAAAAACATGGAATATAGAAACACGGAATGTAGAAACATGGAATGTAAAAACATGGAATGTAAAAACATGGAATGTAGATGTAGAAACATGGAATAATATAGAAGCGAGGACTGCAAAAGCGCCGAATATAAAAACATGGAGCGGCGGAAAGGGACGGCATTATGAAATATGGAATACAGTTATACGGCATACTTGGCAGCAGGCATTCCGGCATTATGGAAATACTGCGGGAGCTTTACGGCCTTGGTTTTGGCCGGATAGAAGTTTGTATTTCACTGGAGCCTGTTCCAGGTATGGAGCATATAATCTGGCCGCTGGAGTGGTTCGAAAAACACGCATGGGAAATCCGTAATATAGGGCTGGAAGTTATTTCCGCTCATATTTTTACAGATAAACCGGCGCTGGCTGCCGGACGGCTCAAACGGCTTGCCGCAGCATACGGCATACGGCAGTTTGTCTTTAAAACCCCGCAGGAGCGGACAAGTGAGAAAATGCAGGAAGCGGCACTGGCATTTATGCAGGCGGCCGAAACCTTGAAGGAGGCGGGAGCAGATCTGCTGCTGCATAATGAGGCGGCCGACATTGCGGAACACATCTCAGGCAGGACGGCGTATGAACATATGCTGGAGCTGTGTATGGGGAAAGCCGGCGCCCAGGTTGATGTGGGGTGGGCCTATGCTGCAGGGGAAGATCCGGAAGCATTGCTGCGGCGTATTGCCCCGCTGGTGAAGTCGGTTCATTATAAAGATTTTTGCTGCGGGGGTGTGAAGCCGGTTCAGACGGCTATCGGCGGCGGTGATGTTGATATGGCGGCCTGCTTTCAGTTCGCGCGGGCGAAGGGGATCCCGCAGATTATTGATCAGGATGAATTTGCCGGGGAACCGATGGAAGAGCTTGGCAGGGGTTTGGATACGCTGAACGGTTTCGGCCAAATCCGGGAGCGCACGGTCAGCTATCTGAATACGTTGGATGTGGAAACCGGGGAGGTACGCACGCTGCGTAGGTTTGACCGGATCATTGAGGCACCTAACTGGATAAAAGGGGAGAACCGTATTGTCTTTAATGCAGAGGGGCATATTTATGTTTTTGATATGGAAACCGGCAAAGAGACTTTGATTGAGACGGGTTTATGCGATAACTGCAACAACGACCATGTCCTTTCACCGGATGGACGGTTTATTGCCGTAAGCCACAGCCCGAAGGAGGCGCCATGGGCTTCCCGTGTTTATGTACTGCCTGCCGAGGGCGGTGCGCCGAGGCTGGTGACTCCTAATGCACCCAGTTATCTGCATGGCTGGTCGCCGGACGGTGCGGAACTTTCTTATTGTGCTTTCCGGGAACGGGAAGGGAAGATGGAGGTTGATATTTATACGGTTCCGGTGGAAGGCGGGGATGAGGTGCGGTTAACACATGGCGGTTTCAATGACGGGCCGGAATATTCCCCGGACGGACGGCATATCTGGTTTAATTCTACCCGGACGGGCCTTATGCAGATCTGGCGCATGAATTGTGACGGCAGTGAACAGACTCAGATGACTTTCCATGAACGGAACAACTGGTTTGCCCATGTGTCGCCGGATGGGAAGAATGTGGCATATCTTTCCTACCGAAAAGGTGATCTGGAGGCCAATGAGCATCTGCCGAACATGCAGGCAGAGCTGTGGGTTATGGATGCAGACGGTTCTAATTCCCGCCGCATGGTGCCGATGTTCGGCGGGCAGGGTTCCATAAACGTGAACAGTTGGGCAGGGGACAGCAGGCATCTGGCATTTGTCAGTTATGGGCTTGTGCCAATGTCATTCACTTAAGCTTCCCGTGGCGCTGCAGACCATATATCTCATCCGGACACGCTTTCGCTCAGCGGCAGACGCAACGGTACTAAGGCGCCAAAATACGGCGCCTAAGTGCCGGCGTCTTTCAATGGTTCGGATTGAGATATATGGTCTGCAGCGCCACGAAAAGCTTAAGTAAATGACATTGGGCTTGTGCAATAACATTGCGACGTTGAAAAAAAGCATACGATATGATTAAATATAATATCTATACCTGAGAGCTATGCATATACATAGGATATAAGTATTTGCTATCCGGACGGATATATGCCATAATGAATTATAGGAAAGCGATATTGGAATGTTTGGGACAGACAGGTGTAAGATTGCTTAAATGCAGCGGACCGGAAACAGGAGGAAAACATGAAAAAACTTGGATTTGGATTGATGCGTCTGCCGCTTCTGGAAAAGACGGATGCAAACAGTATTGACGTGGAGCAGGTGAAGCAGATGGTGGATGCTTTTATCGGCAAAGGTTTTACATACTTTGATACGGCCTGGATGTATTGCGGGTTCAACAGCGAAAGTACGGCGAAAACCGTTTTGGTTGACCGTTATCCAAGGGACAGTTATACTTTGGCGACCAAACTGCATGCCGGCTTTTTTAATTCCCTGGAGGACAGGGATAAAGTATTCGGGCAACAACTGCAGAAAACAGGTGTGACATATTTTGATTATTATCTGCTTCACGGCATAGAGGCTTCTTCGCTGTCAAAATATGAGCAGTTTGACTGCTTTCGCTGGCTGCTGGACAAAAAAGAGCAGGGGCTGGTGAAACATGCCGGTTTCTCGTTCCACGACAGCGCCGAATTGCTGGACGATATTCTGACAAGGCATCCGGAGATGGAATTTGTGCAGCTTCAGATTAACTATCTGGACTGGGAAAGTGAGTGGGTACAGTCGCGTAAATGTTATGAGGTTGCTACGAAGCATGGCAAGCCGGTGATTGTTATGGAGCCGGTCAAAGGGGGAAGCCTGACGAAGATTCCGGCGGAAGCGGAAAAGCTGTTCAGGGATTATAATGCCGATATGTCGGTGTCCAGTTGGGCGATACGGTTCGCGGCATCGTTGGACAATGTGATGGTGGTGCTTTCCGGCATGAGCAGCCTGGAGCAGATGGAGGACAATTTAAGCTATATGGAGGAGTTCCGTCCCCTTACGGAGGAAGAGAAGGGGCTGACAGCCAGGGCGGCGGAAATAATTAACGGCCAGATTGCAATCCCATGTACCGGATGCTCTTACTGTACGGAAGGGTGTCCCAAAAAGATAGCTATTCCTCAGTATTTTTCGTTATATAATGAAGATATGCGGGAAGATCTGGAGGAGAAGGGCTGGACGGCTACGGCGGCCCAATATGCTATATTAACGGAAAAATTCGGAAAAGCCGGGGATTGTGTCGCATGCGGCCAGTGCGAAAGAGTGTGCCCGCAGCATTTGCCTGTTATAAAGAAGCTGAAAGAAGTATCTGGGCATTTTGACATATAAAAGCAGACTGGAAAAGAGCAGGGGAAAGTTTTTCACCTGCTCTTTTCCAGTCTGCTTTTATATTTTTAATTTGTCAGATTTCTTCCGGGAAAGATGCGATATTCCTCTAAGTAAGGCATACGATATTGCTGAAAGGATAATAAAAAAGCAAACGGCTATGCCCGCGGCTTGTGCCGCAGCTATATTTTTTCTTAACAGCAAATAGAACACTATGCTGAATACACTTACGCATATCAGGCTGGTAATAAAGTCATTTTTTGGTGTGCTTTTTATCCGTGTACCGTTCCATGCCCCGTTTTTAATAACTGAGAAAATATATATGAGCCCTCCCGTGAGCAGCACTGTTGTCTCTCCGGTGACCAGGGAGAGATTCCCGGTCATCAGTATTTGTACGATAATAGCGGCGCCGCATACCAGGAACATAACGCTGAATGACAGGCACCCGGCTCTTGCCGCCCTTTGTTTTTCCAGTTCATTATAATCGGCAACCTTCAATAATGTTTCCTTTAATTTGTTATCCATGTTTCCTTTTCTCCTTTCTCCATTCAAAATTTCTTTGATTTCCACATCGTAGTATTCAGAAATCTGAACTAAAATACTCAGGTCAGGCAGATTTGTCCCTGTTTCCCATCTGGAAACGGTTCTTCCTGAAACGCCCAGAATTTCCGCCAACTGTTCCTGTGTGATTCCTTTTTCCCTGCGGAGTTCTTTTAAGAAAGCTCCAATCTCTTTTGGATTCATAAGTACACCTCCTGTATACAGACTACCTTTTTTCAGCGCCGGAGAACAGGACATAAAACGGGAAATGCTATATATTCTGCTGCCCGACACAGATGTCTATTGTATCAGTTTCCTTTTAAAACTGCAAATACGCTCCAGAGCTCCATGTTACAGTTCACTCCCAATGTCATTGACTTAAGGGGATTTCTGTGTTTCCAATAG
>CANDKY010000085.1 GCA_947385425.1 uncultured Lachnospiraceae bacterium | reverse complement strand
ATAAACTTTTGAGTTTTGCCGAAAAGCTTAAGTTAATGACATTGGTTCACTCCCAATGCGCGGCCCTGGACTGTAACTTTGCTTTTTGCCTTGCCACGTAACTGCTGATGTTTTTATCATAGGGAGGATAGGGGTAGCCAAATTTTTGCGCCGCCTGGGACGAAACCTCCCGGAACAATGCCATGCACTGTTCTAAGGATTCCCACATTTGGGGATAGGAATCCATCCGGTAAGTGGCCATAAGCCGTTTCCACATTTCTTCCGGGATATAATGATCCAGGAATTTATAGTTTTTGCCCAGGCTGAAATGAAAACCATGTTCTGCGCCGACCAGCCACGAAACCATGCGGAGCAGTTCCTTGCGGACGATTTCGTTCATATGGTCAATGGCAAAGAGGATTTCCTTCCGGCACAGCCCTTTTACGACATAGGTCACGGTATTCCAAAATTCATTGCAGCAATCGTCAAACATCCGTCCCGTAGGGCGCTGCAGGTGGTAATCTGCGTCCGTCGGCACCGGGGGCCGGCTGATGCGGTTGTCCTTGTCCAGCAGCAGTTTTACCAGCTTATCCCAGGTGAAATACTCGTCAGACAGGTGTAACGGCAGCAGGGTCAGGTCTATTTTCACATCATCGTGAAACAGCATCAGGTAAGAATACCCTTTCTCTGCTGCCGGGAATAATTCCATATCTTCCGGTTTCTGCATAATCAGCCTTTCGCCGAATACGTCTAGCCATTTGTCATCTGCCGTGAAGCTTTCCATATCTGTGACAAAAAATGTAATGTCGTAATCCTGGTACTCATCGGGAGTGATATTCTTATTTGTCCGGGAACCTTCCAGCGTGACCATCCGGATGCGTTCCTCCGACTTTGCAAAATTTAAAATCATATCATATATCTGTTTTTCCGATCTCATCTTATCATCTCCTGTCCTGTGGTGTTGTATTTGTTTTCCGGGATATTTTAACACAGGGACAGGGATTTTGCCATGGAATATCCTCTTTTGTAAAAACTCGATTTCGGCACTTTTGCCTTGCGCAAGCGGTTACAGACAGTGTGAATCCCCACGCCCTGCCCGGCGATTGAGAAAATCGGTTCCACAACGGGGGCGGCCAAGCAATTTCACTATGCGTGCCCTATTATATCGTTGTATAATGACGAAAACTAAATCAAATATAGCACCACATATAGAGGTTATTATTTTAATTAAGAGGTCTTTTTTCTGTTTCCCATTGTTTTTGCAGGCTTTTTTTTGTATACTTTATAGCAAAAGGGCTTTCTTGGATATAAGGAAGTGTCCGGAAATAATTTGTGCAAGTTGCGCAGAATTTTTCTTTGGAAGTATCAGTCAAAAATTGGGCGCATAGTGGGTATGGAGAAAAACAGATATAAGGAGAAGGGCTATGCAATTGGATAATATGCTGCTGCAGGCATGCAAAAACAACCAGAAGAGCGTGGTACAGGCTTTTTTGAAACGGGGCGGGGTGGATGTGGACAAGCGGGATGAATCCGGCAACACACCTTTGATTTATGCCTGCCGGAAGAGCGCCAGGGATTTGGTGAAGCTGTTGTTGGACAATGGGGCGGATGCCAGTCTGGGAAACCAGAAAAACCGGATGCCGGTTCATTTTGCGGCGGATGCCGGCAATTACCAGATTATTTCCATGCTTCTTGAGGCAGGGGCTGATGTGAACTGTACGGATAATGACGGGGTAACTCCGTTAATGCTGCTGGCGGAGAACGGGAAAACGGATGCGGCCTTAAAGCTGCTGCAGAATCCGGATACGGATATCAGCATAAAGGACAATGAGGGACGCATGGCCATTGATTATGCAACTTCCGCCGGGCTGAAGGAGCTGGTGAAGGCGCTTTCGGAGGCGGAAGGGAGCCACTCGGATACTTATGGCAATACGACACTGCATCACGCATGCTGGAATGGGCAGAGCGAAGTGGTGAAGGTTTTGCTGGAAAAGGATCCGGACAGTGTGAACAGGCCAAACGACGACGGGGAATCCCCGCTGATCCTGGCAGTGCGCCGATCGAACCTGGTTATTGCGCAGTTGCTGTTAGCGGCGGGCGCGGAGCCGGATTATGCCGATGGGGACGGGACGGTGCCGTTACATATCGCCGCCGCAAAAGGCGATCTCTTTGTCGGGAAGGCTTTACTTACCGCCGGTGCGGGCATCGACGGGAAAAATTCCGGCGGGCAGACGCCCCTTATCCTGGCGGCTATGGGCGGCAGGAATGATTTTACTGCCATGCTTATCGAGGCGGGGGCGGATGTCAACAGTGTGGACAATGGACAGCACAGCGCCCTGTTTTATGCTTCGGAGGCGGGATATACGGAGATTGTGGAACAGCTCCTGGCTGCAGGTGCGGTGAATTGAGGGACGGCGCGGCCGGGCAGCGGGTTTACGGGCAGGCGGCGTCCAAAGATGGGGCGGTATTTGGAAGTGTATCTGGATATGCTGCCGGAGGAAAAGAGAAACGGCCATTGGGCGGCACCGGGAGGAAAAGCAAAGAATGGATTGGAGGATTTTATTATGGGCGAAGAGAGGAAGACTGGCAGGGTGACGATTCCCACGGATGTGGATGTGGTGCCCGAGACACTGGAACTGATAAAACGCTGGGGGGCTGATGCTGTCCGGGACTGCGACGGCACCGATTACCCGGAGGAACTGAGAGGGGTGGAGGCAAAAGTTTATTCCACTTATTATACTACCCGGAAAGATAATGCCTGGGCAAAAGCAAACCCGGATGAGGTCCAGCAGTGTTATATTATGACCGGTTTCCATACTGCTTCGGGCGGGCCACTGTCGATCCCTTTGATGA
The DNA here is from genome assembly GCA_947385425.1 of uncultured Lachnospiraceae bacterium. GTDB lineage: Bacteria > Bacillota > Clostridia > Lachnospirales > Lachnospiraceae > Kineothrix. The sequence continues at coordinate 16,593 of CANDKY010000085.1, read as the reverse complement.
AGGGGATCAGCAGGGATTTGCTTAAGGTCAATGATCAGGACGATATCAGCCGTTGGTGGGAGGTGATGGACCGCACGGCGGGGGAACCCGTCGATCCCGGCTGCTGGCGGTATGAGAGCGGGACAGGCTGTGTGGTGATTGAGGAGCCGCTGCTTTTCCATGATTATACGGTGAGTTTCCTGGCTTACCTGATTTGGGATCCGGTCCATATGTACAATGCAGTGACAAATGGCTGGACGGATTTTGAACGCCAGATTACGTTTGATGTGCGCCAGCCTAAGACGCGGAAGTTTACCATGGAGCGCCTGCGGAAGTTTATTGCGGATCACCCATATGTGGATGTCATACGGTATACTACTTTTTTTCATCAGTTTACCCTGGTTTTTGATGAATTAAAACGGGAAAAATATGTAGATTGGTTTGGGTATTCCGCCTCTGTTTCCCCTTATATTTTGGAGAAGTTTGAGCGGGAAGCCGGGTATCCGTTCCGGCCGGAATATATTATTGATCAGGGCTATTATAACAACCAGTACCGTATCCCTTCCAAGGAGTATAAGGACTTTATGGCTTTCCAGTGCAGGGAAGTGGCGGAATTGGTGAAGGAGATGGTGGAGATTACCCACGAGCTGGGGAAGGAAGCCATGATGTTTTTGGGGGATCATTGGATTGGGACGGAACCGTATCTGGATGAGTTTAAAACTATCGGGCTGGATGCGGTGGTGGGTTCTGTGGGAAATGGATCTACGCTGCGGCTTATTTCCGATATCCCCGGGGTGAAATATACCGAAGGCCGTTTTCTTCCTTACTTTTTCCCGGATACGTTCCATGAGGGCGGGGATCCCGTCCGTGAGGCTAAGGAGAACTGGGTTACTGCACGGCGGGCGATACTGAGGAAACCGATTGACCGGATCGGCTATGGCGGTTATCTGAAATTGGCATGCCAGTTCCCGGAGTTTATAGATTATGTGGAGAGTGTGTGCAGGGAGTTCCGGGAGCTTTACGGGAATATTAGGGGGACTACCCCTTATTGTGTTAAGACGGTGGCTGTCCTGAACAGTTGGGGCAGGGCCAGGTCGTGGGGATGCCATATGGTACACCATGCGCTGTACCAGAAGCAGAATTATTCTTACGCAGGGGTGATTGAGGTTCTGTCCGGCGCACCGTATGACGTCCGCTTCCTGAGTTTTGACGATATTAAGGCAGATCCGCATGTGCTGGACGGGATCGATGTCCTGATCAATGTGGGCGACGGGGATACGGCCCATACGGGCGGGGCAGTCTGGGAAGACCCGGAGATTTCCGCCGCGGTGAAGGGATTTGTCTGGAACGGGGGAGGTTTCATCGGTGTCGGGGAGCCTTCCGGCCACCAGTATCAGGGGCGTTACCTTCAGTTGGCGGGAGTGCTTGGCGTGGAAAAAGAGACGGGTTTCACTCTGGGCTATGATAAGTATAACTGGGAGGAACACAGGGATCACTTTATCCTGGGCGACTGCGGGGGAGAAGTGGATTTTGGCGAAGGAAAGAAGAGCATTTACGCCCTGGAAGGCGCCCGGATACTGATTCAGAAGGAAAAAGAAGTGCAGTTGGCAGTAAACGGGTACGGCGCCGGGCGTGCGGTATACCTTTCCGGGCTGCCGTATTCCTTTGAGAACAGCCGCCTGTTCCACCGGGCAGTGCTTTGGTCTTCCCACAGTGAGGAAGAGCTGGAGCGTTGGCTGTCCGCAAATTATAATGTGGATGTCCATGCCTATGTGAGGAACGGGAAGTTCTGTGTGGTTAACAATACGTACGAGCCGCAGGCTACGACGGTTTACAGGGGGGACGGAAGCAGTTTCCGGCTGGAACTGGGGGCGAATGAGATACGGTGGTATGAGATCTGAAATTGCATGGGGAGGTAAGGGATGTCCAGAAATAATATGCAATATTTTGGGGCAGTTCCTTACTTCGCAGAACAGGGTATTAATTTATGGAAAGAATAAAGGTATTCCATGGATCAGACCACAGGATAGAGAAGCCGGTTTATCTGGGGGGAAATCCTGATAATGATTATGGGAATGGATTTTATACTACGGAATATGAGGAGCGGGCGAGGAGCTGGGCGACATTGAACGGAAGGCCGGAACAGTCGGTGGTGAATGTGTACCAATTGGATATTGGGAATTTGTCTGTATTGGATTTGAATGAATGCGGGGTTCTGGCATGGATAGCAGAAGTTGTGGCGAACCGCGGGACGAATCAGGAATCGGCGGATATAATGGCTTCCAGGCTGATTTCAGGTTACAGGATAAAATCGGAGGGGTATGACATTATAAAAGGATACCGGGCAGATGACAGTTACACACAGGTAATAGAGGCATTCCTGCTGAACCAGATAAATACTTATGAGGTGGAAAGGCTGTTCTATAAAGGCTCCCTGGGAAACCAGATTTTTTTGAAATCAGAAAAAGCTTTTCGGAATATAACGTGGATAGAGTCAAAAACAGTTACTTTGCAGGAGAGGGACAGGCAGTCAGATTATCAGGCCAGATGTGAAGTAAACCGTTTCCTGTCAGGACGGATGAAGGCGATTTTGCTGGAAGGATATGATGTGCCGGGGATTACGGCAAGATATTCTATCCAGCATAATCTGATTTTTCGGAAGGAAGGGAAATTTTATGAGGACGCCGGCATATGACATTATTTATCTGGACAGCATGAAAACGAAAATAAGGTATCTTTTTAAGCTGATTGCCCGGAACTGCCAGGAGGTGTTTGCGGTTATCACACAGTACATGGAGTGTGAGTACCGGGAGTATATGGATATGGGGAATCCTCTGTACCTGAATAAAACGCCGAAGCAGATTTTGGGGAAAATGGGATGGAGTATAGATCCGGAGGCAGGAATAAGCAGGGATTATGATGAGTTTGTATTGGAATGGATGGCCGACATTTATACATGTATGCAATGGAAATACGGCATTCCTTCTAAGGAACTGGTAAATAAAATCAGGCCGGAGGAATTATACGGGTTATATGACCCGTTGCATGAAGCGTCTTTGGAAAACGGGATGGATAAGCTTTTGAAAAGGAGTGTGAGGATTAATATGAAGAATTATTCGGAGGATGCAGGCCGGCAGTATCATATACAGGTAGCGCAGGGGGAGGTCGGCAGATATGTTATCATGCCCGGCGACCCGAAGCGGTGTGTGAAGATTGCGCAGTATTTTGACGATCCGGTTTTGATAGCGGATAACAGGGAATATATAACATACACGGGGACGCTGGACGGTGTGAAAGTGAGCGTGACTTCTACCGGGATAGGGGGGCCGTCGGCATCGATTGCGATGGAAGAGCTGTACCGGTGCGGCGCGGATACCTTTGTACGTATCGGGACGTGCGGCGGTATGCAGACGGAAGTAAAAAGCGGTGACATTGTGATTGCCACGGGCGCCGTCCGTATGGAAGGGACAAGCAAAGAATATGCGCCGGTGGAATTCCCGGCGGTAGCGGATCTTGCGGTAACGAATGCGCTGGCTGCGGCGGCCGGCAAGAAGGGGTATCCTTTCCATACAGGGGTAGTGCAGTGCAAGGATTCCTTTTACGGGCAGCACGAGCCGGAGACAAAACCGGTAAGTTATGAACTGCTCAATAAGTGGGAGGCGTGGAAAAGGCTGGGCTGCCTGGCGTCCGAGATGGAATCGGCGGCATTGTTTATTGTGGCCAGCAGCCTTAGGGTAAGGGCCGGTTCCTGCTTTCTGGTGGTGGCAAACCAGGAAAGGGAAAAACTGGGACTGGAGAATCCGGTAGTGCATGATACGGATATGGCTGTCCAGGTAGCGGTGGAGGCAGTCCGTGAATTAATAAAAAGGGATGCGGCGGGGGTATAGTCTTGCTTTAAGAAGTATAAAGTATATGAAAGAAGGAGAAAGGATATGGATAAGAGTGAAGTTTTGAGGCATGTGGATCATACACTTTTGCTGCAGACGGCAACCTGGGAAGAGATCCGGCAGATTTGCGACGATGCAATTGTGTATCAGACGGCATCCGTGTGCATTCCGCCGTGTTATGTGAAGCAGGCATATGATTATATGCAGGGGAAGATGGCGGTCTGTACGGTTATCGGTTTCCCGAACGGAAATTCGACGACAGGGACGAAAGAATTTGAGACGAGGGAAGCTATTGCCAATGGTGCGTCCGAAATTGATATGGTGATTAACATCGGCTGGCTGAAGGATAAAAAATATGAGATGATAGAGGACGAGATCCGTACGATAAAGGCGGCATGCGGTGGGAGGATATTGAAAGTCATCATCGAAACCTGCCTGCTGACGGAGGAGGAAAAAGTGAAAATGTGCCGGATTGTGACGGATGCCGGGGCGGATTATATCAAAACTTCCACCGGATTTTCCAGTGCCGGGGCAACCTTTGACGATATCGCGCTGTTTGCGGAGAACATAGGGCCGGGGGTAAAAATGAAGGCGGCGGGCGGTATTTCTTCCATGGAAGATGCGGAAAAGTTTCTTTCGCTGGGCGCAGACCGTCTTGGTACGAGCCGGATTGTAAAAATTGTGAAAAAGGAATAGGCTGGGGCGGAAACGGTACCGGAATAGGAGGGGACGGGAATGAAAATTGGAGAAGCGCAGCAGATTTACAGGGAACAGGTAAGGGAATACCGGGAGCAGAAGTTAATAGTGTCCAGGAAATTGGAGGAAGCCAGGAAAAGGATGGAGGCTTCGCCGAAAGATCAGGAAAAGTATGCATCGGAGGCGGCGACTTTGGAACTGACCCTGGATGCACTGGATGAAAAGCAGACAGAGTATCAGGAGTATCTGGATAAACTGGCGGATCAGTACTGTGCACACTGGAATGCTACGGTAGCCGAACAGCAGGGGGATGCGGCGAAGGAGTATGCGGCCGATATGGGGAAGCTTATGGAAGTGGCGCGCCGTATTATGAAGGGTGCGATTGTGCCGGCAGCGGATGAAAAGAAGCTGATGGAGTTTGATAACGATCTGTACCAGACGGCAAAGAGCATCGGCGCCATGGCCCGGCGGCAGAAGAGGGAAAAATATGACAGTCTCTGGAAAGAAAAGGAGGAAAAAGAGTACGACGATCCGCAGGAAGTGGCGGAGAATGCCGAAGTTTCAGGACAGGGGCCGGATATAGCGGAGACTGTGGAAACGATGGCTATGGCCGCGCAGCCGGAAGAATAAAGGAAAAACCGTGAAGTACAGAGTTTGATGAAGGGCATTGCAGGCTCATCATCAAACTCTGTACCAATCTGCGTCAGGGGACGTTGGGTTCCACTGCATTATTCACTGATAACCGTTACTTTGTCGTCGAGTACACGGTAATTAGAAACTGGGTTCCCGGTGCAGGTTACGGCCTTTAACTTGCCAAGCCCGGAAAGCGGTTTCAAATCGGTTACAAAATTATCGGAAATATCGATTTGTTCCAGCAGGGGCAGGTTTTCCGCAAAACTGATGTCCGTCAGTTCATTTTCCGCTATGCTTAATATTGCCAGCGACGGAAAGTGGGAGAGGAAACCGGTATGGTCATCCAGCGTCACATCATCCCATCCAACGGAATAAATGCCCCCGCCTCCGGATACATTTACATTTTCATACAGAAGGAGTCCGTCCATATGCAGTTCCGTCAGGGAGGGGTTGTCCTTTATCCTGTCGAAAGCGATTTCGCATTCCATGCCGTTCATATTCAGGTAAGCCAGGGTCGGGATATTGAAAATGCCGGAAATATCGTTATAGGTCGCTACACCTGCCAGATTCAGTTTTTTTAAGGACGGAAAACCGTACAGGAACCCGATGGGCTGTCCAAGGCTGCTGTAATTTCTTAAGGACAGCTCTTCCATTTTGACCAGGTTTGACAGAGACACGGTATTTTCCAAAGCGCAGTTTGACAGGGACAGGGAAGTCAGTTCCGTCATACCGGACAGGAAAGCGCAGTCTTCAAACTGGGAAAGCCCCAGCCTGGAAAGCTGTGTCAGTTTGCTGAGATCCGGCTGCGGGCAGTCATAGGGAAGCTCCAGGTACAATTCCTGCAGTCCGGTGAGGTTTTCCACGGCTTCCATGTTTTTCAGGTTGCTGCAGTCTTCGATGGTAAGGGTTTCCAGTTCCGTCAGATCTTCCAGACCGGAAAGCGTCAGAATGCCGGCATCCGCCACACGCAGTTTCTTTAAGCTTTGCATAGCGGGAAGGAAATCCAGGGATTTCAGGTTCTCTGATTCCACATCCAGCTCTTCCAGGGAATCCATGACACGGAATACGGAAAAGTCGGAGAGGCTGTCGCAGTATTCCAGAGTCAGTGATTTCAGGGAGGGCAGGTTTACGATCTGGCTGATGTCGGGAGAATCAATGTTGTCTATGTAGAGGGTTTCCAGGTTTTGGAACCGATCCAGCCCGTCCAGGGTTTCGGCGCCCGCGTTTAGACGGATTTCCTTCATATTTGAAACATCAGTGCAAAGGGCGGCTATTTCCTCCGGCGAGGAGGCATAGCAGCCTATACTTTCCAGAGAAAGCCCGCCGATATCGCTCTGCGTCAGGTGGTTTTGTATATTCAGTTTTTTCAGGCCGGTAAAGCGGTTCAGGCATTCTTTCCCGAGGGATAAATCATCGGAAAGCGACAGCCAAGTCAGTTCCGCGTTTTTTTCTTCCAGAGGGTTGGAAAAACTGTAACCGATCTGCAGGTAATCCCAGTCGCTGGCTGTTTCTATCCATTGGATTTTTGCAAGTTCGCTGTCAGTGATCTGATCCGCGGGTTTGCCGAATACCGTTTCTGCCAGGATTCCCAGGGCTCCGGCAAGGGGAGCTTTTTCCTGCTCCTGTTCTTCCGGCGCGTTTTCCTCAAAATATATTTCGGAATCCAGGGCGCTTTGCTGGGGCGGCACCGTAAAGGAAGGGGTGGCGGCCGGAGTCCGGGGGATGCTATGGGCTCTCTGCCATCGGTGGTAAATGGAGATGGCGGAGGGGGAAATAATGAGAAGGAGGCCGGCAACCACAGCCAGAAGCCTTTTCCAGCCGCCGGCTTCCCATCCGGTTGCAGTATTCCGGGGCGGCTGCCAGGAGGTTTGTCCGGACAGTGTCGCCTTCTCATGATCCCATTCCAGGGCGAAGGAACTGTTGCAGTATTCGCAGACAGCGAAATTCTGGTGTTCGTTGTCTATTTTCAGATCGCCGCCGCAGGCGGGGCATTTCAGTTTCGTAATTTTCATTTTCTTTTGCCTGTCTGCGCGTTGCGGGACGCGCCGGAATCAACGGCGGGATACGCTTTTTTATCCGGCCGCGGAGTTTCTGCTTTTAAGGAACTTTTCCTACAGCTTTTCTTTATTTTACTACGCGGAAACGGGTTTGTATAGAGGGATTATCTTATCCGGGCGTGCGTAGAGCGTGTTTGAAAAATAAGTGATACATCTTGACTTGTCAGCAGGCGCAACGGTACTTTATACTACATGCAGTGTTGTACCCCAATACGGTGCCTAAGAGCCTGTTTAAAATCTCATTTCCACCATCTGTACACCTCATTTTGCGAGATCTTTGCCCCTCACAAACTGTGGCGCACATCTGGCGAAAAGCAGATTTTAAACAGGCTCTAAGCGGGAACTTTCAATGGCCTGGATCGAGGTATACGGTTTGCCGCACTACGGAAAGCTTAAAAATGAATGGCATTGGTTCGCCAGCCGGCGCATGCTCCGCGTATGGAAGGGAGTAACCCCGGGAGTAATCCCATAAGGGGAAATGATAGCTGATATAGTAAATATTAATTGTATTTATGTTTGCAAAAGTAGTATAATACCAACGGTACAGAAGACAGATACGGATTTGAAAATCACAGAAAGGAATGGGAGGAAAAATGGTAAAAGATTTAACGGAAGGTTCTCCGGGGCAGGTTTTGAGGCAGTTTACGATCCCTATGTTTGTCAGTGTTATTTTCCAGCAGCTTTATAACATAGCGGACAGTATGATTGCGGGGCGTTTCGCGGGGGAGGATGCGCTGGCGGCAGTGGGGGCGTCCTATCCGATCACGATGATATTTATGGCGATAGCAGTGGGCAGCAATATCGGCTGTTCGGTAGTGATTTCCAATCTGTTCGGGGCGAAGAAATACAGGGAGATGAAGACGGCAGTATATACGACATTGCTGACCGCTTTTGCGCTGTCCCTGGCACTGACGGCGGCGGGGGTGTTTGGTACGGGGGCGCTGATGGTGATGATACGCACGCCGGAAAATATTTTTGCAGACGGTGCCCTTTATCTGGAAATATATATCGGCGGGTTTACGTTCCTCTTCCTGTATAATGCGGCGACGGGGATTTTCTCCGCATTGGGGGATTCGAAAACGCCTCTTTATTTCCTGATCGCGTCTTCTCTCGGGAATATCGTATTGGATTATCTGTTTGTGGCCGGTTTCCACTGGGGCGTGGCAGGTGTGGCGTGGGCGACTTTTATTGCGCAGGGGATTGCGTGTATCCTGGCGCTGTTTACGATGAAAAAAAGGCTGGACGGGATACGGACGGAGGAAAAGGCGGAATTGTTTTCCTGGAAAATGCTGGGCAGGATCAGCCAGATAGCGGTTCCTTCCATTTTGCAGCAGAGTTTTGTATCTGTGGGGAACATATTTATACAGGGGCTGGTAAACAGCTATGGTTCGTCCGTGATTGCGGGATATTCGGCGGCAGTGAAGCTGAATACTTTTGCCATTACCAGCTTTACAACGCTGGGGAACGGGATTTCCAACTTTACGGCACAGAATCTGGGCGCCGGGAAGGCAGGCCGGGTGAAGGAGGGGTTTCTTGCAGGGCTTAAGCTGACCATAGTAATTGTGGTCTGTTTCTTTGCTGTGTTTTTCCTGTTCAGCGGAAGTGTGGTGCGGCTGTTTATGGGGGAGGAAAGCGGGGTGGCTTTACATACCGGGGAAGTGTTTTTGCGGATTGTATCCCCTTTCTATTTTGTCATTTCCGTGAAACTGGTGGCGGACGGTATTCTGCGCGGCGCGGGGGCGATGAAGCAGTTTATGGCTTCCACGTTTACCGATCTGGTGCTGCGTGTGGTCCTGGCGTTTATACTTGCGGCACGGTTCGGTTCCACGGGTATATGGATGTCATGGCCGGTGGGATGGAGTGTGGCCGCGGTTATGTCGGTGTTGTTTTACCTTGGGCTTAAGAAGGGGTGGGAAAGCGCCGGGATGCAGGGGTATTCCGGATAAACGGGGATATGGGCTGATGGAGAGACGCCGGCACTTAGGTACCGTATTTGGGCATTAAAAAAATAAGCGGGCAGGGGGGCATCATCCCCCTGTCCGCTTGCGTTTCATGCGCCGCCTTAAAGAAGAACACAGAAGGTTTTTCATCCGCAAGGGCGTTTGGCACTTTTTACTTGTCGTACAGTGCGGGCATTTCCTCCGGCAATTCAGGGATTTCCAGATGCTGGGGACAGGAGCGTACGCATTTGCGGCATAAGCAGTAAATAAAAAGCGCAAAGCTTATTCCTTTTACAATAGCTGCAGTCCTGTTTCCGCCGCTTTTTTCATCACGTCTTCCGGCCAGAGGGAGCATTGGACTTCGCCGATGTGCGCTTTGCGCAGGAAGAACATACAGATACGTGACTGGCCGATACCTCCGCCGATGGTGTAAGGGAGTTCTTCCTTAATAATGGACTGCTGGAACGGCAGAGCGGCACGCTCCGGGCAGCCGGCTTTTTCCAACTGGGAAAGAAGGGATTCTTTGTCTACCCGGATGCCCATGGAGGATAATTCCAGTGCAATATCCAGGAGCGGATAATATACTACGATATCGGCATTCAGCGACCAGTCGTCATAGTCCGGCGCGCGCCCGTCATGTTTTTCGCCGGATTCCAGCAGATCCCCGATCTGCATGATGCAGACGGCCCCTTTGGCCTTGCTGATGTAATATTCCCGTTCCTTCGGGCTGTATTCGGGGAACATTTCTTCCAGTTCCCTTGTGGTAATGAAAAAAATGTCATGGGGAAGTATTTCTTCTATGTAGTCATACTGGATGGCGAGGTATTTTTCCGTTTTGCGCAGTACTTTATATACTGTGCGGACTACGTCTTTTAAGGTATCCAGGTTGCGTTCCTCTTTGGTAATGATTTTTTCCCAATCCCATTGATCGACATAAATGGAGTGGATGTTGTCGGTTTCCTCATCCCGGCGGATGGCGCTCATGTCAGTGTAAAGCCCTTCGCCTGCCAAAAAGCCGTATTTTTTCAGGGCATAGCGTTTCCATTTCGCAAGGGAGTGGACGATCTCGGCTTCGGCTTCCCCCTGTTCGCGGATGCCGAAGGTGACAGGGCGTTCCACTCCGTTTAAGTTGTCGTTCAGCCCGGAGCCTGGAGTTACGAACAGGGGGGCTGATACTCGCAGGAGGTGCAGCCTTTGTGCCAGCAGGTTCTGGAAGAAATCCTTCACGGTCTTAATGCCAATCTGCGTGTCATGCAGGTTCAGGGCAGACTGGTAATCGTTGGGTATTTTTAAGTTGGTCATTTTTGTTTTGTCCTCACTTTGTTTCAAATAGGTTCCTTCTTATTTAAACTCTTTTTGGGGGAGATTGCAAGTGGTTTTTATCCATTATAAATTGTTGGCAGTCCGGCGCCGGCCCTTGGGCTTTGAACAGAAACATAAGCGGCCAAAAGCGGATGTGGAGCCGTTGCGGGGCAGATGGTGTGGGGCCGGACGGTAATTTCGGGGGAGATTTTTTTCTTTTTTTATTTTCGGGGTTATGTTATGATATAGTTTATATTGAGAAACTGATTGTTCAGAAATAGGGAACACTATGGAAAAAATCTATGACAGGAAAGGGAAGGATGTTATGGGAGAATTTCGTTTTGCCATTATGGGGGCAGGCCATATTGCCAATAAGTTTTGTGATGCGGTCAGCAGGCTGCCGGATGTTGCCGTAACGGCGGTTGCCAGCAAGTCTGTGGAGCGTGCGCAGGAGTTTGCGGCAAGGAATGGTATCGGCCATGCTTATGGGGATTATGAGGAGATGCTGGAGCAGGAGAAGCCGGACGGTGTGTATATCGCGGTGCTGCCGAGTGATCATTTCCGGCTGTCGATGCTCTGTATGGAGCATAATACGCCGGTGTTGTGTGAAAAAGCGATGTTTACGGGAAGCCGTGAAGCGGAAAAGGTGTTTGCGGAGGCCGGGAAGAGAAAGGTTTTCGTTATGGAGGCGATGTGGAGCCGCTTTTTGCCGACGGTACAAAAAGCGAAGCAATGGATTGCGGAGGGGCGTATCGGGGAGATAACTTACACTGATTTTGAGATAGGCTTTCTGGCGGAGAAAAATCCGGAGAACCGCTTTTTTAATAAGAAGGTGGCAGGCGGCGCCGCATATGATGTGACTGTGTATGCCTATGAGATTGTTTCTTTCCTGATGGGGCAGGATCCGGCTGATATCCAGGTGGCGGTGATGCGGGGGGAGACAGGCGTGGATGTAACGGATCATGTGGTGCTGCAGTATCCGGATTGTATGGCGTCGCTGACCGCCAGTATCGTTGCGCCCATGGATGACAGGCTGGCGGTATATGGGAGCGGGGGACGGATTGTTCTGCCTTTGCCCCATCATGGGAGCGAAGCCTTATTGTATGATAAAGAGGGGATGTTAGCGGAACATTTTCTGGATCGGGTTACGGAAAATGGTTTTACTTACGAAATCAGGGAAGCGGTGGACTGTATCCGCGCCGGGAAGGTCCAGAGCGATACAGCTCCGTGGAAGATGACGGCGGACTGTGCGGCGCTTTTTGACCGGATTGAGGAGGAGTTGGGGAAAAAGGCTTAATATTCCATCGGGCAGCCGTTCAGCCATGTGTGCTGCGGATATTCCGGGTGTGCATATGCACCTGGTTATCGCGGTATTCATGGCTGAAATTGTGTGTTTTCCCCTGAGTTTGAGAATCTTCTGTTAAGGAAAACTATTATTCAAAATAATGCAAAAAAACAGATGGGGTACCAGTGGGCGGACTGTAACCGTGTCGGCTCCTAAAAGAACAAATGTTTGCAAAAAAGGGTTGAAAAAGGTTCTGCTTTATGCTATTATGGATTCAAACAAATGTTCGTTATGGTGCGGGGTGGGCGAGATGGTACAGTTCAAGGTTGCAGAAGCACAGGATATCATGGAAAAGCTGGGGATACTTACAGATGCCGCAAAATATGATGTGGCCTGTACTTCCAGCGGTGTAGACCGCAGGGGGGACGGCAGGGGCATGGGGAATACGCTGGCGGGAGGAATATGCCACTCTTTCAGCGCGGACGGTCGGTGTATTTCCCTCTTGAAGATTTTGTTTACCAATGAATGTATCTATGACTGTAAGTATTGTGTGAACAGGAGGTCTAATGACGTGCCGCGGACTTCTTTTACCCCGGATGAAGTGTGCACCTTGACGATGGAATTTTATAAACGGAATTATATTGAAGGGTTGTTTTTGAGTTCGGGGATACTGCACAGCCCGGATTATACGATGGAACTTATCTGCCAGACGATTTATAAGCTGAGGAAGGAGTGCCGGTTCCAGGGGTATATCCACGTGAAGGCGATTCCCGGGGCTGACCCGATGCTTGTCCAAAAAGCCGGGTTTCTGGCGGACAGGATGAGCGTAAACCTGGAACTGCCCACGGCGGAAGGATTGCGCCGCCTGGCCCCGAATAAGCACAGGAAGAATATCCTGGCGCCGATGAGGCAGATACAGAACGGGATCCAGGTCAATAAAAATGAAATTATGCTGTACCGCAATGCGCCGCGTTTCGTGGCGGCGGGGCAGTCCACGCAGATGATTGTCGGGGCGACGCCGGAGAATGATTACCAGTTGATGAGCGTGGCGGAGGGGCTGTATGAGAAATTCGGGCTGAAAAGGGTATTTTATTCCGCCTTTGTGAATGTCAATGAGGACAAAGAGCTTCCGGCGCTGCCCGGCGGGCCGCCGTTATTGCGGGAACACAGGCTGTACCAGGCGGACTGGCTGCTGCGGTTTTACGGATTTAAGGCGGGCGAGCTGTTGAGCGAGGAGAGGCCGAATTTTAATATCCTGCTGGATCCGAAAGCGGATTGGGCGCTCAGGCACCTTGAGCTGTTCCCGGTGGAAGTGAACCGGGCGGAATACCGGATGCTTCTCCGGATACCGGGGGTAGGGGTGAAGAGCGCGCAGCGGATAGTGCGTGCAAGGCGTAACAGCGCACTGCGGTTTGAAGACCTGAAAAAGATTGGCGTAGTGTTGAAGAGGGCGCTGTATTTTATCACCTGCGGAGGCCAGATGATGTACCGCACGAAGATGGAAGAGGACTATATTACAAGGAATCTGCTGAATGTGAAGGAAAAACTGCCTTTTGATAAGGACGGGGTCACGTATAAGCAACTGTCATTGTTTGACGATATGGGTTTCCCATTGCCGCCGGGGCAGGAGGATGTGAAAAAAGCGGTATGGGGACAGATGTAGGATGGCGGGAGGGACAAAGTGGTTACAGCGCGTGCAGATGGTGGGAGTGTTTTTTCAGGCCAAAAGACGGAGGGTATATATGGAGGAATATTATTTGATTTGTGAGGATTCGCCGGAGGGGATTTTTACCGGGATTTTTGAAGCTTATGCGCTGCGTAAGTCTCATGATTCCATACATATCCAGATAGGGGAGGAAGACAACCTTCGCCTTTTTGCAGTATATCATCATATCGCGCCGGATCAGGAGAAGTCGCTGCGGGTGGCGGCAACCGTGGAGCGCCGTCTTGGGCCGGAGGCTTATGTGGAAATATGCTGTGCGCTTGCGTCACAGGATGGGGGGAAGGGGGAAGCGGTATATAAAACCGTTGTTTGCGGCTTTAAGATGAAGGACGGGCGGCAGGTGATGGGGAACCTGGCAGATCCTTATGTACACAAGGTATTTGAGCTGGCACGGAATGTAAAGAATGAGGCGCACCATTGGAAGGAATTCCTCCGTTTCAAGGAATTGGAGGGCGGCACTTTGTTTGCAAAAATAGGGCCGAAGAATAATGTCATAACTTTTTTGATGCCGCATTTTGCGGACAGGCTCCCTCTGTTTAATTTTATGATTTATGATGAGAAGCGGAAAATATTTGCAGTCCACCCGGCTTCCGGAGAATGGTATCTTGTGTCCGATATGGAAACCGGGATGGAAAAATTTGAGGAATATGCGGCGGAGGAGGAGAAGTATCAGGAGCTGTTCCAATTTTTTTGCAAAAGAATAGCGATAAAAGAACGGAAAAACCTAAAACTGCAGCGGAATATGCTTCCGCTGTGGTTCCAAGAATATATGGTGGAATTTGGGGAATAATTGCTAATATGTGGCCTGTATGGAAAAAGAAGTGACGCGGGGATTGTGCATTCCTACAAAATTTTCAAGGCGGAGGAATCATTTTGCAGGCAGATTGAAAACTTTTGTATAATTCTGAAAAATGCCGCATAACCCGGGGATAAAAATTTGCTTTACTTTTGCAAAATTTTGGCTATAATACAGACATAGCAGGAAAATGTGTAACTGTCCCAAAGGAAAAATCGGATCTGGATTACTATCAGCAAATGGACAGACACGGGTTGTTTTTTACAGAAGGGTGGTGTAGTTATGATGAAACGAAGAATAATGCTAAAGCCCGATGAAGTGAAAGACTTTGTGAATGCCGCATCGAAGTGTGATTTCGATGTTGATATTGCATATAATAGATATGCAGTGGATGCAAAGTCGATTGTTGGCGTCTTCGGGCTTGATTTTAGCCAGGTTTTAACGGTAACTTATTCTGGTTACAACGCTAATTTCGAGCAGTTTATGTCGCGGTTGGCAGTTGCATGCTAGAGCGTGTTTGAAAAATCAGGGGTGTATAGATGATAAAAAGGCTGCTTCGGCAGCTTTTTTGTTTTCTGTTCTGCCTGTTCCGCACCATTGCTGCGTTAAAATTTCTGTGCTACAGGAGAAATGGGGTATCTGGATGGGGATGGTTTTCTGACCCTGACGGGGCGGAAGAAAAATCTGATTATTCTGAGCAGCGGGGAAAATGTGTCTCTGGAGGAGGTGTTTTCTAGAGCGTGTATGAAAAATGCTTTCCGACAGATGTGAGTCACAATTTGTGGGAGATTAAAAGCATATATGCTTTGCCAAATGAAGGGCGCATAGTGGGCTTTGACCTAAGGGGGGGGTATCAGAATGGTGGATTCCTTAGGGCTATGTAACCTGAATTTGGCTGACCAAATGGTCAAGACTAATTGGTCTTAATATCGTGCAAAGGGGGCGTTCATACCTAAATACGCCCCTGCCTTCTTACCAATACTGTTTTACTGCTTCATTGGATTCACTTTCAGATAAATGGAATCTTTTTGCAATCCGTTTTATTGTGTCTGCCAGAGATACTTCTAAGTCTTTATATGCCTCTACCGCACCTTTAATCTCGCTTTCTTCTCGCATCTGTTGAATTGCCAAACACATATTCACATCTCCTTTCCCTTTGGGATATTTCAGCTTAGATCCCGTAACAATATTTATTACTTCAGCTGCTTGTCTTTCCATGCTTTGGAACTTTATGTCTTCTTTTACAATTTTATTCAAGGTTTTCTTATCTTTAGAATACTTGATGTAAAGCATCACTTCCCGTAGGTTTGAGTGGAATTCGTTGATTTCATCATCTGACATCTCCCTTGGAGCAATGAGGTTTACATGGTAGTCTGGCGCATGCTTTAAAATTACGCTGTCAGTGTTGGAATACATTTCTTTCAAAGAGAGTGGTGCGTCCCAACTGTCTGAGCCAAAATATATGATAAGGGTAACAACAGGGATAAGGCGGTCTGTCTTCCAGAAGCCGCTTAGAAACTCGCCGTCTGTTGGTTCTTCTTTTTCCTGTAGATTATTTGGCTGTTCTGATTTTGATTCCTTCATAGCCTGTCTGTGAGCATTGGCGGCCTCGCTGATTTGGTGGGACAATTGGAGAAAATCATAAACCCCATTCTTGACCGGAAGGGCATAATGGATTTCCGTCTGATTTTCGATTCCCATGATACAATATGTTGTCCTGCCGTCCGTCATTGCATACAGTAGCTTCAGTACATCCCGATATTTCTGCTCCGGTACACCTGCACCGCTTCCTCCATAAGGAATCGCAATCTCCGTAGTGTCCAGTTCTGTTAGCTGGGCAGGGTCGATCTTTTGATTTCCATGGTATAAAAACTGGTTAAACGCATCGGCAAAGACAACCGGATTCTCCATATATTCCTTTGTTATAGTATCTATTTTTCCCATGATGAAAATTCCTTTCTTCCATGGGAGATTCTTCCCCATGGGAAAGAATCTCCCATTGATAACAGTATACGCTGAAAAAGAGTTTTTCTCAATAGGCTTTTAAAATCTCTCTTATTTTGAACTCCTAAACGAGCTGAAAACGCTGAATTTACAGCATTCCCCGCTAGAGCGTGTTTGAAAAATCATTCCCGCCATCTGTACGCGGTGTAACCGCTTCACCACTTTGCGTGATATTTGCGCCAAATTGTGACGGACATCTAGCAGAAAGCATTTTTCAAACACGCTCTAGACCCCATCGTTACAGTTCACTCCCAATGTCATTAACTTAAGAAAAAAATGCTGTCAAACGCA
>CANDKY010000084.1 GCA_947385425.1 uncultured Lachnospiraceae bacterium | reverse complement strand
CTCCCACAAATTGTGACGCACATCTCAGGGAAAGCATTTTTCAAACACGCTCTAAAGATACTTTTTCTCACGCTTCGACAATTAAATACCTTCCATCCCCCACCTCAAACACTTCATCCGCTTCCAGGATCCCTTCCTCATCCGCACCTTCCATATCCAGCCCGGCTTCCTCGAAGTACTCCCATACCTCCCGCACGGAGTCCACCACAACAGCCATACATTCGTCCAGGAAGCTTTCCGCTTCCTCCGGCGACCTGGCTACCTTCTCCGGAAATAACTGCCCCTGTTTCTTCAAAAAACATTCCAATACCGCATCATCATACTCATGCATCCCCAATTCCTCCTTTTTATAGTTCCGCAACAGACCATTGCAGTACCTTCTTCTGCGGAAAATTTCCCGGCCTTAATACATGGCCGGCAATTTTTCCGGGCACTTCAACGGCCTGTTGCTGTTTTATAGTTCCGCAACAGGCCATTGCAGTACCTTCTCCTGCGGAAAATTTCCCGGCCTTAATACATGGCCGGCAATTTTTCCGGGCACTTCAACGGCCTGTTGCTGTTTTATAGTTCCGCAACAGGCCATTGCAGTACCTTCTCCTGCGGAAAATTTCCCGGCCTTAATACATGGCCGGCAATTTTTTCGGGCACTTAGGCGGCCTGTCGCTGTTTTTAGTTCCCCGTCCTCCCGCTCTATTATAAATATATACCGTCCTTAGCTGACAATCAAGTCTTTTACGATCTGATACACACCTTTTTCCAAATAGGAAGGGCAGACATTCTTAGCTGCCGCTTTCACTTCCTGCCTGGCATTCTCCACGGCATAGCTTTCCCCTGCGGCCTCCATCATGCCAATATCATTGTCATTGTCGCCGAATGCCATCGTCTCTTCCTTCTTAATATGGAAATAGTCCTGGATAAATTCCAAAGCATGGCCCTTATCCACAGAAGCGTCCATGAAATCCACCCACTCTTCTCCTGCCATACATACCTTTACCCGTTCCCTCCAGGCCGGGATCAAAGTCCCTTCCCCCAGTTCACGGATACTGTCTTTGCGGTAAACGGCAATCTTGATAATCACCGCATCCTCTGCCAGCACGTCTTCCACCAGCCTGAACTTATTGTGATAGCCATAAGTCAGCAGATCCAGGAAATCTTTCTTTTTGCTTTCTACCAGGCTCTCTTCCGGTGTCGATACGACAATATCGCAGGTATCGTAATACTGCCGCAACTGTTTAATAATCCCTTCCGCATACTCCCTTTTCATAGGCATCAGCCGGATATCCTCATCCCGATACCTTATCTGCGCGCCGTTTTCCGCCAGGAAAACCAACTCTTCGCCGACATCCCGGAATACATTCCGGATACTCCAATACTGTCTCCCGCTGGCGGCACAAAACAAAATCCCCTGTTTTGCCATCTTCCGTATCGCCGTAACCATCTCCGGGTACAAATCCGGCGTAGAATCCTGGATTAAGGTTCCGTCTATATCGCTTGCAACCAACTTTATCTCACTCATTTTCCGGCTCCTTGTCTGTTTCCCCATCCCATATCCTGTATTTCTTTAACTCCTGGTACAGCCTGCCTGCCGGCAGGCCGACCACATTATTATAATCCCCGTTTATCCTCTCGATAAAAGCGGCGCACCGCCCCTGAATGCCATATGCGCCGGCCTTATCCATCGGCTCCCCTGTAGCCACATACGCTTTTATCTCTTCCTGCGTCATGGGATACATAACCACCTCCGTCTTTTCGTAAAAGGAGGAACGGAAAACCTGCCCGTCTTCCCTTTTCCCGCAAAGCGACACTCCCGTATACACCTGATGTGTCTTTCCCTGCAGCTTTTCCAGCATCCGGCAGGCATCATCCTCATCCCGGGGCTTTCCCATAACCGTTCCGTCCAGCGCCACCACAGTATCCGCCCCAATCACCAGCAAGGCTTCCCCCACTGCCTCCAGACAGCCAAATACATCCTCCGCTTTCTGCGAAGACAATTCCAGCACTACCCCTTCCGGCCGTGTCTCCGTCATCTTCTCTTCCACTCTGCTTGGCACCGTCTCGTAAACCAGCCCAATCTGTGCCAATAATTCCTTACGCCTCGGCGATGCCGATGCCAAAACAATACGCATAACTTATCCCTTTCCCCAAGCAGCCCTTCCCTTTCCTACTGGTGGTGTATCTCCGGTATAAACACCCTGTCATTCACCGCCGCCTGGCTCAGGCGGGCCGCATCCTTCGCTTCCAGCGAAAATTCCAGTTGGGAATTATAAACCGGTTTCCCGCGTTTGTCAACCTTTTCATAAGCGCCGCTGCTTTTCAGCGCGTGCGCCTTTACCGTATCCTTTAATTCCCCTTCCAGGATATGCATAACCCTTTCCTTCAGATCCGGCTGTTCCACCGGGAACAGAATTTCCACACGCCGTTCCAGGTTCCGGGGCATCCAGTCCGCGCTGCCGCAGTAAATCTCCGGCACACCGTCATTCTCAAAATAGAAAATCCTGCTGTGCTCCAGGAAGTTCCCCACGATGGAACGGACACTGATATGCTCGCTCACGCCGGGTATCCCTACTTTCAGGCAGCAGATCCCGCGGATAATCAGCTCGATCTTCACCCCTGCCGCACTCGCCTCATACAAAGCCGCAATCACATCCCTGTCGCAGAGCGCATTCATCTTCGCTATGATATGCGCGGGGCGCCCTGCCCTGGCATGTTCCGCTTCCCTGCCGATCAGGTACAGGAACTTATCTTTCAGCCAGAGCGGGGCCAGCGCCAGCTTGTTCCAGGAACGCGGCTCCGAGTAGCCGGACAGCATATTGAACACTGCCGTTGCATCTTCCCCGATCGGCCTGCTGCAGGTGAACATCCCCACGTCCGTATACAGCGTCGCCGTTGCATCATTATAATTTCCCGTCCCTAAATGCACGTAACGGCGTATCCCGTCCTCTTCCTTCCGGACTACCAGCGTTATTTTGCTGTGGGTTTTCAGGCCCACCAGCCCGTAAATCACATGGCAGCCCGCCTTCTCCAGCATCTTCGCCCAGACAATATTATTTTCCTCGTCAAACCGCGCCTTTAATTCCACCAGCACCGACACCTGCTTGCCGTTTTCCGCCGCCAGCGCCAGGGCCGCTATAATCGGCGAATTGCCGCTGACACGGTAAAGAGTCTGCTTGATAGCCAGCACATCCGGATCCTTTGCCGCCCGCCGGATAAATTCCACCACCGGGGCAAACGTCTGGTAAGGATGGTGCAGCAAAATATCATGTTTCCTGATTTCCTCGAAAATATCGCAGTCCTCCGGAAGCTCCGGCACCGGCTGCGGCGAAGCGTAACCGGATTCCTTCAGTTCCTCGAATCCTTCCAGCCCGTACATTTTCATCAGATAAGTCAGATCCAGCGGACCGTCAATCTGATAAATATCCTCATCCTTAATCAAAAGTTCATCCCGGATAATATTCAGCAGTCTCTTATCTATACCGCTTTCCACTTCCAGCCGTATCGCCTGTCCCCACTGCCTCCTTTTCAATTTCCTCTCTATCTCCTTGAGCAGATCTTCCGTCTCATCCTCTTCGATGGTAAAATCCGCATTACGCATGATACGGAACGGGTATGCACAGACAATATTGTAATTGAGGAATAATTTATCAATATTCCGCTCCACCAGTTCCTCCAGCAGGATAATCACCTTTTCCCCCTTCTTCTCCGACGGAATCGGCACAATACGGGGCAGCACACTCGGAACCTGTACCGTGGCAAATTCCAGTTCCTCCTCCCCCTCCTTCTTCTTCACAAGCGCGCCGATGTTCAGCGACTTATTCCGTATCAGAGGGAAAGGCCGCGAGGAATCCACCGCCATAGGCGTCAGCACCGGATATACATTTTCCATGAAATACCGGTCCACATATTCGATTTCCTTCGCCGTCAAATCCTCATGATGTTCTATGATACGCAGCCCGCCGGCCAATAACAGCGGCACCAGCGACCTCTTGTATGTAGAATACTGGAGGTTCACCAGTTCATGGGTAGCCTTGTTTACCAGCTCCCACTGCTCCGCCGGCTTTAACCCTGCGATATCCGGTTTCGTATACCCCGCATTCATCATATCTTTCAGCGCGGCCACCCGTACCATGAAAAATTCATCCAGGTTGGAGGCAGTGATGCTCAAAAACTTCACCCTCTCCATCAACGGGATCTGCTTATCCCTCGCTTCGCTCAGCACCCTCTTATTAAACAAAATCCAGCTCAGTTCCCGGTTCGTATAATACCGGCTGTCGGTAAATTTACCGGTTTCCTGATTTGCATTATTCTCCTTGCCCATACTCCTTCATTCCTTCCCTGTAAAAACTTATGCCCCGGCTGTTCCCGCCGCCGCCCGCCCCAACCATTTTCCCCGTCCGGAAGCCAAATACCCCACAGCAAGCTGACGGACATTCAACTTGCAATGCAGCAGATCTGCGGGCTTACAAATTCCTCTTCTGCTTGATAACCGGCCTGACACTGTACACCTCTTCAAAAAACTCGGCCCGGTGGTTGAACATCCCTTTTTCCAGCGTAATGTCCTCATTTGTTTCCACCGTAATCACCAGTTCGTTTTCCCGAAGTCTCGTCTTTACATTCCGAAACTTCTGCTTATGGCTCCTGTCCAGCCCGTTTGCCACCCGCAGAATCGCGGTCAGCTTGGCAATCTTAAGATAAGACTCCTTATCCAGCGTGGACTGCCTCCCCATATCATCATAATACTCAAATTCCAGATGGTTATACTTCACCACATTTGCCACAATCTCCCTCTCCACATGGGATAAACCGATAATTTCCGTCGCCATAATAATACTGTAGGAACATTCTCCCAGGTTCACGAGGCTGATATATTTCCCGCAGTCATGGAGCAGTGTGGCAATCCGCAGAAGAAGCCGCTCCCGTGCCCCCAGCCCATGGACACGCTTCATGCTGTCAAAAATAGTCAGGGCTATCTTTTCCAAAGTTTCCCCCCGCTTCCGGCTGCCCATATAACGCTTGCTGATATTCCGCGCACAAGCTATGATATCCTGCTCAAAATCATGTTCCGGCAGGATGATCTTATTATTATGGGCATATTCATATGCAATGCCGTCGCACAAAGAAACCCCCGGCGCCCATAGCAGCTTCGCGTCCATCATCTCGATAATCCGGGTCAGCAGCAGATAGGAAATATACAAAAGGGCAATGCTTTCCTCCGACATATCAAAAAAACGTGTCAGCTCCTGCGGCGTCTTTTCCCTGAGCAGCCCCATAAGCCCGTGGAAAGCCTTTACATCAGCCTGCCCGCTTATTTCCCCTGAAGAAAGCTTCTTCTGCATAAGCAGGGAAATGTAATCGTCCACAATGATAATGTTTGTTATCTGCTTGTCTTTCAGATATAGCTTCTTAAATACCGCAAACTGCGAATTTACCAGTTCTCCGATCAGCAATTCATACTGCGCCCGCCCTACATCCAGATGGTTCAGGTAATCCCTGATCCGCAAAACCCCCAGCCTCATATTCTGCGTCGCAATCAGCGTGTCCTTATCAAAAAGCGAAAACTGTATGCTTCCCCCGCCGATATCAACAATGACAGTCCCTTTCTCAATAAACCGGTTAAAAGCTTCGCCTTTAAAAGCAATCGCCTTATAATCAAGAAAACGCTGCTCCAGATTGCTGATTACCTCTATGCAGATACCCGTCCTCTGCCGCACCTGATCCAGAATAATAGTAGTATTTTCCGTCTCCCGTATCGCACTTGTCCCATATGCCTTATAGTCCGACACCTTGTAGGATTTCATAATCTGCGTATATTCATTCAGATAACGGCACAATTCATCCACCCGTGCATAACTGATCTTCCCGGTAGCATAAGTATCCATCCCCAAATCTATATGGTGCATGATATGATCGATTTCACGCATCCCGGTCTTTGCGGATATCTCAAAAATTTTCATGGAAAGTTCAAAAGAACCTACATCAATTGCCGCAAATGTCTTCAATTTACCCCTCTCCTCTCTGTTCCGCCTGCTCCACCTGTTCCATCCGTCACGCCTGTTCAGCCCGTTCCACCTTTTCCGTCTGTCCCGCTTTTTCCGCCCAGCAAATAATCAATAAACTGCTGCGCCGTCCGCCCCGACAGCCCTCCATGCGCCAGTTCCCACTTATTGGCCTCAAGGAGCAGCTCCTCTTCCGGCATATCTACCCCATACCGGCCGGCCAGCACGCGCACAATCTCCTGGAACTGCTTCTTATCCGGCGCACAGAAGAAAACCGTCACGCCAAACCTTGATACGAGCGACAGCTTCTCCTGCACCGTATCGCTGGAATGAAGCTGATCCCTGCGCCCCTCTTTGTCCGCAAAAGATTCCTTAACCAGGTGCCTGCGGTTCGACGTGGCATAAATCAGTACATTCTCCGGTTTCTTTTCCAATCCCCCCTCTATCACTGCTTTCAGATACTTATATTCTATCTCAAATTCCTCAAAACTTAAATCATCCATATAAATAATAAATTTGTAATTCCGGTTTTTAACCTGTGCAATCACGTCATTCAAATCCTGAAACTGATGTTTGTAAATCTCAATAACGCGAAGCCCCCTGTCATAATATTTATTGGCAATCGCCTTAATGCTGGAAGATTTTCCCGTACCCGCATCGCCAAACAACAGGCAGTTGTTTGCCTTCCTCCCCTCCACAAAGGCTTCTGTATTATCCGTCAGTTTCTTCTTGGGTATCTCATACCCGACCAAATCCTCCAACCGCACATGGGCAATGTTCAAAATAGGGACAATATGCACGCCCTGCCCGTCATGGACGACGCGAAATGCCTTATGCAGGCCGAATTTCCCCACTCCATACTCCCTGTAAAATTCCGTCAGCGTTGCTTTCATTTCCTCCGGCGAACGATCCTGCGTAAACTTCACCGCCAGATCACAGATCCTTTTACAAATCCTCGTATTGTAAACCTTACTTCCCTGCCTGCAGCTTTCATAAGAAAGTATCAGGGAAAAACATCCCGCGTCCAGGCTTTCCATCATGCGGGAGAAATCATAGTCGTAAAATTCCTTAAATATAATAATATCATGGAGGACCGCCCGGTTGATAGTGCCTTCCACCTCTCCCCGTATTTCACATGCCATGCTGTAACTGTTCTCGTTATTGACAAGAAGATCCGTAAGATAGCAATGCCACAGATTCCCGTAAAAACCATGCTGCCCCGCCATCTCCAGCAGCCTGTGCATGCAGTCATAAAAAAGGGAACGTTTGTCCTCCCTGTTACGATAATCATCATTGTAATAATTATCCTCGTAATGCTCCATCAGCCACGCCATATCCTGAAGCAGTTTTCCATCCCCAAAATCCTTATAAATGATAAGTTCCTTTTCCCTCATAATTATACGCTCCGTATCTTTTTTCCCCGGATCATGCCTTTAAATTGCTTCTGTTCCTCCCTCATTGGGGACAAGCCTCCCGCAAACCGCGGCGCACCTCTGGCAAAAGCAGATTTTAGACAGGCTCTTAATCCCCGTTCAATAATTCCCCAGAATCTTCATCTCCCGCGCCTCCTCGCGCAGCCCACGCAATGCGTTTTTTACCGCGCTGTCCGCCAGATTGCCGTCAAAATCGATAAAGAAACGGTATTCCCAGTTCCTGTCCTCTATAGGGCGGCTTTCAATCTTATTCATATTCAGGTTATTATAAATGAAATGGGACAGCATATGATAAAGGGAACCGCTCTTATGGGGCAGTTCGAAACATATGCTCACTTTTTTCGCATCCTTTAAAAAAATCTTCTGGTTTGTCACGATTATAAACCGGGTGGAATTGCTGCCGGACTGGTTCACACCCTTTTCCAGAATTTCCAGCCCATACGTCTTTGCCGCATGGGCGCTGGCAATCGCCGCCTGCGTCCTGTCGCCGTCCTCCGCCACCTTCTTTGCGGCAAATGCATTGTTATTCATGCTGATCTGCTTCCAGGAAGCATGTTTCTGCAGATATTTTGCACTCTGCATCAGCGACTGCGGATGGGAATACAGCGTCCGTATATCCGAAACCTCCGTTCCCGGCAGCGCCATCAGGCAATGTTCTATCCGTATAATCTGCTCGCCCACAATATAATTTTCAAATTCCACCAGCATATCATAGATTTCATTCACAATCCCTGCCGTGGAATTTTCGATAGGCAGCACTGCAAAATCCGCGCTTCCCTCATCAATGGCAATCATCGCGTCCCGGAACGTATCCACATGGAAACTGTTCACCTCTTTCCCGAAATACTGCTCCATCGCCATCTGCGTATAAGCTCCCTCCGCACCGGGATACACCACCCTCGCCGTTTCCGTTTCCAGCCTGTCCACACCGATAAACGGCAGCCTGCCGTTTGCCCCCTTTTCATTCAGCATCTTATACTGCAGCTTCCTGCTCATCGACATAATCTGCTCAAACAATTCCTCAATCCCATGGCGGTTGAACCCGTTATGCACCATCGACTTTACGGCCTTTAACTTCTCCTCTTCCCGCTCCTTATCAAACACCTTTTTGCCCGTCTCGATTTTATACTCCGCCACCTGCCTGGAAATATCCATGCGCTGCTCATACAATTCCACAATCTGCCTGTCTATGACATCAATCTCTTCCCTTAACTTTGCCAAATCCATAATTGGCCCCTCCCTGTTTCTATGTATATATATTCCAAACCCATATTTTTATCCCTGCATATCCCAAGCCCCGCTTACGAAACTGCACCAATAAACAGTTTGAAAGGAACTTTCAAACCTTATACCTGTTCCATAATCTGTACCGCATATCGGATAAATTTGCAGTCATGCCGTAAAACGAAAGGCCGCCAGCCATATTCCTGCCTTGGGGAGGTTGGTAAATCCTGGCGGTCTTGAGTATATGATTTTATTCCAGATAAATTCCTCATCGTGCATTCTTATACACTACCAGACTTTAACGCAGAACCGTATTATTCTTATAATTTTACCGGACATAGAGAAAAAGCAATTTGTCATTTTTATATTATAACAAATTGCTTTTGCGCGCAAGTAGATTATCTGCCATTCTTTCATTATTCACCGCTTTTTCTTTTTCGGTTCCGGCAGTTCCGCGTACATCCCGTCCAGAATTTCCGCCATAAGCTCCGTATCTTCCACATCCTCCACTACCACCATCAACGTTTTGGATCCTTCATACGGATACGCCCTCTCTGCATCCGGCAGCAGACGCAGCACAGATTCCGTCGGCTTGAGAAAAAGACAATTACCGCAGATATCTCCTATGAGCTTTTTCACCCCGGTTCCGTCCGCGGCGGAGCCTGCATCTTCCGGACACTGCCCGGATGCCGCTTCCATCCTCTCTGAAAACATTTTACCACAATATTCTCACTTTTTAAATGGATTAGTCGAGTAGGCTTGCCTCTTACGAGACAAGTCTACTCGTTACAATTCACTCTCAATGTCATTAACTTAAGTAGGTGTGGTTCACAGGCCGGAGCCTGTTTTGCTTTCGGAGGGGCATGTCCTGTCTTTTTGCATCGTTTTGGATGGGGTTTTACTAAACAGAAGATGACATGTTTTGGTACAGGCCGGGTCGGCTGTGAAGGGCATCCATGCCCGACACAGCCTAAAATGGCCATCCATGGCCATTTTCCCCTGGGTTTTCCGATCTTCTGTTAAGTAAAACCTCCATCCAAAACGATGCAAAAAGACAGGACATGCCCCTCCGAAAGCAAAGCAGGCTCCTGGTTTTTGGTTAACTTAAACTTTTGAGTTTTGCCGAAAACCTTAAGTTAATGACATTGGTTCACTCCCACGCCCTATGCGCGGAAGTAAACTGTAACGTCTACTCGGTCAATGGATTTTTTCCCTTCAACTCCTTTATTGACTTCCCGTTTTCCCTGCATTATAATATATTACATTGGTAAGAGTACTCCCGTAAACTCTTTTGCTCCCATCCCTGCGGCTGCAAAGAGTTACCGAAAGTACTCGACAATACTTTAGGAGGTGTCTGCAGATGAAAGATTTACCCCAAATCTCGGAAGCTGAATTTGAAGTCATGAAAATCATATGGAAATATGCTCCAATCAGCACAAATGAAATAACAGACCGTTTAGTAAAAACAACAACATGGAGCCCGAAAACAATACAGACTTTGATAAAACGCTTAGTAACCAAAGGCGTTCTCTCTTATGAAAAACAAAGCCGGGTATTTGTCTATACGCCGCTGGTAGGCGAAGCCGAGTATATAGGGAAGGAAAGCAGCACCTTCCTCAACCGTTTTTATGACGGCAATATCACAGCCATGCTGTCCGCCTATATTGACAATGACCGCCTTTCAGAAACCGAGATTGACGAACTACGTTCTCTTCTCTCCAAAAATAAACCGTAAACAGGCAAAGACCTGTTGCGGTACTCAATTCAGCAGCAGGTCTTTGCAGTGCCCGGAGAAATTCCTGGCCATGCTTTTGGGACAGGGATTTCTCCGCTGGCTGTGGTACTGCAAAGACCTGCTGCGGTACTCAATTAGGAGGAACTCAATGTGGCAGAATTTACGATCAGATTTTTCATATGCAATATTTTTATCAGTATTATTATCGGAATACTCCTGCTTGCCAGGCATTTGCTGAAAAAAAGCCTGACCAGCCGGATGCATTATAATCTATGGTATTTATTGCTTGCCTTACTGGCTGTTCCCTTTATCCCGGTTCAGCCGACCTGCTTCCTGCATATTTTTGCATGGTTCGGGAACTCCAAACATGCATCCGCCCCTCTTGGGACTGTTATGGAAAAGGCTGTACCCCAAGGCCAATCCGCCGCCGCAAATTGGATGAATGATTTCAGTATATCGGTCAGCAGGAAAGCCCCTTCCGCAATCGGACTGATACTGTTTACCCTGTGGGGCATCGGTATTTTTATAATGGTTTTCCTGATTATAAAATCAAGGCTCCGCTTCCGCCGCATTAAAAACTCCGCGCTGCCGCTGCAGAACCCGGCCGTACGCAGACTGTACCGCCAGTGTCTGGAGGAAATGCATATAGCTAAGCCTGTCCCTGTTTACAGTACGGCATTCCTTAAGTCACCCGTCATTTCCGGGTTATTCAGGCCGCGCATCTATCTGCCGATCCATCTGATTTCAGACTATAATGCAAACGACATAAAATATATGATGATGCATGAGCTTGTGCATTACAAATGCAAAGATGCACTGGCAAATTTCTTCATGAATATTATCGGTGTGTTATACTGGTTCAACCCGCTTGTATGGTATTCGCTGAAAGAAATGAAAGATGACAGAGAAGTGGCCTGCGACACTTCCGTATTAAAGCGGTTGTCCGAAGATGCCTATGAAGATTACGGAAATACTTTGATCCGCTTCGCAAAAAAGGTGTCACTCACACCCTTTCCTTTTGTTACCGGAATGAGCGGAGGCATGAAGCAACTGAAAAAACGTATTTTGAATATTTCAAATTATCATCCGGCATCTTCCGGAAAAGTTCTGCATAGTGCCGCTGCCTATACCATCCTTGCGTTTTTCCTGTCATGGACCGCCCCTCTGCTTTCCATACAGGCTTCGGAAAATAACCGCTATTATTTCGGCGAAGGGAACCGCGATATTACCTATATTGACTTAAATGATATTTTTGAGGGATACAACGGCAGCTTTGTGTTATACGATACAGCCGAAGATGCATGGCAGATTTACAACAAAGATTACGCCGTTACACGTATATCCCCTGCTTCCACCTTTAAAATATACAGTGCTTTATTCAGCCTGGAATCCGGAATTATAACGCCGGAACAATCACGGATCCCATGGAACGGGCAAAATTACACTTACGACTTATGGAACGCCGACCAGACCCTGGAATCCGCTATGCAAAATTCCGTCACATGGTATTTCCAGGCGCTTGACCGACAGGCGAGCCTTCCATCCATAAAGAAATATATTCAAAAAATTGGCTATGGCAACCAGATCATTGAAGGCGATACATCTTCTTACTGGATAAATTCATCACTGAAAATATCTCCTGTTGAACAGGTTGAGCTGCTGAGGAAACTGTATGACAACGAGTTCGGCTTCGCACCGGAAAATATCAAAGCTGTCAAAGATTCCATCCGTCTCTATTCTACGGCCGAAGGCACCCTTTCCGGAAAAACAGGCACGGAGGAAGTGGACGGAAAAAACACTTCCGGCTGGTTCATCGGATATGTGGAAAGAGATAACCACACCTGCTTCTTTGCCACAAATATCCAAAGCGGCAAACCTGCTTCAGGCCCGCTTGCCGCAGAACTTACCTTTTCCATTCTCTCTGATTTAGAATTATGGAATTCCGGGCAGGAATGAGGGAAAGGCACAATGCCTTCCCTTAAGCTTTCCGGGATGCTGCAAACTTATATCCCAATTCGGGCCACTGAAAGACGCCATCTCCAGAGCACGTTTGAGAATTGCTTTCCCTAAAATGGAATGTATGCTTCCAGGAGCCGCACCGCTATTTCCTTTGCCAAAGTACTGGATACATCCATACCGTCCGTCCTTCCAAGGCGTATGCAAAAGTACAGGTTCCCTCCTTCGCTTTCCGCAAACCCGGTAAACCATGCATCAACAACAACACCGTCCGCCTTTCCCATTCCCGTTTTCCCATAGATAGCGATATCCTTTCTCTCCTGATCCGATACCAGCATAACCTGTTTTAACTCATTTTGCGTTTCTTCTGCGTATTCCGAATTTTCACCAAAAATCCGCTCCATTACCTCCGCCTGTTCCTTAGGGGATATCAATAAAGACGATTCAATCCAGAATCCTGTCAAAGCACGGTTATTATTGTTTGTATTCAACCGCCCCTCCCAATCGGAAATATCACAATTGCCATACCGAAGCTTATCCAATTCCTTCTGCATCCTATCCTTCCCAATATCATCTATAAGCTGCCTGTAATACCACACGCAGGAAGTACGGAATGCTTCGCTAAAATCAATATCCCTGTTCCAGTCTCCGTTCCAGAATACCTCGCCGCTCCATGTCCGGGTAGAATCCTCCGGCTCAAGGATACCATGTTCCAGGGCTGTCAGGGAAGAAACAATCTTAAAAGTGGAACACGGCGGCCGCCTGGCCTCTGCAAGCTCATCATTATATATTGTGTACCGCCTGTCAGAACCATCATATATCACTGCAGTCCCATTCAGCCCATTAAAATATCCTGACCAGTCTGCATAAAAAATTTCCGGCTCCGTTGCTGTACCCTTGGTATTACCCTCCGTATCTTCGGCAGCTTCCTCCGTTGTGGCACTTCCGGATTCCGGTTCCGGCTGCCATGTTTTTTCCGCTTCTGTTTTTTCTTCCGCTTTCCCTTCTCCCGTTCTTTCTTCTGCTTTTCCTTCTTCCGTTCTTTCTTCCGTTTTCCCTTCTCCCGTTTTTTCCTCCTTTTCTTCACCTTCTGTTTTTCCTGGTTCTGTTTTTTCTTCTTTCCTTTCATCTTCCACGAAAATCTTTTCTTCCGTACTTTGTCCTTTGGCACAGCCTGTTAAATAAATTGCGCATACAAATATCCAATATCCCAGTTTCAAATAATTGTTCCGCTTTTTCATAATTACCTCCGCTTTATCCTGATCTTTTTCCTTTTCCATTTGTTTCCTGCCCGGTTTTTCTATTCAGGCTCTGATACTGCCTCTAATCTGTACTCGAATTATGCGCCAGGGACGCTTCCCCTGTTACGATATCCTCCCGGCTTTCCAAACTGAAATAGTAGTTGAAAATACTTCTCCCCACAGCCGTTGCATTGGATGAACCATACCCGTTTGCAATCCTTACCGCTATGGTTATTTCCGGCGACTGCGCAGGGGCATACCCGACAAATAACGCATGATCCGGCCTGCCTTTTGATTCCTGCGCCGTCCCGGTCTTTCCCGCAACGCCGATCCCCATATCGCGCAAAACTGAATTATTCTGCGCGAACTGCACCATCCCGGAACTGACCGTTTCCCATATGGTATCCGATAATTCCACCTCGCACTCCAATACCGGGGCTTTTTCCACAAAACCTCCCTCTCCGTCTGCGGTTCCCTTTATCAGGGAAAGCTGAAAAATATGCCCTTTAGACGCCACCGCGTTTACATACCGCGCTAACTGCACCGTTGCATAGTTATGGGTTCCCTGCCCGATTGCGGAAGGAATACCATATGCATCCGTTACATGCGGCTGTGATTCTGCAATTTCAACACCTGATTTTTTATCCAGTCCAAAGAGCCCGGCATACGCCTGCAGTTTTTCCAACGCCGCATTATCCCTGTATTCCATACCGTTTAATGTCCCCAGCCGATACGCTATTTCACATAAATAGTCATTACAGGAATACTGCAATGCCGTCGGGGCGTTTATAACATTGCCATGCCCGGTATGTTTCCAGCATTTCAAAGCGGGAGTCACTTTATCAAACACCCCGTCGCAAAGCACGGAACTGTCAGGAGAAAGTACCCCTTCCTGCAGCCCTGCAATAATTGTAAGCGGCTTAAACGTAGATCCGGGGGCCGTCAATTGCTGTGTCGCCCTGTTATATAACGGCAATGACTTATCCTCCAGCAGCCTGTTATAATAAGAAGAATCCATCCGGTTGGCCAGACGGTTATTATCATACCCCGGGTAAGATACAAGGGCCAAAACCTTTCCTGTATCCTGCTGTACGACAACCGCCGATGCAGAACAGGGATCCAAAGCTAATTGCGCCGGCGTAATCTCCAGCTTCTCAATTTTCTTTTTCATAAAGGAAAACGCATCAAGCGCCCCGGACACTAATTTTTCATAATCCTCATCCTCCGCAGGCAGGATCCGCTGATCATATAAAAGCATACACAGGTCAGTTCCACTGATACGCTCTCCCAGCAGCAGCCATTTAAATAATATTTTCTCAAATTCGCTGTCATCCGCTGCTTTCTTCTCTATACTATCTATCAGCAAGGCATACATTTCATCTGTTGTGAAATACCCCCGCCCGGAAGCTGTAACACCGTCCGCAATCCACCCATTCTCGATCGCATATACAAGAAATTCTTTCACGCTGATTCCGCTCTTATCTTTCCACCGCTTATATACATCGTCTTCCCTGTCAAGAAAATTCCCGTTTATAATCCCCATTTTATCTGCAATATAAGATACATACTCCTGCATTTCCTCAGATAAACGGTTATATTCCGTATTTCCGTCCTGCAATTCTCCTCTTAACGCCGCTGACACTTCCTCCCTTTTTTCCTGCAACAATTCTGCAATGCGCCTCTCCAAATCCGTTGCATCCGCACAATAGAAATCATCCAGCCGAATCACAGCGTTGTCGGCTAATGCCATGTAGACATCATAAATCGGGATACGGATATCCGATGTGTCGGAAATACGCGTCTTATCAAACCTCTTTGCGTTGATTAAATTACTTGCGATAATTCCGGCTAAATTCTGTTCTAAAATGCGGTATACCGCAATCTGCAGCTCTTTATCAATAGAAAGATACACATCCCTTCCGCTTACCGTTTCCTTTATAACGTTCTCTTCCCCGATAATCTTTCCGACGCTGTTTACCAATATTTCCCTTTCCCCATCCATTCCCTGCAACTCGCTCTCCATATACTGTTCAATCCCGGCTTTCCCAACCACCGACTCCACGGTATAATCTCTGTCCCGGCCCGCATACTTTTCCATTTCCTCTGACGAGATTTTTCCTGTAAACCCGAGAATATGTGAAAACGCTTCTCCCCCGGTATAAACCCTGTCCCAATCCTCCCCGATCCCTATCCCGGTCAAAGACTGATTGTTTTCTGCCATGTAAGCCACTGTTTCCTCCGAGACGCCCCTTGCCAAAATTACAGGTACATATTTTCTATATGCATTCGCCGACAGCATATATCTTATTCCGGTAATTGCTAAAACTTCCTCTTTGGTGTACTCTTCCGGCAAACCGTATTCCTGTAATTCTTCCTCCGAATACAGGCTTTTCCCCGACCCATAAAGGGCAAATTTATTATTTCCCGACAAAAATTCAATCATATCATCCGCACTCATATGCATCTCTTCCGGTGTCATATCATCGGGATCCGCCTTCCCGAATACATCTGCCTTAAACCGTTCCAAAGCTCTTCCCGTTACGGTATACACATAACCGCCATCCGCCCCCGCCTCAATTTTTAACTCGTTATTTATTTCTTCCTTGTTTTCCTCTAACTTCCTTATAACACGGTAAATCACACTATTTACAGCAAGCTGCCGCTCCCGCTCTGAGGAATAAACCCCATCGTCCACCATTGTAACCGTGTAAACCAGTTCGTTATATGCCAAAACCTCCCCATTACAATCATATATATTTCCTCTTGTATTATGATCTCTTATTGTTCTGGTAATCTTAAGTTCAAAATCCTCCGCATATTTTTCTCCGTTTACAATCTGCAGTTCAAATAAACGATGAAGCAATATGGAAAACAGCAGCACAAATAGGATTTGCAATGTAAAAAACCTTATATTATGTTTTCTCTCTCCGCGATCTCCCAGTGAATAAATAATCTTACAAAGCCTGCCGTTTTTTCCCAATAACATCATTTTCCCAACAACCCTCTCTAAAAAACTTTAACCGTATATTACAATTAATATTACAAAGGTAAGATTTGTGTTTAAAAAATATATGAACAAAAAAAGACATATAAATATTACATCAGTAAGATTTGTATGTCAAGCAATTTTACAAAATTTAAATTAAATCATAAGATGTCATTACAGCTTTCAATTCTGTGAGTATCAAATAATCTCCAAGAACAGCAATTACATCAAATTCAATTTCCTTTCCCTCAAATGCATCGTACTTTATTTGATTTGTATTAATCTTAAAATTTGGTAAGGGTTTACGATTAAAATCAAAAATGCCTTCCAAATATCCTTTTTCAATGTATCAATTAAACAGTATATCTCCTTCCTCAGTCAAAATTGAATTTATTATCTACTGCTTGACTCAGGTCATCAGAATCTTCCGCTAATGCATAAAAAGAATACTATTTTTCTTCTGATTCTCGTAAAACAGGATCCCGTCCCAGTTGCCAATTGAATAATAACTGTTCTGAGTTTACCTTCACAGCTGCTTTTATCTGCGCTCCCCTAAAGCGCTCCTTCTTTTACTGATATCTTTTTTCTTTGTGACCTTCAAAATATACTGGTACGCAAATTCAATCCCTTTACAAGTCAAATTTTCACACATATGTGGCGGATCATTTTCTGAAAATCCCGTAGGGCGTAGTTCAAAACATCTTAATGAACCAAATGTTTTTTCAAAAGCAGACGCAAAGTTATAACAGGCAGATACAATTTCATCTTCTGTTTTCCCCATCACATGAAGATAAATCCCTATGAACATAAGTGCGCCTTCAACTAAGCCGCATTGCGCCCTATAACCTCCAGCACCATGCAATCCAACCGCAGACCACAGTGTTTGCTGTTCAATAGCTGTTTCAAATAATTCACCCAAACAGATGATTGCTGTCCTCGCACAATTTATATCATCATTCCAGTACAGTTCATGTACCCGGTTCTTTATATATTCTTTCATAGATACATACTCTCCCTGCTCCCCGATCCGCCAGAAAGTCAGTGAAACCTGCCCTGCCTTGTCCGGCTGTAGCTTATTGGAGTTTTCCAGAACCAGCCAAGTCAAGCGGCGGTGCAGAGGTGCTTGTGATTTCATACCACTCACCGTCATACCGGAAATATGCCTTGTCAATATATACCCATGCAAAGGACAGTTCTCCATCGTTGACATTGAACTGATAAGACGATCCACCGTTCCATACTTCATTGGGAGCCTTCCCTTCGGCATATGTCCTGTGTTCCAATGATAGTTCAGAAAGCCATGCGTTCAGTTCCTCAATTTCTTCCTGTGTCAACTGCCATGGTTCTAAGTCACTACCATTATAAAAGCCACTTACTTCAATACTCGTGATTTTTTCAGGGAGTGCATTACCAAAAATAGGGGAAATGCCGTTATCCTTACTGGAACAGCCCGTCACCATAACACATAACAACACAGCCAGCATTGATAGAATCTGACTATATTTTTTCATTATTATGAACTCCTATAAATGTTTTCTTTTGCCTCCATTATTATAGGCGAAATACATCGAAATCCGCTCCCTCGCAATAAGTCCCCGACAGAGGCACGTGGTTTTTGCGCCTCTGCGGAATAGGGTATAAAGGTTATATCTGTATATCCAGCCCTTTTGCTTCTCCCGACACCATTGACGTGATGCTCTCATCTGCGAAAATCTCATTCAGCACATCAGACGGAATCGGCTTGCCATATGTCCAGCCGAGTACTTTTTCCTTTACGGCACTGGCTACCTTGTTCGCAAATTTTACCTTCATCTGTCCCAAAGTCCAAGAAGTGGCAGAACGGTCTTCCTTCTTTATCGTTTTCAGGTAATTATTTATGGCCGCACTATATCTTTTCTGCTCTGCCTCGTTATCGCCCGACATACCGTTATACTTATAAAACGCATCCTTCACATCATTATAGACAAACTGCTTCATCTCGTCTGACACAGGCATGATCCTTTTTCGGTTACTGCCCTTTGTTATCACCATGCCTTCCACGCCATGCGAATTTTTGTAATGCCCGGTAAGCAAATCCTCCAGCGTATTCCTGCCGCCCGCACTGGAACGCCTTGCTCCGGCGAAAGGTGTATTTGTCCTGCCGGATAAAAGCTGCCAGATTCCCTGACTGTTGTTTCCTATACGCATGATAAAATCCCCCCTGCTTCTATATGGTCAAATCCAACTGTGCGCCCTTGCCTTCTTCCTGCAGCTTCATGAACGCACCTGCCCCTGTCCTGATCTTCTCCAACAGTTTTTCCAGCGTCTCCGCTTTTTCCAGCCGTTTTTCCTTCAGAGCCTCTTCCTCTTTCTTCTTTGCCCGCTTTTCCTCCAACTGCTCCTGCAATATCTTCTTATAATCCGTTCCCTGCCGTGTATCCCTGTTGTACCTGCTTACGCTCCAATATGAGACTTTTCCGTTTTTGTCAATAGAAACACCGCAGGCCAGATTTTCTCCCCCAAGGTCCGCAATCCGGGATTTCATTTCCTCTGTCGATTTCGGAACATCTGCAATCATCTGCTCGTATTTCGCCGCAAATGCAGGGTCTTTCGCCATTTTTTCAGCGATATTGGAAGCGAGTGCCAAATTGTTCCCGCCCTGGCTCCCGAATACATAGGCATCCGACTGTTTCTCATTTGTAAAATCAACAAGGGAAATCTTTATCCCATATTTCTTTTCCAGACCGCTAATATATTCCTCCGTGGTCTGCTGTACAGGAGCCGTATCTTTTGCGCCTTTCGTGGCACCGGCGTAATTTGCCGCATATGTGTTTGTGTAATCCGTTACTCCTGAAATTGCCATAATAATCATCCTCCTCTAAATTTATTCTCTTACATCAGGCCGTCAGCCATTTCATAAAACGGCTTACGTTCCCGCTGACCCATGGATTGGAAAGGCTGCTCTGGTTCTGCAGGCTTTCCAAAAACGACTGGAAACCGTTATATTTCACATTCTGGAACGTGGCCGGCAGCTTTGTCTTTTCCACTTTCTCCTTCC
>CANDKY010000083.1 GCA_947385425.1 uncultured Lachnospiraceae bacterium | reverse complement strand
CTAAACCCATGGCATTACCTCCTGAAATATGATATGCCCTGATTATAATACCCCCACTGCCCGGACACCACCAACAAAACCATGCAGTTCTGCCCGCTTTATTAACATCAGCAATTGATTTTTTCCGTTCAAATCCTTTCATAATACCATCCCCGCAAATCCATGTATCCCATTATACAGGACATCCCGCAAAAAATCATCCTCTATTTTCCTCAAAACTTTTTCAGCGTAAACGCCCCCTCCAAAACTCCTTAAAAGAAATATCCTCCCTTAGAGCGTGCGCCCTCCGGGCACACTGAAAAAGCGCAGACAGCAATTCCATGCCGCTGTCTGCGCCTCTTGCCTGTTTTCCTTATGCTGCTGCCGCTCTCACTGCGAGAAAGTAAACTGTCCCAGCATCTCCTGCAAAGTAGCCGCATGGGCAGCCAATTCCTCACTGGTAGCGGAGGTTTCTTCCGCCGCCGCCGAGTTGCTCTCAATTACGCCGGAAATGACTTCCACGCTTTCATTGATCTCACGGACTGCCTGCGCCTGGTTCTCACAGTCCCCTTTTACCGTCTCATTCAATTCCACAACCTTGATAATCCCGTTATTTACCGCCGAAAATGCCTCCGCTGTAATCTTCGCGATCGCATTGCCGCTTTCCACCTGGGCGATGGATTTCTGGATCAAATCCCGCGTATTGGTAGCCGCATCCGCCGACTGGTTTGCCAGCTTCCCGATTTCCCCGGCCACCACGGAAAAGCCTTTTCCTGCCTCTCCCGCCCTGGCCGCTTCTATAGAAGCATTGAGGGCCACAAGATTCGTCTGTTCCGCAATCTCCTCAATGCTCCCGATAATCGTCTCAATCTCGGTAGAAGTATTGGAGATTACCTGCATCTCACTCATCATGCGTTCCATCTGGACATTGCCGTTCTCCGCCTGCCGTTTCACGTCATTCGCATAACTGCTTGCTTCGCCGGCACGCTTTGCGCCATTTCCCGCCTTTTCCTCCATATTCTTAACCATGGACATAATCTCCGATACACTGCTTGACTGTTCGGAAGAACCTTCCGCCAGGGCCTGCGCAGCCAGTGCCATCTGTTCGGAAGCGGAATTTACCTGTATGGAAGACGTCTGGATATTGGAAAGCGTATCCCCAAGTTTGTGCTTGATTTCCGACATGGAATCCAAAATAAGCCGGAAATCGCCCTGATACTTATCTTTAATATAAGATGTCACGTCAAAATTGCCATGGCTCATCTGGGCAAGAATTGCGTTTTCGTCCTTGATAATTTCCTCCAGGTTATTCATAAACTCCCTGATATCATCCGAAAGCCCGCCAAACTCATCTTTTGACTGGTATTTAAGCTCCGCATCCAGGTTCCCGCTCTGCAAATCTTTCAGCGCATCCCTGATGCTGTTCAAAGGCCAGAGGATAAGGGTACGTATCCCTGTGGAAATCATCCCTCCTACTATAATGGCAGATACCGCAAACGCAATCATCAACACCATAGCGAATATGTAAGTACTGTTTATCTTGACAGCGCTTTTCTCGCTCTCATCCACATTGTACTGGACCAACGCGTCCATTTTGCCCCCAAGGTCGCTGTAAGCAGTCTGCCCCTTCGTCTCCAACAGCGTAATGGCATCCGCACTATTGCCCGCCCTGCTCATCTCCAATACCTCACCGGTCGCAGACAGATAGGAATCCCACGCACTCTGGGCCGCTGTCAGATATTCCCGCTTTTCGTTTCTCCGGATATAATTTTCATACAGCTCCATATCCGAAGCCATCTCGGCAGCCAGATTCTCCAGCTTCTTCTCATATTGCGTCCTCTCCTCTTCTGTAAGCGCCGCCACATGGGCATACTGCATTCTCTGGTAATCGGCTGAAAGTTTATCCATGTCCTGCGCCAGCATGACAGAAGGCATCCGGTTGTTTGACATTACCCGTGCCTGCTCGCATACCATCCACAGCCCCACCGCACCCAATACAGCAATCATAATCATGCCAAAAATAAAAGTTCTTGATAAAATAGTAAGCTTTCTTCTGACCGGCAAATCCTTCAGCTTCCTTACCGCACCGGTATCCAGATCCCCTACCTTCTCCAATGCGGCTGCTTTCACCTTTTCATCAATTTCCTTCGCTTTCATTTTCGCCCTCATTTCCGTTATCCTTCCTTTCGACACTTTATCCTCTGAATTTACTATAACATCAATATTGGCAGGAAGCAATTATTTTAACAAAATTTTAGTAAGTCACAGGCTGCAGGAGGAATCCGACAGGAAATCCTGCGGGTAGATCCCTTCCTCCTTCATCTTCCGTATCGCCTCCATTACTTTTTCCTTATCTTCTTTGTATGTCACCCCATACCAGCGGTCAAAGGATTTTAACACAGTCACTTCCGCCTTTCCTTCCGCAATCAGGCTGTCTACCGCGCCGGGAAGGAAATATTCGCATTTCAGCGGGTTTTCCTTTAACCCCTTTTCCAGAAACGGCCCAAAACCTGCTTCCAGTTCTTTCATGAAGCTTCCGGTAAAGCCCCACATATTCATGGAAACCGTACTGCCTGCCTTGATCACATGCCAGCTTTCGCCGCCATCCTCCGTATATGCGGTATCCCCGCCCCTTTTTTCGATATGCGTCCGTTCCGTGATTCCGGCCAGATGCCCCTTTTCATCCGTTTCGCATATCCCTCTGGCCACATGGCCGTTTTCCGTCAATGTATTCTCCAACACATACCCGACCATGGCATACGCATATTTTTCCCCGTCTTCATGGGTTGTCAGGTAATCGTACAGTTGTTCAAAAGCGCTGCGCCCGTAATAATCATCCGCATTGATTACCACGAACGGGCCGTCCAGGAGATTCCTGCAGCTTAGCACGGCGTGGCCGGTTCCCCAGGGTTTTACCCTTCCCTCCGGCACTTCGCGGCCCTGCGGGAGATCCGACAGCTCCTGAAATGCATAATCTACCTGCATGTACTTTGCCGCCCTGTCCCCGATCGCCTCCCGGAAATCTTTCTCGTTTTCTCTCTTTATCACAAAGATAACTTTTTCAAAGCCCGCTTTCATGGCGTCATACAGGGAAAAATCCATTATAATGTGCCCCTGCGGATCTACCGGGTCTATCTGCTTTAACCCCCCATACCGGCTCCCCATGCCGGCTGCCATAATTACCAATACTGGTTTCTTCATCTTTTTCCTCCTATTCCAGTTCCGCATCCCCCCTCCAGTCCCCTTATCCGGCAGGAAAAAAACTGGCCTTAATGCATGCCCAGCTTTTCTCCTGGGGGCCTTCCGGCGGGATGCTGTTTTATTCCAATTCTTATTCCAGTTCCGCATCCCCCCTCCAGTCCCCTTATCCGGCAGGAAAAAAGCTGGCCTTAATGCATGCCCAGCTTTTTTCCCGGGGGCTTCCGGGAGGAGAAATGCTGCCGGCCTGTGGACAATAACTCCTTGAAAAATTCCCGGCGCCTGCGTAATATTTACTTTCTTTTCTTCCGCTTTTCATATATACTTATCCTGTCCCATTGCTGATCCGGCTGAAAGACGGTAAGGGGCTGTCCGGAAACAGCCTGTAAGTTGCACAGGATTTTTCTTTGGCAGTACCAGCCGGAAACCAGCGGCAGCCCTTCATAAACGGAAACAGCAATAACGGACATAGAATCCACACCGCTACTTAATTATATTCTCCGGGAGGCAGCTTATGATTCACGAAAGTATATCCAACCATGATATATCTGTTGACACTGTGTCATTAGATAACCAAATAAATATCGGCCGGATCCATTCCCTCCGTATTTTTGATTATGCAAAAGAATGCGATCCTATGCCTGCAGCCCTCGAAGGCGGCTTTTGGGAATTATTGTACGCGGAAAAGGGGCTTGTCGATATAAATACCCCTTCTTCCGGCTATACGCTCTCCCATACGGGACTGCTGTTCCGCCGCCCTTCGGAAACCATCGGGCTCCCTTTGCAATCCCCTGCGCCGGCAAAGCTTATATGCATCGGCTTTTCCTGCACAGCCCCTTCCGGCTGCCCGGATGCCCCCGGCTGTATACCATCCGCTGACGGAAACAGCGCTGATTCCGCATCTGCGGCGCGGCACTCCGCCCTGGAACTTTTACATGGGAAAATCCTGCCTATAGGCTCCCCCGAGCGCGGGCTCATCCGCCATATCGTAACCGAAGCGGCTTCCTGCGGCCCCGCCGCCCCTTTTGCCGCCGGACAGGCTGCCATACTTTACCTGCAGCTCCTGCTCATATTCCTCCTTCGCAGCGTCCGCTCCGATATCACCCTCATCCCCGCTTCCCGTTCCGGGCAGACAGCGGAGGAAGATATCCTGTTCCATGACATTACAGAATATATGCAAAATCATATCGCAGACAGCCTGACGATAGATAAAATATGCCGGGATAACCTTCTTGGACGCGCCCAACTGCAGAAACTGTTCGCCGATTATGCCGGCTGCGGGATCATCGATTATTTCCTGCTGATGAAAATCAATACCGCCAAACAACTTATCCGTGACGGAAAGTGGAACCTTTCCCAAATCTCCGAACAACTGGGCTACAGCTCCCTCCACTACTTCTCCCGCCAGTTTAAAAACATCACCGGGATTGCACCGTCCGAATATATGGCCGGGAGCGCGCGGCGGAAATAAGGCTCTTTAAAAAGCGGGCGTCAAGTACCCGCCAGCAGATGTGTTTTCCCCTTAATTGTTTCCCTTACCATCGTAACCGTTTCCTCTGCAGAAAGGTTCGTTGTGTCTATCACATGGGATCCATAGGATTCAAAACACCCCGGCTGACAGAATTGTTCCCACATAACCTCCACTAATTCCATGTTGGTTTCCCTGTCCAGCTTGGCCCGCCCGACGGCCCGCCGCATCGTCTCCTCTTTTCCGGCCCTCAGCACGATATAATGCACTTCATAACCCTGTCCGGCAGCCCTCAGCCAGGGATCCAGGAACCATGGCCCGACAATCCCGTCAACAACCACATCATAGCCGCCGCGTGCAAACCTCTTTGCGGCTTCCAGAAAAGCTTCAATAACAACTAAGTTCTGCTCCTCTGACTTTGGCAAATGCGGCGGTATTGCCCCCTTGCAAAGATAATGGTAAAAATCATCCGTATGCAAATGTACCGATTTGCCCAAATCGGATTTTTCGGCAATAACAGATGCCGTAGTAGTTTTTCCGGTTCCGGGCGCCCCGGTAATAACAATTATCCTTCCCTGCTCCATTCCGCTCCCCCCGCTTTTCCTTCCCCATTATACCGCAAATCCGGTGGACAGTGAACCGGAAAGCAGTTCATGCGCCCTTCATTTGGCAAAGCATATATGCTTTTAATCTCCTACAAATTGTGACGCACATCTGGCGGAAAGCATTTTTCAAACACGCTCTAGCGCATATTTCCTCTGCATAAGGCTGTATATAACAAAAAACATATCTTCTTTCTTAACAGAAGATATGTTTCCGAAGCTCCCAAAGGGACTCGAACCCTTGACCTACGCATTACGAATGCGTCGCTCTACCAACTGAGCCATGGAAGCATTTACCTGTCACACAACTCGTGACAAACACTATTATAAACGCTAATTCTGCTTTTGGCAAGCTTTTATTTTATTTTTTTCATATTTTTTTATTTCGCTCCAGTTTTCTTTAAAAGTCCCGGTACTGTTTTTACAACCATTGCAAAACCACAGGAAATAGTTTAAAATGAATTAGCGGGTATCAGACAAAAATTAGAAAATGGAAAGGAAAACCACATATGAACAAAAAATTACGCAATATCATCCTGTCGGTTTCAGCATCCCTTCTCATCATTACATTTTTCGTCATCTCCATGCTGAATCAGCAGGTGAAAATGAATACAGGCAATGTCACAGGAAACACCGCCGGAAACCTGAACAATAACGGGCTTTTCTGCGAAAGGAACGGTGTTGTCTATTTTTCCAATCTGTACGACAACGGCTGCCTGTACTCCATGTCCCCGGACGGAACCAATATGAAAAAACTGACCACCACAAATGTTACATCCATCAATGCGGATGACCATTACCTTTACTTCTTCCTGGACAGCTATAATTCCGGCAAAGGAATTGAATTTGCACAGCGTACATACGGTATTTACCGATGCAAGTTAGACGGTAAGGAGAGCCAGTGCTTAAAGCGCGGCAATGCCATCACCATCCAGCTATGCGGAAATTACCTGTATTA
The DNA here is from genome assembly GCA_947385425.1 of uncultured Lachnospiraceae bacterium. GTDB lineage: Bacteria > Bacillota > Clostridia > Lachnospirales > Lachnospiraceae > Kineothrix. The sequence goes on along the minus strand of CANDKY010000083.1, from coordinate 13,425 downwards.
CCAGAACTTCGACAATCACAATACAAACGGCACCGAACTGTATAAAATGAAAATCGACAAATCGGAAGACCAACTGGTTGCGGATTACCTTGTAAACCCTGCATCCTGCGTAGACGGCGTGATCTATTTCCACGGCACGAAAAATGACCACCGCTTATATGCCCTGAATACCGCCAGCGACACGGTATCCACTGTCTGGGACGGCAACGTATTCAATCCCATTTACCAGGACGGCTATTTTTACTATATGGATGTTTCCGAAAATTACCGCCTGTGCCGCTATTCCGCCCTGACAAACGAAGTGGAAATACTGACCAAAGAAAGAATCGACTGCTTTAACGTATACCAAAGCCATATCTATTACCAAACCAATTCAAAGACGGAACCGGCACTGAAGCGCATGAATACGGACGGCAGCAATGTGGAAACTGTGGCAGACGGTATTTTCCATAATATTAACCTGACTTCAACTTATGCATATTTTACTGCCTTTGATGAAGATATCCCCATGTACATGACGCCCTTATACGGCCCCGTGAATGTTACCACCTTTAATGCCGCCGCACAGGCTGCTTTTGAAAACCAGAAGTAGATACGCGCCTAAGAGCCTGCGCTTGCGGCCCCATATACAATTCCTGCATACGGGAAAACGCATATTTTTTATCAATTTTTTAAGTCCTCTTTTCAGGCAACAGAAGAACCCGGCCTATGGATGCATTCTTTCCTGCCAAAACATCCATAGGCCGGCCTCATTGCAAAGTGCCCCATTTGAAAAGATTACTTATTGTGAACGCTTGCTGTCCCCCTCAAGGCTTTCCAGCACCCCGCTCACAGTCCCCTCATACCCGCAGTGATCGCAGGTAAATTCCCCTCTCTCATCATAACAGGTCAGTTTGCCGCACTTACCGCAGCGTACAAAGGCCCTGTTGCCGCAGTAAGGGCATTTGTACTGAGGGCCTGTCCTTGAATTTCCAAGCCGCATCTTTGCGACACCGCTGCCATCCCCGTCCGCCATATCCTCCGGCAATTCCTTAAGCCCATAAGTCAGCACCCATATTTCATCATACGCATAGTCATATCTGGCATAAAAAGCCTTATGCGCCTTTCCACATTTTACCGGCAGTATAATCGCTTCATTCCTTGCCATATCAGCTACCTCCATATAAAAATCAGTAAATATACAATCCGCCCCCTATTTTCAGGCACGCCCAAACCCGCTTTACGAAATTCCGCATATCCTAAACCTGCTTTACGAAATTCTGCTTCACGGCCAAAGCCAGATCCATAATCTGCTTCTTCCCGTCGCTGAACTCCAGCACCACTTTCTGCGAGTTACGTTCATGCAGATGGGCAGATGCGACAAAAGACCCGTTCCTCGTCCTGCCCTCCCCCACATCAACCGCAGGCACTGGTACAGGCCCCGCCGATTCCGGCACAATTCCCGCCGTTACCCGTACAGGCCCTGCCGATTCCGGCACAATTCCTGCCGATGCCCGTACTGGCCCCGCCGATTCCGGCATAGCGCCCGCTGATGCCCGTACTGGCCCCGCAGGCTTCCCGTCCACCATCCGGCGCAGCGCCTTACAGACGTCCTCCATCCCCGGACGTTCTTCCCAATCCTGCCTGAGCATAGCGGAAATCAGCTCCTTAAACTCCGGCTCAATCCCTTCGTCAGGAGAAAGGGTATCGTTTTTCATAAATACCTGCCATGGATAATCAACCCCCTCATGCTTCGGAAAATTCCCGCCCCTGGTACAATATTGATGAAAAATCAGCCCCAGCGAGAAAACATCCGTCTTCGTGCCGATATACCCGCGGAAAGGATTCGGCTCCTGCCCATGCGCCTTGGAATACATAGCGACTTCCGGGCTCCACCATGCATCCTTGGACATAATGGACTCCGGCGGATCATTTTCAAAGAAAGCATCCGTAAAATCAATCAGTTTCGTAATCAGGTGCCCTGCAGCGCTCCTTGTAATCAGAATATTCCCCGGATCCAAATCGCCGTGCACAATCCCGGCCTTGTGTATGTCCGACAAACTCGCGGCGATGGTCAGCATAAGGCGCGCCTTATCCACCCTGGATTCCTTCCAGATATCCGTATAGGGGATATTCGTTATATTTACCATATTTGTCACTTCATAATAACAGGCCCCTTCCCTGAAATACTCCACAGGCTTTATCGTATTGCCGGAACCCGTACCGGGCAGCTTTTCCGCAATCGCTTTCCGCCGCTTCAGCCAGGTTTCACACTCCGCCGCTTTCTTCTTTTTAAATTCACCGGAAAAATTGCTGGACTCCGGATATTTCGGCTTGTTCAGCCTTTTCAAAAAAAAGTCGCGGCTGTCCTTTCTGGCAGCCACACACTGCCCGTTCCCGCCAAGGCATTTCCACTGTGTCTCATCAAATGCATATCCGTGCAGCGTTTCCATGTCAGACTTCTCCTTTCATCCTAACATCATTGAACAATTCATAGTCCGTGCGGTACACTTCCCAAAGACTGTCAATCCTCTTTTGCGCCGCCCGGATATCATCGCCTGTGCCGTCCAACGCCTTCCTGGCCTTTATCCAATCATTCAACTGGCCCGCTACAGGGCTTTCCCTGAATAACTGCCTGAACATACTTAACGGCTGCCCAAACAGCGCATCCAGGATTTCTTCCTCATTCTCCTTATAAAATTCCTGCACAAACTCTTCAAACCTTCTTTTCCGTATACCGTCATAACGTCCCTGGACAGCATTGCGCTCCCGGAATGCCGCCGACTGATATTCCTGTATCCGCTTCTGTGTCAGCCTGCTGGCAAACCTGCACTGTTCCGGCTCCTGCAAAGCCTTTTCCGCCAGCCTGTCAAATTCCCTGTCCCCCTTGAGCCGCTCATGCTCTGCCGCAAACATGGAAGTCGTACAGTAAGACTGCTCCCACAAATCAGCCACCATCCCGTCCGGATTTTTTAAAAGCCGCAGGATTTCCGTCAGCACAGGGAGATGCTGCTCCCTCTCCCCAACCATGGAAAGAGGCACCACCCGCCCTAAATCAGGACGCTCCAGCAGCTTAATGCACGTTTCCATCACCTGTGCCGCCAGAGTACCCACATATGCCCTGTCCTGCCTTTTCACCAGGCTTGGGATGGAACCGTCCGCCGCTTCATACCCGGCCCTCACATAATCACAGCGCAGCAGATATCTGCATTCCTCCTTCAGCCTCATTGCCCGGCCTCCGATCCCGTCCAGTTCCCGTCCGCGCCTTCCCGATATTTTGGTATCGATATCCCTCGCCTTATCCCTGAATCCCCTGTAACATGGCAGCCCCGTCAAAAAATCATACAACGGCGACTGCACCTGGCGGCTTAAGACCCGGCATACCTCTGTACGCACCACCTCTTTTACATGGCTTTCCTGCAGCCGGAGCACCTTCTTTGCCGCATCCCGTCCCGCCTGCACAGCCCTTAACTCCCCGATATACTCATTCATCCGCTCCGCGTCTTTACCAAAAGCCGCCATCCTGGCCTGATAGATTTTTTTCATCTCCGCTGCGGACTCTATCCGGAAACATATCCCCGCCATAGTCGTATCATCGCCGATTGTCCGATACATAAAATCCCTCACACTCCCGGCAAAAACGCTCCCCGGGCTGTCTCCGGAAGACGGCATACACTCCAGAATGGTATTCAAAAGCAGCCATTCAAAATGCAGAGGCGATTTCATATAATCAAAACAGCCGTCCGAACAGCAAAATACCACCCCCGGCTCTTCCATCTCAAAAACCGTATAATTCAGCCGGAAATTATGATGCAGGGAAATGCAGTTATTCATAGACGAAGAGCTGTTCATCTGGCCCGCCGTCCCTTCCGCATCATCCACACTCAATAACTGCAGCCCCTTCGAAGGGCTCAGAATATATACCCTGGAATCCCCGGCCCACACCGCAGCCACCCGCAGCCTGTCATCTGAGGGGAAATACAAAGCCGAAGCCAGCGTCGTCGGAAAAACCTTTAGCGTCCGGCTCCTGGAAGGCTCAATCTGCAGCCTCTCCAGGCCGCTCTCCAGAGCCTCCGCAATTTTGTCCTTCAATCCCTGCACAAAAAGATCAATGCCTTCCCTCTCCCGCAGATATTGCTCCAGAAATTCCCTATTCTCCTTAAAATAACATTCCACAGCAGCAGACACAATACGAGCCCCAAGATAAGCGCTTGTCCGGTTCACCGTACCCCCGTCTTCCTGCACAGGATACTTTGTCGAACCTGCCCCGCCCAGCCCGTCGCAAACAATAGAATAGCACGCCTCCGCCACCGGAGGGGCATCCTCACAGCCGCCATCCTTATTTCCAATTTGAAACTGAAATGGTTCCACGCTAACTCCCATTCACCCGCTCCTGCGGGCACTCAAATCAAGATAGTGAAATCTCTGATTTCACATTAACTCCCATCCGCCCGCTTTCCGGGCACTCAAATCAAGACGGTGAAATCCCTGATTTCACATTAACTCCCACTCGCCCGCTCCTGCGGGCACTCAAATCAAGATGGTGAAATCTCTGATTTCACATTAACTCCCATCCGCCCGCTTTCCGGGCATTCTTCCACGTCCCTATGAAAAAACTTCCCTGCCCTCATTTTCATCACTGGTGATATCGCATGTGCGGGCACGGGGATTTCCTAATTATTAGACATAGACATAGCAATCATCGGATACACCTGAGACATATCCAAATCCTCACCGCTCCCGCCCTTCTTCAATTCCACGCGGAGAATATTTTCCAGATCTATTTCCATATCCGTCCACGGATACGCATCCGGCGCACAGATGACAAGCCGCCTTCCCGACGGATCCAGCTTCGTACTGCCCCCCTGTGCCCCAAACACATCCCCATCCCCGGAATTTCCATACCATGCATTATAAAATTCACCAAGATCCCCGGGCATATTTTCCGGATACATCTCCGGCTCGCACCCTTCCTTTGCCGCTTCCGCCACCAGCCGATCGTAATCCTCAAACCTATGCGCCTCTTCATCCGTAAACAAAACAATAATATGGCGCCTGCGCTCCCCCTCCTGCGTAAAATCCGACCGCATAGCCAATGTCAGGGCTTCCAGGCTGGATTCCGGCTCATCCCCGCCGCCCGCCGCCTCTATCCCGGCGACAAAATCATGGAACCCCTCCTTTTCCTCCGGCAGTTCAAAAAACTTCGACTCCCCGTATGCATACTTCCCATCATAATAAAAATCCCTGAACCACGTCACCTTCACACGCAGGTTATTTACAATCCTCTTATTCCTCTCCAACTCCCTGTAAAGCTCATCCTGGAAAGTCAGGGCAGCATTTTTCACCTTATCAATCATCGGCGTCATACTCTTTGTCGCATCGATCACAAACACAATATCAACATTTGTCTCGATCCCCTCATCCATTCCCCCCATCCCAAGCATATCCTGCATATCCGCCATATCCATTTCCTCCTAAGCCTTATTCCACCTGCCAACTACAAAAAAACACCGTCCCCGGCCGCCACACCCCCGGAAGAATGCCCGCTCTCCCGGGCATTCTTCCACGTGAAATGGATTTGCAATGCTTCGCAGGGCAAATCCTAGAAGCTCTTAGGCGACGTCCTTTGACGCCTTAGAGCTTCTTTTCACGTTGACCACAATCCCGGAAGAATGCCCATCTTTCCGGGCATTCTTCCACGTGAAATGGATTTGCAATGCTTCGCAGGGCAAATCCTAGAAGCTCTTAGGCGGCGTCTTTTGACGCCTTAGAGCTTCTTTTCACGTTAAGCTATGGAGTTAGACACCAAAGCGATCACATCATCCAAATCCAGATCCTGTCCCCCGTTCCCCTTATCCAGCTCCTTACGGATCACATTCTCCAGATCAATCTCCAAATCATTCCACGGATAAACACTGGGCGCAAACAGCACCAGCCGTTTTGCCTCCTTATCCATAATATGGTTCACACTGTTCGAAGCCCCCAGCGCATCCTGGCCGGACTCCCATGCCTGATACAGCTCTCCCAGATTTTTAAACATATTGGCGGGATAATTTGATGGTATCCCGTCAAACTGCTGTTCATACTTATGCGCCGACGCATCGGTAAAAAGCACGATAATATGCCTCTTTTTATCACCCTCCTCCACAAATCTGGAACGCAGGGCCACTGCCAGGGCCTCCAATCCGCTTTCCGGCTCATCGCCTCCGCCGCCTGCCCGGATACCGGAAACAAAATCATAAAAATCCTGTTTTTCCTCCGGCAGGATAAAAAACCTGGACTCCTCCAGCGCATATGCATCATCCACATAATAATCACGGAAAACAATCACTTTCATCCGCAGGCTGTTAATCTTCCTCTTATTCCTCTCCAGCCCCTTTTCCAGTTCCTCACGGAAAGACAACGTCAGGCTCTTAACCTTATCAATCAATGGCTGCATACTCTCCGTCGCATCAATCACAAACACAATATCCACGTTTGTATTCAGCATCAGCTCATCCTTGTCTATGGAAGCGCCCAACATATCCTGCATCAAACTTCCCATGTTTTCTCTCCTCCGTTCTAAAACATAAGTATTCCCGGAAACTCTCCATGCCCGGATTTGTGAGATGGTTTTTGTTAGAAGTGCCCGGATTTATGAAACATACGCAGAACGTAAGCTCATTATACCGCAGACCGCCTGAATTTACAGTGACGCAGCCCGAAAGCCGCCTGGCTGACGGTCTGCAGCCAGGGCATACTGTAAATATAACTGATGTGCAGTATAAATTTGGACGCTTCTGGCGAAAAATCAGCCACAAAGACGGTTGCAGGGAAGTTTCCGGAAGTGCTCAATATTGTCTATACGATTAAATCCTAACCCGGATAAACCGGAACCAAAATATTGCCATCTTGTGCAAGAAACTGTTTATAAGTACCTAAAAATTCATCCCCTGCCATACTTTCCCTGATTTCAGGGCATCTTTTTTTATTATAACGCCAAACGCCGGAAAATACAAACCCATATCGTGATATTTTTCACGGAATATTCTCACGGGAACCGAGAAATTTATTTTAGGGCTTGCATCAGGCTCTGTCCGATAGTATAATGATACATAAGAAAGGAAAATCCAAGATGGCAAAAATAACACAGCAATTAAAACCAGACACAGTATTGAAAAATTACTGGAGGGATAAGGAACAGTTTGCAGACCTGTTCAATGCCGCCCTTTGTGACGGCAGGCAGGTAATGCAAAGGAACATAACGTAGACAAAACAGTTGTTATGCCAGTCGCCAGTGCTGCAAATCTTAATATTGACTATAATGCATTTGAAAAAGGAGGTGGTGATATGTGTACACTATTTGACGAAATTGCTAAAGAAGGTGAAGCCAAAGGGATTGAACTGGGTATACAAGCATTAATTGAAAGCCTTCAGGAACTGGATATTCCATTCGTGAAAGCGCTGAATCAGGTAATGGATAAATTCTCCCTGTCTGAGGAATATGCCAACAAACAGATGGCTAAATACTGGAAATAAACAAAAATTATACTGCATACTGTAAATTTAACTGGTGCGCAGTATATATTGACAATAACCAGCGTCACTTCCTATACTGATCCAGTAACCGCTCAATCTGTAAATTCAGATTTTCCGGAAGGACTTTTACCGCCCCCTGCAATTTTAACCATAAATGCAGTTTCAGGCAATTCCCTGCGGCCTGTATCCTGATCCGGGCTTTTTTCTGTTCCAAAAGCGGCACTACAATGTAGTAAAGCCGATCATCCGGAAAGGAAAGATATCCCAGTTCCTTCCCGGATTGATCTTTCAGATACAGCCTGTGACGCCTGAACCCGGAAGGATTAAGCATCTGCCCCGTTTCCAATACGGCTGCAGGATCCGCAGGCTCAAGCATGGCCGAAGCATAAAAAATCCTGTTACCGTCTTTATCCGCCGCTTTTTCCTTTGTAAGTTCCCCCAGTAAAGCTATCCCGTCTGTAAACTGCCGGGCCAGCAGATAAGTAAGTTCCGCCTGGAATTGCTGCCGGACAGCCAAAGAAGGAAGCTCTCTCCAGGGAAACCGGTAATCCTCTTTATCCAGTAAATATTGGCTGCACTTGTACAGACTGCGCAAAAACAACGGAAAATCCTCCTCTGTTTTCCACAGATACTTTCCTTTTGCGATGCAGAAAGTGCCAGGAAACGTACCGTCATAATCTTCCGCATAATGTAAAATTTCGCGTTCCATATATGCTTCTCCATTGACAGGCGCATCCCACACCGTATACATTGTCCTTTCCGCCGCTTTTTTCTCACCATTATGGAAGGAAGCCCCGTCCCCGGCGGACAGGCTTTTTTTCAGAACCGAAAATGCAAGATTGATTTCCTGCGCATTATAGGCATAACCTCCCCCCGCAGATTCACCAATATCAGGATGCACCTGCAGCATGAGCTGCCGATATCTTCTCTTGGCCTCCTTCATCCCTGTTCCCGGCAAAATGCCGAGGATTCTGCAGGCTTCTTTTTCAGTCATACCAATTCACCGCCCCCACCCGATATCATTAACCGTAACAAACCATATATCCCGGCCGGACAAAAATATTGCCGCCGCATGGAATATTTCCATTCCGAAACGGCAACACTGGAAGCATGAGAAAAATAATCCATAATTTTATCCACTGCGGCATCCTCGGCTGGTGCCTTGAAATTACATTTACGGCTCTGAACTCCTTCCGCCGGAGGGAATTCAAACTCACAGGGAATACTTCCATCTGGATGTTCCCCATATACGGCATGGCGTCTTTCCTCGCCCCTGTGTGCAAATGGGTGCAAAAAAGGCATTTCCTCATCCGGGGATTGGTTTACGCTGCCTTCATATTCACCGGCGAATTTGTTACCGGGACCGCCCTGGGCCGCCGTGACCTCTGCCCCTGGGACTATGGGCAGTCACGCTGGAATGTAAAAAAAGTGATCCGCCTTGACTATCTTCCCTGCTGGATCCTGGCCGGCCTGCTGTTCGAACGGCTGATACGTGAAAATGATTCCTAAATGCAGCCATCCGTAATCAAACAGGGAAGACTTTACACACCCCTGCACATAAATAAACCCGCAGCTTCTATCTGCGGGTTTGTTTATGTGCAGCCCGGCGCAGAGGAAATATACCGCTGAAGCGTGTCTGAAAAACCCTTCCCCCGGCCAATTCTTCCCCATCCGTCAGGAAAACAGTCTCGAAATATCATTGAACAATACAAACACCATCAGCAGCATCAGCACAGCCATCCCGGCCAGATGCACCATCCCTTCCTTCTCCGGTGAAACGGGCTTTCCCCGCACTGCCTCTATCAGCAGGAATACCAGCCGCCCGCCGTCCAGCGCCGGAACCGGCAGCAAATTCAATATCCCCAGGTTCACGGAAAGCAATATCGTAATATTCATCATGGAAAGAATTACATAGCCGATCCCATACTCTTTCTCCGTCTGATAGGTTTCCCCTACCAGTTGTGCAATACCGACAGGCCCGGCCACATCTTCCCGTGTCACCTGCCCGGTAAACAGCATTCCCAGGCTCTTAAAGGTACTTCCCACCCAATATTCCAATTCATAAAAACCATACTGGAATACTTCCAGCGCATTGCACCGGAAATATTCACTCACCCCCATAAACCCCATATAATAGCGCCCTGCCTCACTGTCATAAACCGGGGATACCACCACACTGCCTTTCTCCCCGTCACGGACAAATTCCACGGTAAGGTCTTCCCCCTTATTCAGCCATGAGAGCAAAGTAACCTGCTGGCCCAGATGTATCCTCTCCCCATTGATCTTCGTAATCCGGTCGCCGCTTTCCAGCCCTGCCGTCTCCGCCGCCCCTCCCGGCATCACCGACTGTATCACCGGACGGTTTGAGCCGGTAAATGCCACCACAATCAGTGAAAAGACATAAGCAAGGATAAGGTTAAACAAAGGCCCCGCCACAACCGCGGATATTCTTGCCCACACGCTGGCTGCCAGAAATGAACCCTCGTCCGGCTTCCCATCCTTCGCACCCACGCCGTCTTCACCGTCAAACATACAAGCGCCGCCGATTGGAAGTATCTTCAGGCTGTATACCGTCTCCCCTTTCTTAAAATGGAATAAAGTAGGCCCCATTCCTACAGCAAACTCCACCACCCGTATACCATTCTTTTTTGCCAGCAGAAAATGCCCGAATTCGTGGGAAATTACCACAAGGCCAAATATCAGTACAAACAAAATAATCGAAACAGCCAATTTAACCCTCCATCCGCCCGCCATGCAGACTACCAACCAGAATATCAAAATTTAATTGCATCAACACAGACACCGTATATATTCATATGTCTCCTGCTCCGTCCGGAGAATATCCTCTACGTCCGGCTTTGCCAATACTTTATGCTGCCTCATACAAGCTTCTATCAGCTCCGGTATCTGCAAAAACTTTATCTTCCTGTCTAAAAACAGGCTTACCGCCATTTCATTCGCGGCATTATATACCGTAGGCATACTGCCTCCCGCCCTTGCCGCTTCAAAAGCAAGCTTAAGCCCTGTGAAGGTTTCCGGATCCGGCTTTTCAAATGTCATCTGTCCCAAAGCCGCAAAATCCAGTTTCCTCCCCTCCGTCGGCCTGCGGTCCGGATAAAACAAGGCATACGCAATCGGCAGCTTCATATCCGGCATACCAAGCTGTGCCATCACAGCCCCGTCCGCATACTCTACCATCGAGTGGATAATGCTCTGCGGATGCACTACTACCTCGATCCGATCCAGCTCCACGCCAAAGAGCCACTTCGCTTCCATGACTTCCAGCCCCTTATTCACCATGGTTGCCGAATCTATGGTAATTTTCCTTCCCATAGCCCAATTAGGATGTTTCAGCGCATCTTCCACCCTTATATTTTCCAGTTCTTCCCGTTTCTTCCCACGGAACGGGCCGCCGGAAGCCGTCAGAAGTATTTTTTCAATACGTTCCTTCCTTTCCCCGTTCATTGACTGGAAAATAGCGCTGTGTTCGCTGTCCACCGGCAAAACAGGCACATGGTGTTTTGCCGCCATAGGCATAATAATATGCCCGGCCGTCACCAAAGTCTCTTTATTTGCCAATGCTATCGCTTTCCCGCTTTCAATCGCAGCTATTGTAGGCCTTATTCCAATCATCCCCACAACTGCCGTCACCAATACCTCCGCCTCTTCCATGGCAGCAATTTCCAGAAGCCCTTCCATCCCGCAGCAGACATGCGTCCCTGTGTCCGCCACCCGTGTCCTTAAATCCCTGCACGCCTCTTCCTCCCACATTGCCGCTGTCAGCGGTCTGAACTCACGGATCTGCTGCTCCATCCGCTCCACATTCCTGCCCGCCGCCAGGGCGACAACCTGCAGATCATTATTTTGCCTTACTATTTCCAAAGTCTGTGTCCCAATGGAACCCGTCGAACCCAAAACAGCTATCCTCTTCATTTGCATGCTCCTATTCCAGTCCCGCCGCCATACTCAAAAGCCGTATCCCTGCAGAGAAATTACTGCCCAGGATGCATGGTCAGCAATTCCTCTGACGGCTTTTGCGTATGGCGGCTGTTTTTATTCCAGTCCCGCCGCCATACTCAAAAGCCGTATCCCTGCAGAGAAATTACTGCCCAGGATGCATGGTCAGCAATTCCTCTGACGGCTTTTGCGTATGGCGGCTGTTTTTTATTCCAGTCCCGCCGCCACACTCAAAAGCCATATCCCTGCAGAGGAATTACTGCCCTAAATGCATGGTCAGTAATTCCTCCGACGGCTTTTGCGTATGGCGGCTATTTTTGTTCCGCCCTTTTTCTGCTACATTAACAGCGATGCCAGGGCGTAAATCAGCGGGGCGGTAAAGATTACACTGTCAAACCGATCCATAATGCCGCCGTGTCCCGGGATCAGATGTCCGTAATCTTTGATTTCATGGTTTCTTTTAATGGCGGACGCCGCCAGATCGCCTACCTGTGAAATCATCGCCCCGGCTGCACTCAAAATAACAAATATCCATGTTACTTCCTGCTCTGCTACCACATTTTCCACCAGAAAATACCCGTACAGCCCTCCTGCAAGGGCCGATCCCGCTACGCCCCCAACAGCGCCTTCTATTGATTTCTTCGGGCTTAGCTTCGGTGTCAGCTTGTGTTTTCCGATCAGTATTCCGGTCAGATAAGCAAAGGTATCGCATATCCAGGAACTGATAAAGATCATCCATACCAGATATTTCCCGTATGCCAGCTCCCTGGTCTGATATATGAAGGCAAACATTACCGGCGCATAAGCGTAACAGAAAAAGCTGCTCATCACCTGTTCCGCCCTGAACTTTGGAAAAGTAAATACATACACAAACATAAAAACAATCAGCATAAACAATATGCTGAATAATTGTGCCATTGTATTTCCTACAAACACCACAATCACATAGTAGCACAGAATACCCATATATCCCGCACCCTCCAGGGCATTCCACTTCTGCCCTTCTGTGTGGATCCCGCAGGCTCTCATAAGCTCATTGTATGCAACTATGGAAATCAGCAGACAGACTCCGGCCAGAAGATACCCTCCTGCCAACAGTGTCACAAGGGCAACTACCGCCAACACGATACTGCTAAATAAACGAGTCATGAACATCTCTGTCACCTCCTATTCCAGTTCCGCTCCCTCACGGAAATGCCCCCTCTTACCTACTCTTCTTTTATCAGGCCGTATCGCCTATCCCTTTTATTATATGCATCTATGGCTTTTTCCAATTCTTCTTTCGTAAAATCAGGCCAGGGCACTTCTGTTACGTAAAATTCGGTATAAGCTAACTGCCATAGCAGGAAATTGGATATCCTCTGTTCCCCGCAGGTACGGATCAGCAAATCCGGATCGGGAATTTCATGGGTATCCAGCATGGAACCGAGCATTTCCTCGGTAATCTGCCCTTCTTCCAGTTCCCCGGCTTTCACTCGGTGCGCCAGTTCCCGCACCGCACGGACTATCTCGTCTCTGCCGCCATAATTCAATGCAATCTGAAAATGAAGCCCGTCATTGTTCTTCGTAGCCTTTTCCAATTCGTCAATGCGCTGCCTGATATCCGTATCCAATCCTGTTTTATCCCCCAAAATGCGTACGCACATCCTGTTTTTTTCCGCTGTTTTTAAACAGGTTTTTAAATAATTGCGCAGCAGCTTCATCAGCGCATCCACTTCGTCTTTCGGGCGGTTCCAGTTTTCCGTGGAAAAAGCATATACCGTCAGATACTGTACTCCCATCCGGTAAGCATCCTCACAAATAACCTCCACAGCCTTAGCGCCCTGCACATGCCCGTAATTCCGCGGCATTCCTTTGCTCTTTGCCCATCTTCCATTACCATCCAGAATAATTGCGATATGGTTTGGAATCTTTTTCATTTCCATCATCCCGTCACCTGTCTTGCGCCCTGTCCCCTTTCCCTGCCGGGAA
>CANDKY010000082.1 GCA_947385425.1 uncultured Lachnospiraceae bacterium | reverse complement strand
CCTAGAAGCTCTTAGGCGGCGTCCTTTGACGCCTTAGAGCTTCTTTTCACGCTACTCGGCCATATAAAGCGAAACCCGTTTCACCACTTCCCGCACGCCCTCCCCGGCGTCCAGCTCCCCCTTCAAAACCTTTTCCCCGGCCTCACACACCGCCTGTTCCAACACCTGGTTCCTGATATACGGCACACTCGCCTGTTCCGCTATCTGTATCAAATGTTCAACCTCTTCCTCCGAAGAAGAGTAAATATCAAAATGCACATAAGTACCGTCTTCCCTGGAGCCGCCTCCCATAGAAGCATAACTGCCGCCATCCTCCGTCGCATTGATCCGCAGGTTCTTTCTGGTTTCTTCCTTATTTAGTGTCAGCCCGTCCCAGCTCACGTCAATCAACGCCTCCATCAGCCCTCCTGCCGCTTCCTGCTTTTCCGATGTACGGCTGATACCCGCAATAGTCCTCGGGACGAACACGCCCGATGCCTGCCCGCAATATTCCGCGAAACCACCATCCTCGTTTCCCTCAATATGGAAATAGGAATTCATCACGTCAAAATCAAAGAATCCGTCAACAATCCCGAAAAAAAACGCCTGCTCCCCTGTCATATACCGCCTTCCCCCATTGACAATATTGTTAATCCAAAGCTCATCCGCCTCTTCTTCCGTCCGGCCTCCTTCCTGTTTCAGCCTGCTGTAATACTCTTCTTCCTCTTTCCGCATTTCTTCCGTTACCCCCGCTTTCTCCACATCCCAGATACGCTGCGCCTGCAGGAAAAATTCTTCCAGCGCCTCTTCTTCCACTGTCCCTTTTTCCTCCATCCATACCGGCGCGCATACCAGCATAAGCTTCTTAAGCAGCGTCTTTTCCCGTGCGGCCCCGAACAAACTTCCGTCCGCCTTCTGCCCCCGGTATTCCTCCGCGGCATCCGCTATAGCAGACAAATCCTTCATTTTCGCCACATATTCCTCCTTGCCGCCGACCACCGGAAGGTTAAACTCCACCGGCACAGCCGGAATTTCCCCGTCTTTTTCAAATGTCCTTAAAATATTCTGGAAATAATCTTCCCCCGCCTTCTTTTCCAAATATGGGGTCAAATCCGCCAGAATGCCTTTTTCCGTATAAGAATCTATAGGCATATCATCCAACAGGAAGAAATCCGGCCCTGTCCCTGCCGCAATTTCCGTATTCAGCTTCTTCAATGCATCCTCCCTTGTAACCGAAGTCTCCCCCTCCATCCCTATCTCATAACGGACATACACTTCCGGGTGCTCCGCCTGGTACATGGAAATCGCTTTCTTCAGCCTTTCATTTTCCGTAAGGCTGTATGCCTTAAGCTGGACATCCGGCGTAGCGGGCATATCAGGATCATACGTATAACTTGCCAGAAGCCCGCCGCCCATTATAATAAGGAAAGTACCGTCTTCCAGCAGCATCCCGTCCGATATGGCGCAGGACGGATTGCTCAGGGAATTCAGGCTCCCGTCCGCCAACTGTTCCACCAGATTGCCGCCCCATACATGCCGGAAAATCCCCTTCTCACAGACAAGATACAGGACATCATCCTTACTCGGTATCACCAGCAAAGGTTTGTAATAGCCGTCCGAATACTTCAGTTCTTCCTTAACCTGGGCATCTACAAATTCATCCATCGCCTTATCCGACACACTTTCCCCTGCGTCCAAATCATACAGATATACGCCCGACCAGGTCACACATACCATCTTCCCGTCCCAAACCCGGAAATGGTCAACTCCCTCGTCTAGCTCCGTGACAACCCGGCTTTCCCCCTGCTCCCAGTCAATCTCATACATCTTCCCGTCCAGGGCAGCGCCAAACAGCCTCCCGTCATTGGAAAAAACCAGACTGCGCAAATATCCCGACGGTTCATAAGGTATTTCAAATTCCGTAACCGTCCCGTCCGGGGAAACCACCATATATTGCGGGCGTAATTCTGTATATCCGTCCTCCCCGCTGCTGTCCCCCGTCCCTTCCTCCTTTGTCCCCTCATTCTCTTCCCCGTCCTCCCCTTCCGCCGGTTCCGTATCAGCGGTATAAATAACTCCCACGGTGCCGTCTTCCGCCACCGCGATATCCATAATATAAGCCTTTTCCTCCTTCAGGCTGTCAAACCACTCCACCGTTTCCGGCTCCCAGGTATCCCCGCCGTCTTTGGAAACCCATTTGCCGCTGTATGTGCTGAAAATAACCAGGCTGCCATCCTCCTGACGGACAATCCTGCTCCCCGCATTCAAAAGATCCTCCATCGAATTATTTACCGTTTCCACATACCTTCCCATCACCTTCTCACCGGTTCCCGAACTGTTGCCCGCGCCTGCACCCCCATCGCCGGCATCAACACCTCCGCTGCCGCCAACGCTTTCGTTTTTTCCTACCCCTTCCTCCGTATTGTTTCCGCTGTTTACCGCCGCGTCCCCTGCATTGCCGCATCCCGCAGCCCCCAGACTCCCGGCCAGAAGCATAAACGCCGCCAACAGCCCCGCAGCACTTCTTTTGTTAAAATTCCGCCCCCTGCTGTTACTCCTTTTTTTATCCATATTGACCTCCCTCTTCCTGTCCCTAAACAACATCCTGCCCCCTGCCGCAGCACAAACCCGCCGTCAAAAACCTGGAAAAACGCCCTCTTTTGAGGCATTCTTCTGCGTGAAACGGATTTGCCCATACATCCTGCATGGCAGAACGGCAGCACAAATCCGGCCATGAAAAACCTGGAAAAACGCCTCTTTCCCGGCGTTTTTCCGCGTGATTAAGCTCTTAGGCGGCGTCCTTTGACGCCTTAGAGCTTCTTTTCACGCTAACCAACATGCTGCCGCCCTGCGGCAGCACAAATCCTCCATGAAAAATCTGGAAGAATGCCCGCTTTCTGGGCATTCTTCCGTGTGAAACGGATTTGCGATGCTACAGCATTGCAAATCCTAAAAGTTCTTAAGTGGTGTACTTTACCACTTTAGAACTTTTTTTCACACTACTCCGCAATATAAAGAGCCACCCGGTTCTTCACCTCCTGCACACCCTCTTTGGCGCTCATTTCCCCTTTCAGCACCTTTTCCCCAGCCTCGCAGACCGCCTTTTCCAGAACCCGGTTTCTCACATACGGCACTTCCGCCTGTTCCGCAATCCCTATCAGCCTGTCAATCTCCTCTTCCGAGGCCGGGTAAATTTCATAATTAATATACGTACCGTCCTCTGCCTCCCCGCCTCCGGCAGAAGCATAACTGCTGCCGTCTTCCGTGGCATTGGCATGCAAATCTTCCCTCAGGTTCTCTTTTTTCAGGCTCAGCCCTGTCCCATAGGATTCCTCCAGCAATTCCCCCAACAGCTCCGCCGCCATTTCCTGCTGTCCTGATGTCTGGCTGATTCCCGCGATTGTACCGGGAATAAACACCTTGGACACCTGCCCTCCGTAAGATGAAAAACCGCCGTCCTTCCTCTCTTCCACATGGAAATAAGAAACCATCATATCCAATGTCGCCGAACTGTCAACCCCGCCAAGGAAAAACTCCTGTTTCCCAACCATATACTCATCCCCCGTCCATCCGATATGGTTTATCCTGTACTGCTCCATTTCCTCCTCTGTCCGCCCGGCCTGCTCCATCCTTGTGTAAAAATCATCTGCTTCGCCGCGCATTTTATCGGTAATCCCTTCCTCCTCCGCGTCCCAGATCGCTTTCATCTGTTCAAAAAATTCCTCCAGCCGTCCTTCGTCCACACCGCCGTCCTCCCCCGTCCATGCCGGGGCGCATACCCACAGGAACTGTTTGATTATATCCTTCTCCCGTACCCATCCCAGAATACTGCCTTCCGGCCTTTCCTCCCGGTACTTCCTTACCATTTCCGCTATCGAGGGCAAATCCTTCATCTTCCCCACATCTTCTCTTTTCCCTCCGATTACCGGAAGTGCAAATTCCGTGGGCACAGCCTGGATTTTTCCCTCTGCTTCAAAAGCTGTGAGGATATTTTCCAGATACCCCTCCCCCGCCTTTTCCAGAAACGGCGTCAAATCCGCCAATATCCCCTTTTCCATATAAGAATCCATGGGCAAATCATCCAGGATAAACAAATCCGGGCTGTTCCCCGCCACAATTTCCGTATTCAGCTTTTTCAGCGCATCTTCCCGCGTAGCGGAACTATTCCCGTCCAGGCCGATATCATACCGCACATAAGCTTCCGGGTGCTTTGCCTGGAAACCCGCAATCGCCGCTTTCAGTTTCCTGTTCTCCTCAAGGCTGTATGCCCTGAGCATAATTTCCGGCACTGCAGGCACATTGGGGTCATAAGCATATTTCCCAAGCTGCCCGTTGTGGAACAGCAAAAGGAACTCATCCTCTTCCAGCAAAAGGCCGTCCCCAAGGCTGAACGCCGGGCTGCCCAGAGAATTCAGCGCCCCGTCCGCCAACTGCTCCACCACATTGCCGCCCAGTACATGCCGGTAAATTCCTTTCCCGCATACCAGATACAAAATATCCTCCCCCGCCGGAAGCACCAGCAGCGGCTGGGCGCCAGCCTGCGCATACTCCATATCTTCTCCCATCTGCGTATCCAGGAAATCATCCAAAACCTGATCCGATACCACTTCTCCCGTATTCTGATCCAGAACCGTAATCCCCGTCCCGCCGGAACATACAATACGCCCTCCCCAGACTTCCAGACGGTACACCAGCCCCTCCGTCTGCGCCACCACCTTCTGCCCTCCTTCCTGCCAGTCTATCTCATATATTTTCCCATTCAATGCTGCCGCATAAAGCATTCCATTATCCGAAAAGCTGAGATTGTGCAGCCACCCGCTCTTCTCATACGGTATCTCAAATTCCGTACTTCCGCCGTCAGGTGAAAAAACCATATATCTCGGGCGCACTTCATAATCTGCCTCTGTACCGTCCGCACCGCTCTCTACAATGGTTTCCCCATCCGATGTACCCGCTCCCGGCTCCGGGCCGCTTTCTTGTGCACTTCTTTCTTCCCGGCCTCTGCTCGAAGCCGCACCCACAGCTTCCCCATCCGCAGCCTCGGCTGACGCCGTTCCACCCGAACCTGTATCCTCTCCTGCTTTCTCTCCCTGCCCTATACTTTCATTCTCTCCGGCCCCTGCTGACAGTGTTCCCCCTTCCTTCTCCCCTTCACAATATATAATGCCTATATTGCCATCCATGGATACCGCAATATCCATAATATAAGCGTCCTCCGCCCTCAACTGTGAAAACCATGCCAGCGATTCCGGCTCCCAGGTAACTCCCCCATCCCCTGAAACCCATTTCCCGCTGCTCGGACTTAGAAGGACCAGACTCCCGTCTTCCTGTTTTGCCATTCTGGAACCGGACGAAATATAATCCGCCATTTCACTGTTCATTGACTCCATATACCGGCCCATCACTTTTCCGCCGCTACCGGAAGCGCTGCCCTCACCCTTATCCTCCTCAACGTCCGTATTTCCCTTACCGTAATCCATATTTACTGTTGTATCCCCTTCACCCCCGGTATCTCTGTCAGCACCAGTTTCCATCCTGGCGCCTGTGCCCTCTTTCGCACCTGCCCCCGCACACCCTATCATACCTGACAGAAGGCAAATTGCCATAAAAAGGCTTATCCGGCTTTTTGTACCCTGTTTCCTGCTCCTTTGCGTATTTTTTTCCATTTTTTCGCTGCCTTTCTTATTCCTTTATCCCTTTATCCCTTTTTCCCTTATTCCTTTGCCCTTTATCCCATTTCCGCTTATACACCCATACCTTTTATCCTGCCCGCCGCATACTCTCTTTTCATAATAACCTCCATTTCTCTTTTCATGACAGCTTCCATTCCGGCCCCTTCTTCCTTTCCCCCTTACTCCACATTCCACAGTCTAGCAAACGTTTCTCTAAAAAACCTCTAAAACCGGAAAAAATTTTCCGCCTGTGCGGTTGACGCCTTGTCCCCTTCCGGCTGCCCCTGGCTGCACAGGAAAAGGAAAATCCATTCAAAAAAATGATGAAATTTCTTACGGCCTTTTCGGACAGATTTGCTGCCGTTTTTGGCGGAGTCACCGCCTGGCAGCAAATTTTAGAGGTTTTTTAAAGAATTGTCTGATATAATATGGAATGGAATACTTATACTGCATACTGTAAATTTAACTGGTGTGCAGTATCGATAATAAAGGAAGCGAAAGGAGCCGCCATGCGCATATTACTAATCGAAGATGACAAAAAACTGAACCATTCCCTGAAATACCAACTGGAAAAAGAAAATTTCATGGTAGATACCTGCTTTGACGGAGAAGAAGCCCTGTTCTACATCGACCAGGGCATCCACGACTGTATTCTGTTAGACCGGATGATACCGGCCATTGACGGCACACAGCTTCTTGGCCTTATGCGCAAAAATAACAACAATACCCCGGTTATCCTGATTACCGCCCTGGGCACCTTAAATGATAAAATCACCGGCCTGGACTCCGGCGCCGATGATTATTTGGTAAAACCCTTTGCATTTGAGGAACTTCTTGCACGCATCCGCTGCGTCACACGGCGCTCACCGCTCATACATGAAAATGACAGCCTCTCTTTCGGCGACCTGACCCTGCATATATCAGAAAGCCGTTTAACCGGCCCGTCTTCCTCATGCAGCCTGTCCAAAAAGGAAAATGAGCTTTTCCAATCCTTCTTCCGAAACCCCGGGCAGACCCTGACCAGGGAACAGCTCCTGAACAAAGTGTGGGGGCTTGATACAAACATCGAAAACGGCAACCTGGACAATTATATCCATTTCCTGCGCCGCAGGCTCACTGCCGTGGGCAGCAGCGTTACCCTCCGCACGGTCAGAGGCATCGGTTACTGTATATGCCAGACACCATAAATTTAACTTTTTAATGCACCGTAAATTATAAGAAAGGAATCAATGTCATTTACTTAAGCTTCCCGGAGCGCCGCAGACCACATATCTCATCCGGACACGCTTTCGCTCAGCGGCAGACACAACGGCACTAAGGAACTGTCGATAAATAACTTGTGCAGTTTGCTTGTCTTTTTCTCCGAGAGCGTCGGTTAAAAATCAGTTACATAGCCCGCTATGCGCCTGATTTTCAACCGGCGCTCTCGAAGAAAAATCCTGCGCATCCTGCACAAGTTATTTACCGCCAGTTCCTAAGGCGCCAAAACACGGCGCCTAAGTGCCGGCGTCTTTTAATGGTCCGGATTGAGATATATGGTCTGCAGCACCCCGAAAAGCTTAAGTAAATGACATTGAGAAAGGAATACTGCCATGTTCCGAAAAGTCCATTACCGCCTGACGCTTCTATGCACAGGGATCACTACCTTTATATTGCTGACCATGTCCCTGGTTTACCTGTATGTTTCGGAATCCGGGCTGAAACAGAGCCATTTCCTCTCCTTCCAGCGTGACACCGGCACCCTGATCGCAAACTTTGAACAGCAGACAGTCATCACCCACACATGGCTCTCCCAGATGGAATCCCTCAATGCCTTCACCATATCCGTGGCTGACAATGGCATCCCCCTCCTGTTCAGCGAAAGGGAACGGGACGAAGAACGCAAAGCCACCGAGCAGGAAGCCATGGATTACTATAACTCCCATTTTTCCATCCTCCTGTTGGCTCCCGATTCCCACCCTTACCATACCGAATACGCGTTTACCTCTTCCTCCAAAAAAGACTACTACGCCTGCTATGCCTATATCCCTTACGAATACGGGGAAACAGAGCTGCTTATCCTTTCCCCCCTGGAACATCTCAACCGGCAGATCCGTTCCCAGCGCATCCGCTTCGCAGCCATTGACCTGACAGCGGTTGTTTTCCTTGCCCTGTTCTCCTTCTTTTTCACCAAAAAGCTCCTGATCCCGGTGGAAGAAAGCCGCCTGGAACAAATCCGTTTCGTTGCCGCCGCTTCCCACGAACTGCGCACACCTCTCGCGGTTATTTTATCCTGCGCCGATGCCATCCGGGGGCATAACGGAAAAAAGCCCCTTCCCGGGGAAGAAGAGACTTTCCTGCACACCATCTATTCCGAAGGGCAAAGGATGAAATGCCTGATTGACGATATGCTGCTCCTCTCCCAGGCAGACGCCCACGCATTCCCCATACACCCTGGGCCAATGGAGCCGGATACCCTGCTGTTAAACTCCTATGAAGCCTTTGAAACCCTTGCGGCGCAAAAAAATATTTCCTTGCGCATCTCCCTGCCCGACTCCCCGCTGCCCCCCTGCCTTGGAGACAGCGGACGTCTGCAGCAGCTTATCGCTATCCTCCTGCACAATGCCATCAGCTACACCCCCGAAAACGGAACCGTGACCCTCTCCCTGTCCTGCGCCAAAAAGCAAAAAACAAACACCATGCCTTACGGCAGCGGCGATACCTACACCATAGCAGTCGCCGACAACGGCATTGGAATCCCCGATGAAGAAAAAAGCCTGATTTTCCGCCGCTTCTACCGCTCCGACCAATCCCGCAGCACAAAAGAACACTTCGGCCTTGGATTATGCATTGCCGAAGAAATCGTGCATTCCATGAAAGGCACCATCCATGTGGAAGACACCCCCGGCGGCGGAAGTACATTCCTCCTGCAGCTCCCGTTTACCCCCAGCCTCCCGTAATCCGGGACAAACTGCCGCCAAATATTATCCATGCCGCCCTCCGCACGCTCCTGAACGGTCAGCCCTTTTTATAATCCCCCTTCCCCTGTCCTCCAAATTCCGGGCAGTACCATAAGCAGGCCCTCCAACTTCACTGCAAAGAACATGCTGCTGCACCGCGGAAACACAAACCGGCCATGAAAAACCCGGAAGAATACCTTCTTTTCTTCACGCCAGGGCAACATCCAGCACCATCATAACCGTAAACCCTACAGCAAAGCCAATCGTCCCCATGTTCGAATGGACGCCTTCTGCCGACTCCGGTATCAGCTCCTCCACTACCACATATATCATTGCCCCTGCCGCAAAAGCCAGCGTATAAGGAATATAAGGCGTGATACTGCCCGCCAGCAGCAATGTAACCGCCGCTGCCAACGGCTCTACAACCCCCGACAGCACCCCCATCAGGAACGCCTTCCCCTTTCCCGCCTCTTCCTTTAACGGCAGGGAAATAATCGCACCCTCAGGGAAATTCTGGATTGCAATCCCCACCGACAAAGCAACAGCCGCCGCCATAGTAATCCGGCCTCCTCCCGCCATAGCCCCGGCCAGGACAATGCCAACGGAAGCGCCCTCCGGTATGTTATGGATAGTAACTGCCAGCATAAGCATCGTTGACTTCTTCCAATTACTGTGTATCCCCTCCTGCTCCTCCCTGTCCAGATGAAGATGCGGCACCGCCCTGTCCAAAACAAGCAGGAACAAAATCCCCAGCAAAAACCCCGCCGCCGCAGGTACAAAAGCCAGCTTTCCCATCGGTTCCGACATATCCATCGCCGGAATCAGGAGCGACCAGACCGAAGCGGCTACCATAACCCCCGCCGCAAACCCCAGCATTGCCTTTTGTACGAAACGGTTCATTTCCCCCCGGAGCAAAAACACACAGGCCGCCCCCAGCACTGTCCCAAGAAAAGGGATCACCATCCCCACCAGCACATTCCCATTCATATATTCCTACCTCTCCAATCCATTTTACACGCTCTAGAGTCTCTCCAGCAGTCTGCCCCCCATCGAATCCCCACCCTGGCAAAACCTGTGCTTTGGAAGATAATCCTCCAGCCACTGCAGCCCTTCCTTCATCCCATCCTGCCAGGCACTGTTATAATAAAGCCGGATCCCCTCCCCCTGCGCTTCACTTCTCCGCCGGTAAAATACAGGGATCTCCAGCATAACTTTTTTTCCTTTCCGATCCTGTACCAGATACCCGCCCTTTTCCACATATAACTCCATCCGGCAATAAAAGTCCTCGGGCAGGCTTTCCGCACCGCCTCCGGCTTTCTTCCCTGTCCCTGCCGGAAACCTGCTCCCCTCCGGCTGCGCCTGTACACCCGGCACCCTCTTCCCCCATAAATAACACGCAAACCCATAAGAAAATTCAGCCCCCATCCCCGCATTGCGTCCCAGCCATCCCGCCGCCAAATCCTGCATTTCCCCATACACCCGCACTGACAGCTTCCCCAGCTCTTCTTCCGCAACAGGCTGCTGGGCCATAATATCCCCGATAAAACCCTCCGCCCCCTTTTCCAGTTCCATCCCGATCCCATTGTCATACAAATACCAGGCCAGGCGCCGCGTATTTTTCATGCTGCATTCCAGGCGGCACAATACTTTGCCTTCCTTATCATACAGCCGCAGATAATCCCGCCCTTTGGATGCATGGTAAGCCGCCTTCCCATAACCAATATCAGTAACGGCAAATTTCACCATTTTCCCCGTTACATTACGATAATAAAGGGTATCCCCCTCCACCATAAGCCTGCGGTTCCACGCCTCTAACCACACATATCCCCCTAAAAGGAAAATACCTGCAATCACAAGATAAACCCAAACCGGTATCGCACGTACATGATACCTGACTTCCAAAACAAGAAGCGCTGCTGCAAACAAAACAATAAATATTCCCACACCATATGCCATTCCGGCCTGCCTTACAACAAATCCGGATGTTTGTCCCTCTTTCTTCTCCATTATTCCACATACTTTCCTTTTTTATGATTGCTTCCCAAACGAAAGGACTGCTCCCTTCTTTATTCAGTAGTTTGAACCTATTCACTTCGAATGATGTAAAATCAATCAACAAACGATCCACATCTGTCTTTCTAAACTTATCATACCCTTTACTTTTCTGCCCTACAAGCAATTATTTCAAAAAAGGGCATCCGGAAAATATACCATTCTCCCTGATGCCCTGCAATATTTGCCCTTATTTTATTCCCCGCAGCCGTACTGCGATCGATACGTCTCACGCCACAAAGATTGGCTGGGAAATTCCACAATATCCTCCTGACATATAGACTTCTGCCCGGATATATCCCTCATCACCACAGGCATGATAACAAAATTCCTGAAAATATCCTGTCTTTTCCGCCAGAACTTTCCCACCCTGTCCGAATAGGGTAAGGTACTTATAAGCTTCCGCAAACAAAGGCGAACCTGACTTTAACCGGAACAGGATATCAGAGCCGTCCACCTCGATCGCATCAAACCCATAACCTGTAGATACATAAAAATTTCCGCCGCGCAGCGCCTCCAGGACAGCATCAGGCGTACGCTCCCTGGCCTGTACTACATTCCAGACGCGCCGTTCCTGTCCCCAATGGTGGAAATCATCGTTTCCGACTCCCCATATCCGCCTTCCCGCGCTGAGCACCCTGTCCCAAAGGCGCAAGCCTATATCCTCTTCAATGTGAATCCCGTCCCCGCTGTAGATTTCCATCCCCTGCACTGAAGGTGTCTGCAGGATCTCCTCAAAGGACCATGCCTGCCCGGAAATGCGCGCGGGGTGATTGATCACGGAAAAGCCGCCGCAGGCAGCCGTTCTCCGCGCCATATCATTGTAATGTGCACAGGAAAAGCAGTTGTCGGGCAGTTCCTCCCGAAAAGGCGGCTCGATAAGCAGCATATGCCTTGACCCGCTGACCTCATAACCCTGAAACAGCACTTTATCCGGAAAAACCGCTTCTCCATTGGTCACACAGTCATGATCCGTTATGGCAAGAAAATCATAATCCCTATAAGCCAAAGCAATCTCCGGCAAACTGTGCAGGCCGCATTTACTGAATTTTGAGTGGATATGCAGACTGCCCCGCAGCCACAATCCCTGGTTTACATACGGACTAAGCAGATGCACCATATATACCCCCATTCATCTTATATCCTTTACGCCCGATCCCTGCGCAAAGTGCCCCCGGAACTTTATGCCCAGGCCGACACCCCCGCCGCAAACAGCAGTCAGGCCCATCCGTGCATCCAAAGTTTTCCTTTGGCGATGCAGAATCGCGGCAGGGAATAACACCGCCCCTTTTTCTTTCATATATCATAAATCGTGGGTAAAGCTGTCAAAAACCCACTGTAGTACGTACATTGCCATAAACATGTATAAAATAATGAGCAGAACGATAAGCCGGGTTATGTCGTGAATGATCATCTATCTAGAATTACCGTTACCGGCAATTTCAAGCGACCTACCTGAAAGCAGGCCGGGCAAGCCTGTCGCTTTCTATTTGGTCTTGCTTCGGATGGGGTTTACATGGCTCCGGCTGTTACCAGCCGGACGGTAGTCTCTTACACTGCCTTTCCACCCTTACCAGCCCCCGGAAAACCGGGGTATGCACTCCGCGGACGGAACACACCGGAACGGACATCCCGTTCCCGCTGGCGGTATATCTCTGTTGCACTAGCCTTGGAGTCGCCTCCACCGGACGTTATCCGGCATCCTGCCCTGCGAAGCCCGGACTTTCCTCACCTGCGGTTGCCCGCAGCCGCGATCATTTATTCTACTCACAGCATATAAAGAAATCTACACATGGAAACAGCTTCCGCCTACAAACTCCCTGCAAATGGAATTTTTCGGAAGATCATCGCTGCTGACCCCGATAAAATACTCCAAAAACTTTAAGAGCCTTTTTGCCTCATAATATTCCGGTTCCCCTTTATTAATGCCAAATAAGAGAGGCTCCGCGTACTGCTTCAATATCGCCAGTTCATAAATCAGCACCGAATTGAACATGGCATCGGCGCTTTCCTGGAATGGGAAGATATACTGCTCTTCCCCGTTCCTCACAGACGGCCACATCCCTATCGTCCTCTTCGCGCTGCTTCCCCTTGTCCTCGCATCCCGCACCATTCGGCGCAGCAACCTTCCGTCCGTCGTCGGGATCCGGTTGTGCTCGTCAATGTTTAAGCTCGTCAGCGCACTGATATATATCTTATACTTGCTTTTATCCGGCAAAGCGTAGGACATGGCGGGATTTAACCCGTGGATCCCTTCGATCACTAAGATATCCTCCGGTCCCAAAGCCTTAAAATTCCCCTTGTACTCCCTTGTCCCTGTCTTAAAATTAAAACTCGGCAGCTCTACGGTCTTCCCCGCCAGCAGATCTGTCATATCATTATTGAATTTCTCCAAATCAATAGCTTCCAGACATTCAAAATTATACTGCCCGTTTTTATCCCTCGGGGTATCCTCTCTGTTTACAAAATAATCGTCCAACGCAATAGGATGGGGCGTCAGGCCATAAGTGCGCAACTGGATGGAGAGCCTGTGGGAAAAAGTTGTTTTCCCCGATGAGGACGGCCCTGCTATCATAACAAACTTCACGCCGCCCCGGTTTACGATATCCTCCGCAATCTCCCCGATACGCCTTTCCTGCAATGCTTCCTGCACCAAAATAATGTCGTTGATATTGCCCCGGCAGATCTGGTCATTCAGATCCCCCACGGTATCAATGCCCATCATCCTGCCCCACTCGTCAGACTGTTTCAAAGTCCGGAACAGCTTTTCCCTCGGTTCCATCACCGAAAGCTTGCTCGGCTCCTGCAGCCCCGGCAAAAGAAGCATCAGCCCGTCTTCATACGCCAGCACCTCAAAATACTTAATATACCCGGTACGCGGCAGCATATACCCATAATAATAATCATAATACCCGTCCAGGCAATACACATTAATATAAGAACTCCTCCGGTAACGGAACAGTTTTTCCTTATCCTTCATTTTCTGCCTGTGGAAAATATCTATCGCTTCCTGAATAGGATAAGATTTCTTTACCACCGGAAGATCCGCTTCCACCAGTTCCCGCATCCTCAGGTTAACCATACGGATCAGCTCATCATCAATTTCCACATCGCCCTTCACACTGCAGTAATACCCCGGGCCAATGGCAAATTCCACCTTTACCTTCTCCAGCTTATCCGCCCCGGCCACATCCCTGAGCGCTTTAATCAACAGCATAACCGCGCTGCGCACATAAGTCTTATGCCCAACCGGATCACCCAGTGTAAAAAAAGACACCTCACAATCCTTACGCAGCTTTTTAAACAGCTCCTTTATCTTCCCGTTCACGGAAACCAATGCAATCGCATCGTCATACTGCGGCTGGTATTCCTCTACAATCGTTTCATAAGTAATTCCCTCTTCATACTGTTTTTCCTTCCCGTCAATCCTCACAGTCACCATAATATCCCAACCTCCTAACCCCATAACCATACCGCCACAATAAAATCCGCCATCAAAAGCCCGAAAGAATACCCGCCCTGCGCCAGTACAAACCCGCCATGAAAAGCCCGGGAAGAACGCCTCTTTCCCGGCGTTCTTCCACGTGAAATGGATTTGCCCATGCTACGCATGGCAAATCCTAGAAGCTCTTAGGCGGCGTCCTTTGACGCCTTAGAGCTTCTTTTCACGTTAAGAGCCAGAACGGGTTCCTCTCCCTGGCCGCAAACACCTCCAGCCCCGGAAACTCCCTCTTTATATACTCGGCCATATACGGTACAAAAATCTTCTCAATCCCGTAATGCCCTGCGTCAATTATCATCAGCCCCTGCGCCACGGCATCCAAACCCTCATGGTGCTCAATATCCCCGGTAATCAAAACCTCCGCCCCTGCCGCGGCCGCGGCCTTAATCATAGACTTCCCGGAACCCGGGGATATGGCCGCACATTCTATGGCACTGCCCGGTTCCC
Source organism: uncultured Lachnospiraceae bacterium (assembly GCA_947385425.1). Taxonomy (GTDB): domain Bacteria; phylum Bacillota; class Clostridia; order Lachnospirales; family Lachnospiraceae; genus Kineothrix. The sequence goes on along the minus strand of CANDKY010000082.1, from coordinate 5,156 downwards.
CGTAAATTTTCACGCTTTCCAGCCCGAACACTTCCTTGACAAAAGAACCGCACTCTTCCAATGTCATCACCTGAGGCAGTTTACCGTACCGGCCAATACCCTCTTTGGAAATCTCATCCTCATAAGTGACCTCCAATACCTGGCGTTCTTTTAATTTTATTTCATCCGCCGCGGCATCTGCCATCCCAATCACATCAAAATTCGTATGCATAGCATAATAACTGATATCGTTTTGCAAAAGCTTCACAATCCGCCGTCCGATGAAATCGTCCGTAGTAACCCGCTTCATAGATGAAAAAATCAAAGGATGATGGGTCAGCAGCATATCCGCACCCTTCCGCACCGCCTCCTCTATCACATCGTCCGTAGCATCCAACGCGATACACAGTTTCCCTACCTCTTTGTCCCGCCTTCCGGCCAGCAGCCCCACATTATCCCAATTCTCGGCAAAAGACAGCGCCGAATGCCGCTCCAGGCTTTCTATGATAACATTGCATCCTACTCTCTTTCCATTATCCATAAATCTTCCCTCTCTGATGAAAAATACGAAAGCGCTGCCCGGACATCCTCCAATTTCCCGGTAATTTCCCCTATCCTGGCCTCCTGCCCCCTCCCGCTTTCCCGAAGATTGGCAAGTATCTGCCCGCAAATCCCGGCTTCACGCTCCAAATATGCCCTCAGGACCGGATGTGCCCTCCGCAGCAGAACCGGCCCGTATTTATCTTCTATCTCCTGCCGCTTACCTGATACCGGTACATCCTGCCGCCCGGCTTCCAAAATACCGGCCCTGCAGCCATCAACACCGGCCGCACCGTTCTTCCCTCCATCGGACGCATCCTTCATCCCACTGGCTGCCGCCACCGTTACGTTTCCGGCTGCACCGCTCTTCCCGCTCCCCGCCGCAGCAGCCGTTACGCTGCCACTGCCATAGCACACCCGCATCATCGGATAATACTTACCGTCTTCAAACACCATATCTTCATCGGCAATCACATATCCCCGCCCCCGCAAATATGCCCGCACATTCTGCAGTTCCGACTGAGGCTGTAAAATAATTTCCTCCGCCCCGCCGAGTTTCCCGCGGCCTTCCTCTAATATCCGGATCATCAGCCTGCCGCCCATCCCGGCGCAGATTACAGTACCCGCTTCCCCCCGGCGCAGCGCCGCAAGCCCGTCGGACAACCTTGTCTCTATGTAGCCTGCCAGAAAATATTCCCCAATATGTTCCTTCGCAGCCGCTAAAGGCCCCTCGTTAATGTCCATGGCTATCACTTTCGGGCTGATGCCATTCTGTACAAGGTAAATGGGAATAAACCCATGGTCACAGCCCACGTCACAGACCACATTCCCTTTTGTCACCATAGCCGCCACCGCCTGCAGCCGCCTGGACAGCTTACAATCCCTTGTCTTCCTCCGGCTTCCCAAATCTTAGTCCCTCTTCCTATACAGAATACCTTTTACAGCGCTCCCCGCCCCTGAAAACATTCCTTCCCTAATCAAATAAACCTGTCCCTGGCTTCCTCAAATCCGGATAAACCGCAAGCCCCGGCCAAATCCTGCCCGGATTCCCTTTCTCCGTAAATCACAATCCAATCTGCAGACACACAAAATTCCTTATCCCCGTAAATCACGACCCAATCTGCAGACGCCCGGATTTCCTTATCCACGCAAATCACGATCCAATCTGCAGACGCCCAGAGTTCCTTATCCCGTAAATCACAATCCAATCTGCAGACACACAAAATTCCTTATCCCCGTAAATCACGATCCAATCTGCAGACACCCGGATTTCCATTTCCGCGTAAACACCGCCCAGGCCGCATCCTGAACATTATCCTTACCGCCCAAACCGCAATCCAATCTGCAGACGCCCTCATTCCCACTTCCGCATAAACACTGTCCGGCCTTCATCCCAAGTGCATTGCCCATACCGCAAAAACCACAATTCTGACAACAGCCGCCCGGATCCCCTTTCCTCCGCAAGCCCAACCCGGGCCATACCATCCGGGCCATTCTTTATTTAATCCGGACTTTAATCCAGATAATCCTTCAATTTCCTGCTCCTGCTGGGGTGGCGCAGTTTGCGCAGCGCTTTCGCCTCAATCTGGCGGATACGTTCACGGGTGACATTAAATTCCTTCCCCACTTCCTCCAATGTCCTGGCACGCCCATCATCCAGCCCAAACCGCAGGCGAAGCACCTTCTGCTCCCTGTCCGTCAAGGTGCTCAGCACCTCGACCAACTGCTCCTTCAGCAACGTAAATGCCGCCGCGTCCGCCGGCACCGGCACATTGTCATCCTGGATAAAATCACCCAGATGGCTGTCCTCCTCCTCCCCGATCGGAGTCTCCAGCGAAACCGGCTCCTGGGAAATTTTCAGAATCTCCCTCACACGGTCCACCGGCATATTCATCTCCTCCGCAATCTCCTCCGGCGTAGGTTCACGCCCCAATTCCTGCAGCAACTGCCTGCTCACGCGGATCAGCTTATTAATCGTCTCTACCATATGCACAGGGATACGGATTGTCCGGGCCTGATCTGCAATCGCCCGGGTGATTGCCTGACGGATCCACCAAGTCGCATAAGTTGAAAACTTATACCCCTTACGGTAATCAAACTTTTCCACAGCTTTTATAAGACCAAGATTACCTTCCTGAATCAAATCAAGGAACAGCATCCCCCGACCCACGTATCTCTTCGCAATGCTGACCACCAGACGTAAGTTTGCCTCTGCCAGACGCTTCTTCGCATCCTCATCACCCAACTCCATCCTCTTTGCCAAATCAATCTCTTCCTCCGCGGAAAGCAACGGAACCTTACCGATTTCTTTCAGATACATCCTGACCGGATCCTCTATGCTTATACCGTCCGGAACGGAAAGGTCGATATTTTCCACATCCACCTCATCCTCTTCCGTCAGGATAATTTCCTCGTCATCCACATCATCATCCGTAATACGCAGTATGTCCACATTATTTTGTTCTAAAGTTTCCAATATTCTGTCAAGTTGCTCCTCTTCCAAAGTGAAATCCGTAAAGAAATCACTGATTTCCTGATATTCCAAAATATTCTTTTTCTTTTTAGCAGCGTTTAAGAGTTCTTTCAAACGTTCCTCAAACCTTGCCTGTGTGTTTTCATCCATTTTCGGTTCCATCCTTCCTAAATGTAGTAGTAGTATTATCATTCATCCAGAGAAATATGCGTTTTGCTAAGTTCTTCCAACGCTTTTTTTCCTGCAATTACCTGATTGATCGCACTTACCTCCGCACCCAGCCTTGCAGAATAGTACTCATAACTATTCTTCTTCACTGCATACACGATGTCATGGAGCGCCTTTTCCCTCTCCTGTTTCGTTTCCAGCTCGGCAAGCTTCGTATTGAAAAGCGCCGCCACCTCCCGCTGTTCCTCTTCATCGGTAAACATGCTTATAATCGCTGCAGGATTATATTCCCTCCTGGAAAGCCCTTCAAAGAGCCTTTCCGCCACCTTCCGGTAGAGTTCCTCCGTGAAATCCTCCGGCGTGACATATTTCGCAACTTTCGGATATATCCCCGGTTCCTCGGTAATCCATGTAATCAGCAGCCGCTGTGATTTCTTCCTGTTTTCTTCCGGCGTGGCCTTCTTCCGGGCAATCCCCGATTTCGGCCGCTGCGCCGGACTGGCAAACCCCGTCTGTGCGGCATAGGAAAACACCAGCTTCTTCAAATTCCCATAGCCGATATGATACCTGTCCGCCACTGCCTGCATATAATTATCCCTCTCCACCTCCTCTGCAAACCCGCACAGTTTCCTGGCAATCTCCCTGTGGAAACTTGTTTTTGACTCCGGATCCGTCATATCAAAATCCCGTTCCAGAATACGCAGTTCAAAGAAAAAACTGTTTTCCGCTTCTTCCATCCGCTCCCGGAACGCATCGGCTCCCATATTTTTTATAAACTCGTCCGGATCTTTATAAGGATCCAGACGCAGCACCCTGCCGCTCAGACCTGTTTCCTTCAATATCCCGATAGCCCGAAGCGCCGCTTTCACCCCCGCGCCGTCACTGTCATAAGCCAACAGCACCTCTTTTGCATACCGCTTCAGCAGGCTCGCCTGCCCCGAGGTAAATGCCGTCCCCAGGGAAGCCACCGCCTGCGTAAAGCCCGCCTGATGCATAGCGATCACATCCATATAGCCTTCACAGAGGATCACATTACTTTGCCTCGACGTCCTCGCAAAATTCAGCCCGTACAGATTACGGCTCTTATCAAAAACCATCGTCTCCTGTGAATTCAGATACTTCGGTTTCGCATCCCCCATGACACGCCCCCCGAAACCGATTACCCGATGGTTAATATCCTGGATCGGAAACATCACACGGTTCCAGAATTTATCATGCAGCCCGTGCCTCTCATCAAACCCGGCCAGCCCCGCATCCTGGATCAAATCATCCGCATACCCCTTGGAACGCAGATACTGCACCAGATCACTGCCCGCGCCATTTGCAAAACCAAGGCCGAACTTCTGCATCGTTTCCTTACTCAAAGCCCGCCCGGCCAGATAACGGTATCCAACCTCCCCCCTGGGGGAACGGAGCTGATAATAGAAGTAAGTCGCCGCCGCCTTATTAACCTCCAACAGCCGGCTCCTGCGCCCCTCCCGCTTCTTCACCTCTTCCGTATACTCCATTTCCGGCAAATCCACCCCTGCCCGCTCCGCCAGCATTTTCACCGCCTCAGCAAACGAATAATTCTCGTAATTCATAATAAAAGTAAAAACATTCCCCCCTGCCCCGCAGCCAAAACAATAATACATCTGCTTACTGCCGGAAACAGAAAAAGAAGGTGATTTTTCATTATGAAAAGGACAAAGCCCGAAATGGTTCGCCCCCTTCTTCTGCAGACGCACATACCCGGAAACCACATCCACAATATCATTTTTCATTCGTACTTCTTCCACTAACTCGTCAGGATAATACATACCCGCTTTTCCTTCTTTACAACCACCAAACCACTATATCATCCATCCACTATCTATCCACAAACCCATTCCGCCATAAAAAACCCGGAAGAACGCCCCTTTCCACTCCTAACAACACGCCGCCATAAAAAACCCGGAAGAACGCCTCTTCCCACTCCTAACAACACGCCGCCATGAAAAACCCGGAAGAACGCCTC
>CANDKY010000081.1 GCA_947385425.1 uncultured Lachnospiraceae bacterium | reverse complement strand
GGATTGAGATATATGGTCTGCAGCACCCCGGGAAGCTTAAGTTAATGACATTGGTGGTGTACCAGGAAGAAGAGTATCCGAGTTTGCTGTTTGCGGATAAGATAACGAAAATTTTTTGAAAAACTTTTTGTCCCGTACGTGACATAAGCTGACGGGAATAAACGGGTAGCGCAGTTGATGGCAAATAAGGTGTTGACTGAAAATAATATTGGGATATTCCAGATACCTATTGAGAGGCTGGAAGAATTCAGGTGTATGCTGATTGCGTTTTATGAAACCGGGGAAGATGTGCAAATAATTGTATTTATGAAGGAATATTGTATCAGAAGAGTTCCGCGCTGAATGGATTGCAGCGGGATAGGGAAGCAGGGTATTGCGGTATGGACAACTGGAAAACATTATTGGCGGATTTGGATGATGATTATCTGATTGGTATAGCGAATAAGGGGATTGTAAAGAGGGCTTATAAAGATAAGGAAGAGGGGAAATACCAGGTGCTTTCCACAGGGGAGAGCGCGGAAGTCAGTGTTGGCGGGGAGCGTGTTTCTATCAGGTTTCCGTTGGGGGAGAGCAGATGTTCCTGCCCTTCGCGGACGGTCTGCCGCCATGTAGTGCTGGGGATACTGGCATTGCGGGAGTATGTGGAGGCGGAAGCCGGGAAAACGGCGGAAGATCCGGAGGAAAGACGGGCGGGGACAGATGCAGAGCCGGGAGAAGGCAGCGGAATAAGCAGGGAGGGAACGGCAGAAAATAAGAAGCCGCAGGCAGTATGTCTGTGGGAAGGGCAAGTGGATGGCGGGCAGCCAGAACAAGCGGAGGGCAGGCATTCAGAACAGGCGGATGGCGGGCATTCAGAACAGGAGGACAGGCAGTCAGAACAGGAGGACAGGCAGTCGGAACAGGCGGAGGACAGACAGTCGAAACAGGAGAGCGGGCAGGAAAAGCAAACAGGGGTCGGGCAAAAAGGGCAGGGAAAGGAAATAGCGGAAAGTGTGGCAACGCAGTCTGTGAAAACGGAAAACAGGACGCCCCGGAAATTGCTGGAGGAGATCGCCGCGTATCCGTTGACTTCCATCCGCAGGATTCTGGGAAGCAGGCGTTTCGGGAGTATTGCCGGGCAGATAAAGGCAGGGCAGCGGCCCCGGATAGAACATTCCGGAATTATCACGGTATCGTTTCCGGAACAGGGGCATACGGTGAAACTGCTTTCCCCTTTGGAATATGCGGCCTGTACCTGCCATAAAAAGGATTTCTGTATACATAAGGCGGAGGCCGTGCTGTGGTGTAAATGGGAGGCAGGGGTTCTTAAACCGGGAGAGCTGGGGCCGGAGACAGGGGAGAAGACGGAATACGATATTGCGCAGGTTAAGGAGGCGGCCGGGCAGATGAAAGCTTTTCTGGAGGAATTGCTGGATACGGGGCTTGCAAGGGTCTCTCCGGATGTGACGGATTACCTGGAGCGTCTTGCGGTTATCAGCCATAATGCACGGCTTGCCAGATTTGAGGGGTATTGGCGTGCCCTGCGTGATTCTTATGGAAATTATCTGGGCAGGAAAGCTTCTTTCAGGGTAAGGGGGCTGATGGAACAGATATCCAGGCTTTATAAACGGGTGGAACTGCTTCTGGAGGCGGAGGACGGTTTGCAGATAGCGGAGCTGGCCGGGGAATTCAGGGCAGAGTATGTGCCGGCGGGAGATTTGGATTTGATCGGGATTGCGATAGAGCATTTTGAAAATCAGGCCGGATACGAAGGGGAGACGGTGTATTTTCTGGAGGAAAATACAAAAGAGTGGTATACTTATACCTATGCGCGTCCGGTGTTTTATGAGAAGGCACGAAGGCGCGGGAAGCCGGAGAAAACACAGGCGCCCTGGGGTGTGCCGGTTACTCTGGAGGAACTGGCGCAGGCGCGCCTGCACTTGTCAGGGGCAAAGTGCGACGGGCGCGGAAGGCTTTCTTCCAGCCAGGAAACAAAAGGGGAACTGACGGGGAGCAGGAAGAACGGGGACAGGTTGGGCATCGGGGAAGTAGGCGGCTGGTACTACAAAGATTTTGCGGCGCTTTATGCGGAACAGATAGGGAAGAAACGGAAGAGTTGGCTGAGGGAACAGGAGGGGGAGGCCGAAAGGGCGGAACTGGTATTTTTACGGCCGCAGTCCTGTAAAAAAGCCTTTTTTTCCGAGACGGAACAGAAGCTGTTTATGAGCCTGTTTGACGGGGCAGGCCGGGAAGTGGTGATTGAAGTCACATATTCGAAGCGGGAGTCCTGGGGCATACGGTATCTGGAGCGTGTGACGGAAGAGAAGCTGCCTTGTTTTCTGGGGCGGATTTATATGAGGAACGGCCGGTTGCGGATGTATCCGGTTGCGGCGTTTGAGAAGGGAGAGCTGTTGGAAGATGGATGGCCGGAGTAAAGAGGAGGTATTGGAACAACTGTTGGAGGAAGTGGGGAACCTGTTGGAGGAACTGTGCCAGAGCGGTTTTGATACCGTCCATGACAGTACGCTGGAGGCATTGGGAAATATGGCAGGGCTGACGGCGCAGTACGGGATGGCATATCTGTCCGGGCTGCTGGGGGAACTGGCGGAAGGGCTGTCCATGCGGCGTCACCGGCTGGAACAGGACGGCGACGGGCTGGCAGGGGTGTATGCCAGGCTGAATGAGTATTTGTATCTCTGTGAGGAGAAGACGGTTTATGACAGGGGACGGGCTTATTATAATTGTAGCTTATTATAATTATGGTTTATTCTAATTATAGTTTATTATAATTGTACTTATAGCTAATGATATTAACAATTTCGCTTCCGGCCCTGCAAAGGCTTTCGTATTCGGCTTTGGCAGGAGCCGGAAGCAGAAATTTGTTATATCGTTTACTATACTTTTCCGGGAGGTATATCATAGTCTTACAGAAGATGGCGTTTATACAATTATCATTAATTAGCAAAGCTGGAATTTCTGCACCATGCGGTTTAAGGTTTCTGCCTGGGAGGCCAGTTCTTCCGAAGTTGCGGAGGTTTCCTGCGAAGCTGCGGAATTGTCCTGTATCCCGTGGGCTATTTCTTCTACCCCGGTGCGGATCTGCTTCATGTTTTCCGCCTGGACGGCAGCGTTTTCCGCGGTATCCTGGATCATTTCGTTTACATGGCTTACTGCACTTACCGATTCTTTCAGGGAACTCATGGCACCGGCCGCGATGTGGTTCCCCTTGTTGATTTCTTCCATGGAAATTTCGATTAATTCTTTTGTCGTGGTGGCAGCTTTTGAACTTTCCAGCGCCAGTTTCCCGATTTCATCCGCAACGACTGCAAAACCTCGACCGGCTTCGCCGGCACGGGCAGCTTCTATAGCGGCATTCAATGACAGAAGGTTCGTCTCGGATGCGATATCTTCTATCGTCTGGATAATTCCTACTACCTGCTGCGAGGTCTGGTGGATGTTATCCATGGCGTCTATCATAAGCTTCATTTTTTCCTGGTTTTGTTCGATCATGGCGGCAGCCTGCGCCGTGGCTTTCGCGGAAGCTTCGGTATCCTTAAGGCTGTCTTCTACCTGTTCGGCAACCGTATTTGTCGTGGCGGCGAGCTGCTGCACGGCAGCGGCCTGGGTTTCGGCACCTTCCGCCAGTACCTGGGACGCGGAGGCAAGTTCCGCCGCTCCGATGGATACCCGTTCGGAAGTATCGTTGATGCCAAGCATAACCTGGTTCATGGAGTCGGAAATATTGAGCAGTGCGGCCTTTATTTTCTGGAATTCTCCGGCATAATCGTTTTTCAGGTTAACGCTTAATTTTCCGTCCGCAATTTGTGCCAGCACCTCGGAAGTCTCATCAATGTATACAATATATTCTTTTAATCGATCCACGGTTTTTTGGAAAGACTTACCCAGTTCACCGATTTCGTCCTCCCCTGTGATGTGAAGCTGTACATCCAGGTTCCCGGCAGCGAGCTGCTGGGCGGTATTGTTCAGCTCCTGAATCGGCTTTATCAGGTTTGCAGTGCTTTTCCTTATACTGAATGCGATCAGTACGATACCTGCGGCAAAGATAAAGACAAGCCCTGCCACCATTGCGAACAACATGGAATAATATTCCGACATAGGCAGGCTGCTGAGTACAAGATACCCGGTATCCCCGACTGGCTGGAGCGCACCGTATTTTGTCCCGCCGTCTGTTTTATATTTCAGGAATTCTTCCCTGTTTGCCAGGACGGCATCTATGGCATTCTGTGAAATATCCACATCTTTAATGTTTTTCTCAATAAAATCGGCTTGTGGGTGGTAGAGGAATGCACCGCTAGCCGATAACAGCAGGATATAGCCGTTACGGCCGATTTTATACTCGCTGAAGACGTTCATCATATGATCCAGGGAAAAGTCCATACCTACTGCGCCGAGTGCCGTTCCTGAAGCATCGTCATAGACCGGGGCTACGGCGCTTATTACCATTTTGCCGGTGGAGGAATCAATATACGGTTCTGTCAGGAGAGGTTCCTTTGCGGCAATGCATGAATACCAGGCACGTGCCGTAATGTCCCACCCTTCTTCGCTTGCGGAGCCGTCAGCCTGTACGAAGGAGCTGGTATCCAGGTCAGCGATCCAGGTCGCCATAATATTTTCGGAATCGGAATCCGCAATATGTACCAGATTATCCAGTATGGTTTCCATTTTCCCGGCGTGTAAAAGCTGATTCCCCGGTACTGTTTCCGCCATGGCTTCTTTGATTTCCGGGTTGGCAGCCAACTGCTGTGCGCTTCTTGTATATTGTTCCAGGAATCCGGCCAACTGGTTGGCGGCGGCGCTGGATTCCAGCGTAAGTTCTTTTTCTTTTGATGTAATGATCAGCCATCCTGCCATGCAGATTGCTACGATAGCGATGAGAAGAAGTACGAATATAACACTTCCGCCAATCTGATGAAGGATTTCCGTAGCAATGCTTTTTTTGGAATGGACATTTTTTTCCTGTTGTTTCATGCTAAGCCTCCTTGTGCATTTTTACCCCTTTATATTTATTATTGTATCGCTATATTCCCTTTAATACAATAAAAATTTATATTTTTTTTAGAAATTGCCATATTTTTTTAGAAAAAATGCTATAAACCTGACAACTTTTTGTATTTGCGTGAAAATTGTGATATAATTTGTGATATTCAGAAAACAGCATCCACCCGGAAGAACCAGCCCCAGGGGAAAAGCAGGCCATGCATTAGGGCCGGCTTTTCTCCTGCCGGATAAGGGTACTGGAAGGGGGGATGCGGTACTGGAATAGGAGGAAAAGTATGGACCCAAGGAATATACAGAATCAGAAAATATCGGAAGTATTGGATCAGTTGTCATTGTCAGAGGCGGAACAGGAAAAAGCGGAAGCCTATCTGGCCGGGGAGGCAGGGGATGAGATCCTGGGGCAGTTTGGGTTCCGGGATTTATCGCAAATCCCTTCGGACAAAGCGGTGCGGCTGTTCCGGGAACTGAGGAACAGGGGCAGGCAGGAGGAGGCGCGGCGCCTGTTTGAACTTTTGTTTGCCATCGGGCAGTCTACCTGCCATCAACTGGTACTTATGGATATGGTGTCGCAGGCGGATTCCTTTCCGGGATGCGCGCCGGATAAAAGAACCGCCGTTTACGGGGCGATGATAGGGGCGAACCAGTACCAGTGGTATGGGACGGCCATTCGGTCGCTGATCCGGTGCGCACAGGGCAAACTGGCGGCTATCAGAAAAGCGGTTGATTACCAGAAGGGGACGCCCGGGACAGGGGATGTGGTTTTGGCAGCAGCCTATCTTATGGTCAAGTATGGGCGATTTGAAAATAAGGATGACGGTTTTTCCGATATGGAGGGCGTGGACAGGAGCCTGCAGGCGCAGACGGGAATGGAAGCGGAAGATTTGTTGCTGCTCAAAAGATATGAGGATACTTTGCTGTCCGGCCTGGGGCTGTTGTTCCAGAATCAGATGGCAAAGGCCGGGATCCAGGAGATTTTAGAGGCGGTGGATAAGGATCAGGTGACAGACAGGATACTGCGCATGGCAGGCCCGAGGCGCTGCAGTATGAGAAGCCGGTTCTGGCAGGTGGGCGGTATGGCATACCTGATTTTCCCGCTTTCAATTAAGCTGAAAAATATAGTGAAAGTCTGCCTTGCCGTCGATTTCGATGAAACCTTGAATGCAATAGATAAAATCAGCACAGGCCTGCCGCCAAGCATCCGGAAAACAGGCGGGGATTATGATGCCGTTTTTGGGATGCCAGCCGGGAAATATATCCGTTGGGCCGCGGTAAAAAAATTCCGGGTGATTCTGGAACAGCAGTTGGAACGGAACCGGGAGAGTTATCTTAAAGTGATGGAGGAAGCGGGCCTGGAAGCCTCCAATGAAATGTTTGATGTGATCAGGGAAAAGGATAAGACCCTGTATGACAGCCTTCTGGCAGAGCGGCGCAAGACCGGGAGGAATAAGGATATGGAGGAGATATTGGATCTGCTTGTGCCGGGCATGGCAGGGGCGGAGGTGATAAAAGGATACTTGCGGGGATATGATAAAGTGGAGGTTTTGTATCCGTATATCGATCAGTTTGCAGACCGCTACTCCTATGGCGGATACCGGGAGAGCAACTTCCTGGAAGGATACCGGAAGAATTACCAGGATGAGGGCTTTTACCGCAGATGCCAGGTTTATATGCTGTTAAGGGGGGCAGGCGGTTTCTTCCGGGCCGGTGTGGTGCCGGGAAACAATGTGGATGCCGGGAAAGTAAAGGAACTTTTCCGGAATCTGGAGGCGGAGGGGCTGGCAGTAGAATACCAGCTTGCCGGGGTTGTTTTGTTAATTGACGGCCTTTGTTACTATGAGGACGGGAAAAGAAAACTGATGGAGGCAGCGGAGGAAAGTTTTGCGGGTTATCTGAAAAACAGGAGGGAGGAGACGTTAAATGCTTTTTCAGGCGGGGCGGCATTGGGGCGTTTCTTCGGGCTGCATGTCATGCGGAAGGATGCGGAAGCCTATAAAAAGGAGATTCTTGGGTTTACGCAGGACGGCTCCAAAATGGTAAAGGAAGAACTGCAGGATATCCTGTTTGGGCAGAAGGGATGGGAGGAAGAGGTGAAAGCCCTTCTGTCGTCAAGGAAAGCGGCGGAACGGGAACTTGCCGTCCGTGTCCTGTTCCGCTGGCAGAAGGATGGCGCAAACTATCAGGAGCTGTTTGCCGGGGCCCTGGAAAAAGAAAAGCATGGCAAGGTCAGGGAACTTTTGCTTAAGGCCGTACAGCCGGAGGGCGATGGCGCGGGCGGGGATGCAGCGACGGATATTTTATCGATAGAAGAATTGGTTAAGGAAATCCACAAGGGCGGCAAAAAGCGGGGGCTTGCATGGGCTTATGAAACCCCGTTTTCCATAGTACATAGAAAGAACGGCGAGGCGGCGGGAGAAGCGTATCTCCAGGCGATCCTGCTGTGCTATGCGTCCGTAGACGGCTGCGGGGTCAGCAAGACGGCCGCCATGCTGGCGGAGGATCTGCGGCCGGAGGAACTGGCCCTTTATATGAATGAACTGTTTGACAAATGGCTGGAAGCCGGGGCGGAGGCGAAGAAGCGCTGGGTACTCTATGCCGCGTCCATCCATGGCGGATTTGATATTGTGAAGAAGCTGCAGCATCAGATACAGGAATGGCCGCAGATGGCAAGAGGGGCGATAGCGGCGGAGGCAGTGCAGGCCCTTAGCCTGAATCCGCTGCCGCAGGCGCTTCTGATTGTGGACGGTATTTCCAGGAAATTTAAATTCAAACAGGTAAAGGCGGCAGCGGGGAAGGCTCTGGAATTTGCGGCTGCGCAGCTTGGCATCAGCAGGGAACAGCTGGCGGACAGGATTGTCCCGGATCTTGGTTTTGACAGGAACGGGGAGAGGGGTTTTGACTACGGGGAACGTAAGTTTAAGGTAGTGATTACGCCTGCGCTGGAGATTGAGGTATACGACGGGGCAGGAAAGAAGTTAAAAAATATGCCCTCGCCGGGCAAGCGTGACGATGAGGGGAAAGCAGCCGCGGCCTATGAGGAATTCAAACAGATGAAAAAGCAGATGAAGATGACGGTAGCAAGCCAGAAAATGAGGCTGGAACTTGCTTTGTCTTCCGGGCGGAAATGGGATATGGGGAGCTGGAGGAAACTTTTCGTGGAAAACCCGGTGATGCATCAGTTCGCCATCGGCCTGGTATGGGGGATTTATGAGGGGACGGAGCTGCTGCGCAGTTTCCGGTATATGGAGGACGGCTCCTTCAATACGGAAGATGAGGAGGAATATGAGCTGCCGGAGGACGGGGTGATCGGGCTGGTGCATCCGATTGAACTGTCCGGGGAAGCGGCGCAGGCATGGAAGGAACAGCTTGAGGATTACGAAATCCGCCAGCCCATTGAACAGATGGAACGGGCGGTTTATACCAGGACGGAGGCAGAGGGGGAGATGAAAGTCCTGGAGCGGTTTAACGGCTGTACGGTAAACGATTTGTCACTGGGCGGGAAACTGCAGGGATTTGGCTGGTACCGCGGGCCGGTAGGGGACGGGGGATGCTTTGACACATATTACCGGGTGGACGGTGAAGCAGGGCTTGGTGTGCAGGTCAGTTTTTCCGGAAGCTTCATAGGCGGCGAAAATGAAGATGTGACGGTTTACGGGGCGGCATTTTATAAGGACGGGGATCTGAAGGACGGTTATGTCTATGGAAAAGAGGAAAAGGAAAAGTCACTGTTTTTAAGGGATATCCCGGAGAGGTATTTCAGTGAGATCGTCCTTCAGCTTACAAAGGCGACAGCTTCCGGCCAGAAACAAATGCAATAAAAAATCCGAACACTTTACCATTCCCAAACGTTATATACATGAAGGCACAAAGGACAATGGATCATTTGGGAAAGGGACTGGATGTATGATGGATGAACTTTATAATTCCCTTTATGGAGAACTCACAGGCTGGTGTACTGCCATGGCTGGCAGCAGGGCAGCGGCGGAGGATCTGGTGCAGGAGGCATTTTTGCGTGCATTGGTCAATTACGGGCTGCTGGAAGGGCTTGACGCCGGTAAACGCCGGGCCTGGATGTACCGGACAGTGAAAAACCTGTTTATAGACAGGAAACGCCGGGAAGCCTTTGAGACTGCGGTTGGGCAGATGCCGGAGGAAGGTTTTGAGGAGACGGAATATGTGCGGGTTGACGACGCGCAGCTTCTGGGCGCCCTGGCACCGGAGGAGAGGCTCCTTTTTACCATGCGTTATCTGGAAGGCTATAATTCCGCGGAATTGGGAAAGATCTTCGGGCTGCCTCCGGGAACGGTCAGATCCAGGCTGTCCGGCGCCAGGAAACGCCTGAGACAGTCAATGGAAGGCTGTGGCGGCAAAGGAAAACAGAAGAGGCTTGAAAATGTTGGGAAGGAAAAGAAAGGGAAGAGGCAGGAAAAATGTTAGTCGTGAATTGTGATGTGTGTGATGCCAGGAAAGTCAATGAAGAGAGCCTTTCCGGTTACAGCCAGATTGTGCTTAATACGGATATTCTCCTTGTGGATGAGAACAGCCGGGCGGTATTGAACCGGCTGCCCGTAGTGTGCAATGCGGATGCGGTGCTGGACGCGGAAGGGGAAATCTCGATAGTTACCGCAAACGGCGATTATGAGCTCAGCGGCGGTACGCTGGCCGGGGGGAAGGCAGTGATCAGTGTGAACGGGAATCTGACGGTTCGTCCCGGCACGGAGAAGGTAATGGAAAATATCCTGAGGATTTGTGTCAACGGCAGCGCCAGGTATCCGGAGAGCATGGCGCCCTTTATGGACAGGTTGTCGGTCAATGGGGATGTGCGGTGTATCCCGGACGGATGTATTGAGCTGAAACCGGTGTTTGTAATCGACAAATATTTTCCCCTCAGGGCAAGGCAGGGCGGGAAATATTATGCGGAGCAGAAGGTGATATTGGCAGATACGGATGTAGATGTGGAAGCGCTTGCCGGCAAAAAGGTGCGTTTTGTGACGGATTATTTTCTGGTAAGGGAGGAACTGGCTCCGCAGGCCGTCGCCATGTTTGATGAAAGTGTGGAAATGGATGTAATTCCTTCGGATATGGCCTATATCGGGGACGGGGCCAGGCTGAATGAGGCTTTGGTGCTAAAATACGGGAAAAGGCTGTACATTGACGGGGATCTGACACTGGAGGACGAAAGCGAAAACTGTTTCGGTATGGTAGAAAAGCTATGGGTGAACGGTGATGTCCGCCTTTTCAAACGGCAGGAGGAAGCTTTTGCCAGGGTGGATGCTGTGTATGGGAAGCTGGTATTTGTGAAAGGCAGGTATGTGGCGAACCAGGCCCGTATGGTGGTGGATACCGGGACGCTGGAGGCTTTGCCGGACGGGCTGGAAATCGGGAACTGTGCAACGTTGATAGTGGAAGAGGATGTAAAGCCGGAACTGATTATGGAGAAACTTGCCGTGAGGAACTGCGCCCGGATCTTCTGCAGCCCGGAGCAGAGAGGCGCCCTGCAGCTTGTATGTGCAAATGTGGCAAAGATTGAGGACGGGGAGATGCCGGAGGACGGAGAACACGGGGAAGGAGGCAGCCGGGATGGGACGGAAAATGCCGGGAATCACAGGGTTGTGAACACAGATTCTTATATTTTGTAGGGGCGCGGTGTACGGCATAGCTTTTCTAAAAATAATCCGGCGGCTTTCATCCCCGCCCTTTCAGCAGGGGCCTAAAGGGCGGGGATGAAAGGGGGATTTTCAATAAAAGCCTTCCCGTCAGGGAGGGCTTTTAAGTATCTGTTATGCCATCTGTTTACCGAAGATATTAAAATATTCCTGTGCTTTCTGTAGGGATATGCCTAATTTTTTCTGTAAACGTTCTAAAATGTCATTTTCGGAAAGGCCAAGATCGAGGCCCGTTTCAATGATACCTTCCGCTTTTCCCTCTGTTTTGCCTTCCGCTTTTCCTTCTGCTTTGCCTTCTTTTGCAATTTCGTTAAATAAAGTGTACATATCACCATCTCCTTTTTCAAAAGCATTGTAATCAATATTAAGATTTGTTGCACCGGCGACTGTCATGATAACTGTTTTGTCTACATTATGTTCTTTTGCATAGGTTAATATTTTTTCCATGGCCTGTTTTTTTGTCAGGTTAAGATCAAGGACTGTTTCCAGCAGATGGAAAAGGTTTATGTTGCGTACATTATGAAGTGTGAGGTTGTTTTTCCTTGCCTCTACAAGCAGTATTCTGTAGTTGTTTACAAATGGTTCCATTCCTTCGGGGATATTTAACATCTCATGGAGGGAAGTTGCGCCGTCCCACGGTTTCGAACCATAATATACAGTGAGGGTGATGACAGGTATGAATTTATCATCCTTTTTCATTTTTGACAGGTATTCATCACTGCTCATGCCGCTGCTGGTCTTATATTTTTTTGAGTTGCTGTCATACTGCTTTTTGTATGCATTGTAGTCGTAGCCCATAATCCGCATCGGCATGGCATAGTGGATATGCTCCTGTGACTCATTGCCAAGCAGGACAAATTCCACTCCGTGTGCGGAAGAGCGTTTCCTTGCTTTTATGATGTCACGGGATGCGGAAATGCTTTCCGTATGTTTCCTGTGTTCCAGGATAGAGGAAGCTTCCGTATCCAGGTCTTCCAGTTCTTCGGGCTTTATTAACGGCCTGCCGTTAAAGAGGGCGGCATTGAACAGGTCTGCAAACTGCTCATTGTCCCTCCAGTAATTTTTCAGTACCGTGTCTGGTTTTAAATGCTGTGTGTTTTCCGCCATCTTATTGTTTCCTTTCGCATGTATCATTATACTATCAGAAAGGGCTTAATGCAAGCCCCAAATAAATTTTTTTATTGTGGAGTTGGCTGTAGTCCACAGGCAGAGCCTTTCTGGATGAGATATATGGTTTGCGGCACCACGGGAAGCTTAAGTAAATGACATTGGTTTACTCCCATTTAAGCTTTTTGGGTGTTGCAAAAAGGCGGAATATAAGGGTAGAATATTTGTAAAGGCAGAGAGCTTTGAGAATTTCCGTTGACGGGAACAAAGCATGAAAGATGATGGGCTTTGCCGCTATTTGCAGAGGCCGGAGAAATTTTTATATGCCGGGAACGGTAGTTAGAGCCTGTTTAAAATCTGCTTTTCGCCAGATGTGCGCCACAGTTTGTGAGAGGTTTGCCCCGAATGAGGGAGGCGTAGTGGGGCTACGTTGACCGAATGAGGGGCAAAGATCTCGCAAAATGGGGTGTACAGATGGTGGAAATGAGATTTTAAACAGGCTCTTAGGCACTTAAGAATGAAATCTTGCGCAAAATGGCAAAATTTTGGTTCCGGTTTATCCGGGTTAGGAACTGTACTATGAAACGGGAAAAGGACAAAGAAATTTATATATTATGCAATATATACCGGATACATGCCCTGGCAGGGCGGATTGTGGACAGGGAAGGGAAGCCGGCGGCTTTGCCTTTTGACGGATTTGAAAAAACGGATCCGGTGCTTTGCAGTCCGCATCTTTTTGGGGAACTGGCCGGATGGGATGCAGGATATGCGGAGGGGGAGTACCGGGTTTGGGATGATGGGGGATACTGGTATTATGTATTCCATAGTGCGGGGTATTACGTGATATGGGGGCCGGTGGTATTCGAGGAGCATTCCGCGTATAAGAGGAGGCTGTACGCAAAACGGCATGGGGTACAGGGGGATATGTGCGCAGTGCCGCTTGCGGACATTGGGAAGTTGGAGGATACGGTTTTGTTCGCACATGGGCTTTTATCCGGACAGTATGGGAAAAATGTGGCGATTGCCCATGGGAAAGCGGCGGAGCGGATCCGGGAGGAACTTTTACCGCAGTTGTTTGAGTATGGGATAGAGAATGCGGAGTACAGAAGGGATCATCATTCCTTTGCGCGGGAACAGCAGATGTGGAAGTGGATGATTGAAGGGGGGATGAATGCGGAAAATCTGAACAGTTTCCTTGCAGAAACGGGGCAGCTTTTTATGGATGTGGCGGGAGGGGTTGGAATTATGTCGGAGTCCCCGAGAAAAAACCAGGAGTATGCGGCAGTCAGCGGGATCACGCTGATTACCAGATACGCGATAGCGGCAGGGCTGGATGAGCAGACGGCTTATGGTTTGAGCGACGTAGCCCTGCAGAGGATCTCGAAAGCGGCGGATGTCATGGAAATAGGAAGCATAATGAATTATGCATTCCAGGAGTTTGCCAGGCTTAGCCGGGAAGCGGCGGCGAAAGCCGGGAGCAGGTCGCTTTATGTAGAGCGGGGCAGGGAGTATATTGCAAAGCATATTTACGGGAAGCTGCTGCTGCCGGAGATTGCGGGGGCTGCGGGCCTGCATCCGGGGTATTTTTCCAGGATCTTTGCCGGACAGATGGGGATGACGGTGATGGAATATGTGATGCAGGAGAAAGTGCGGGTTTCCTGCAACCTGTTAAAATATTCCAACCAGCCGATCGCCGTGATTGCGGAATATATGAACCTTTCCCCGCAGAGTTATTTTACCAGGATATTTAAAAAGGTGATGGGGGAGACACCCGCCCGGTACCGGAAAACGCACGCGGATAAAAATTTTCTGGAAAGTTAAAATCAGATAAATAAAGTGAAAATCAGGAAATACATTATTTGGAACAGGAAATATAATTTATACAAAAGAAACAAAAAACAAGGAACAGGAGAGGAGATTTTTAGTGATGAGTGAGAAAAAGACCCGGGAAGTCACTGGAAAAGAGCGTGCCGGCTTATATCGCGGTGGCATTTTTGATTGCGCTTGTTATTCTGCATTTTTATAAATTGAACGACCATGATGTCCAGCTTATGACAAAGGTCAACAGCGGGCAGATGACGCGCAAGGAGGCAGAGGCGCAGATGAAAAATACATACTAGAGCGTGGAGGATAGCAGGCAGTCAAAACGAGTTTCCAGACTAAAAATAATATATAAGGAGGAAAAATTTATGGAGAGGGATATTAAGAAAATTATATCCGAAATGACATTGGAGGAGAAGGCAGGGATGTGTTCCGGCGAGGATTTCTGGCATCTGAAAAAGGTGGAGCGTCTCGGGATTCCGGCGGTTATGGTGTCTGACGGGCCGCACGGACTGCGTAAGCAGCCGGATGAGGCGGATCATCTCGGCATCGGGGAGAGTATTGTGGCGGTTTGTTTCCCGGCGGCATGCGCTACGGCATCCAGCTTTGATACGGAGTTGATGAACGAGATGGGGAAGACGCTGGGCGAGGAGTGCCAGGCGGAGGATCTGAGCGTGCTTTTAGGGCCGGCGGTTAATATTAAGAGGAGCCCGCTTTGCGGGCGTAACTTTGAGTATCTGTCAGAAGATCCGTATCTTGCGGGGAAAATGGCCGCTTCTTATATTAACGGGGTGCAGAGCTGGGACGTCGGTACGAGTATAAAGCATTATGCGGCAAATAATCAGGAGTATAACCGCATGAGCTGTTCTTCGAACCTGTCCGAGAGGACTTTCCGGGAAATTTATCTGCCGGCTTTTGAAACCGCGGTGAAAGAGGCACAGCCGAAAACGGTGATGTGCAGTTATAATAAGATTAACGGTACTTATGCTTCCGAGAACCGCCATCTTTTGACGGAAATTCTGAGAGACGAGTGGGGATTTGAGGGTTATGTCATGACGGACTGGGGGGCTGTGGCAGACCGTGTGAAAGGGATTGTTGCCGGCCTTGACCTGGAGATGCCCGGGAGCGGCGGATTTAATGATGCGAAGATTGTGGCGGCTGTGAAGGACGGGAGCCTGGACGAGGCGCTGCTTGACAAGGCAGTGGAAAATATTCTGAAGGTGGTATTTTCTTATGTGGATCACCGCCATCCGGAGGCAGTGTTTGACCGGGATGCGGATCATGGGAAAGCGACGGATATCGAAACGGAATGTGCGGTCCTGTTGGAGAATAACGGGGTGCTTCCGCTGAAGGCAGGCATGAAGGTGGCTTATATCGGCGAATATGCGCAGAAACCGCGTTACCAGGGCGGCGGTTCCAGCCATATCAATGCCAGCAGGGTGAGCTCGGCGCTGGACAGTGCAAAGGAAAAAGGCAGGGAGGTGGCCTATGTGAAGGGTTTCCCGGCCGACAGGGACGAGGAGGATGCCGGAGAGCTGGCGGCGGCTGTGCAGGCGGCGAAGGAAGCGGAGGCGGCGGTGATTTTCGCCGGGCTTCCGGATGTGATTGAGTCGGAGGGGTATGACAGGAAGGATATGAAGCTTCCGGCCTGCCAGAACCGGATGATTGAAGAAGTGGCGAAAGTACAGCCCAATACGATCGTGGTACTTCACAACGGGAGCCCGATAGAGGCTCCGTGGGCGGGACAGGTCGCCGCGGTGCTGGAGATGTACCTTGGAGGGCAGGGGGTAGGCGAAGCGGCAGACCGGCTCCTTTACGGGGAAGCGAATCCTTCCGGGCATCTGGCTGAGACGTTCCCGCTGCGCTTGGAGGACAATCCGAGTTATCTGAATTTTCCGGGCGACGGGGCAAATGTAAATTATGCGGAAGGCGTTTATGTGGGCTATCGTTATTATGACGCGAAGAAAATGCCTGTGCGCTGGGCATTCGGGCATGGGCTGTCTTACACTACTTTTGCGTACAGCAACCTGAAAATGCCGGAAGGGGCATTGGGCGATACGGGCAGTGTAAAGGTGTCCGTAGATGTGAAAAATACCGGAAGTGTGGAAGGGAAGGAAGCGGTGCAGCTCTATGTCAGCGACAGGAACGGGACGGCAGGGAGACCGGTGAAGGAACTGAAGGGCTTTGCCAAAGTCGGGCTGAAACCGGGTGAGACGAAGACGGTGGAATTTACGCTGACGGCAAGGGATTTATCGTTCTACCATGAAGGGCTGGGCGACTGGTATGCGCCTGCCGGGACGTACGGAATCCTGATAGGGGGAGCCAGCGACCGGATTGCCGTGGAAGGGGAACTTTTATTCCGCACGGAAAAGCTGCCGCCGTTATATGTGGACGGGGCGACGACCCTTGGGGAGCTCCTGGCGCATCCCGTGACTGCGCCGATGATGGAGCCTGTGGTGAAAGGGATGCAGGAGAAAATGGGAGGCATGCAGGGCGAGGATGCGGAAAAGACCGCAGATGCCCTGGGCACCGGCGCGGAGATGATGGAGGCCATGATGAAAGGGATGCCGTTAAAATCCCTGTCCAGTTTTGCCGGGCCTGAGGTAGCCGGGCAGATGGAACAGTTGGTACAGGCTATGAACCGGGCGCTGGGGAATGCCTGAGATATCACGCGGCCTGCTGCGTCTCTTGCATTTGGATAAAAAAATTGTGTAAACAGAATTGCCTGCTGCTGTTTCAGGCGGCGGTGTCCCGAGGGGATGCCGGCCGGAACAGCGGCAGGTTTTGTGCTGTCCGGCATATCAAAATTCCGGGCTGTCCATAGCTGAATTACAGTTCATTCCCAATTTCATTAACTTAAGCGCTCTGCCTGCCCGGAACCATATGTCCCCTTTCAGACCATTGAAAGACGCCGGCACTTAGGCGCCGTGTTTTGGCGCCTTAGTACCGTTGCGTCTGCCGTGAGCGAAAGCGCGTCTGAAAGGGGATGTATGGTTTTGGAGCGGGCAGGGCGCTTAAGTTAATGACATTGGTTCATTCCCCTGCCCTATGCGCGGCCCTGGGGCTCCATCTGAATTTTTTGCATCGTTTTGAATGATGGTTTTACTTAGCAGAAGATTCAAAAACTTAGGGGAAAATGGACATGGATGACCGTTTTAGGCTGTGCCGGTTACATAGCTAATGTTTCTGGTGGATTCCGGTAATTTTCTATTGAAGTAAATGGAATATGTGTGGTAAAATAAAAAATGCATCGGTTGGAGGGGCCACATCTGTACGTATAATTGTTGTAAACAGCGGATGTTTATACATTCCGGAGACGGGACTTGGGGCGAAGCAGGCGGGAAGGGACGCCGGGTTTAGCGGTGCCAGGTTACCGGGCGGCTATAATAGCTTTTGCCGGACAGATGTGCGGAAAAATATGGAATTACGCAAGGACAGGGGATGCAAAGATTTACGGAGGCGATGGCTGGAAGGAGAAAGGGATTTGTCTTTTCAGCGGCGGTTTATGTTGGGGCATAGATGCGCGGGTCGGAAAGGAGTAAGGTGATAAATATGGAGATCATAACAGGCGGGGTGACCGCAGCAAAAGGTTTTGAGGCAGCAGGATATGAGGCGGGGGTAAAATATGAGAACAGGAAGGACATGGCGTTGCTGTATAGCTGCAGGCCATGTGTGGCAGCGGGGGTTTTTACGAGCAATGTGGCAAAAGCGGCTCCGGTGCGCTGGGATAAAAATGTTGTGACGAATTCTCCTTATGCGCAGGCGGTTATTGTCAATACGGGCTTTGCCAATGCGGGTACAGGTACGGCAGGCTATAACTGCTGCAGGCAGACCGCTGAGTGTGTGGCGGAAGCGCTGGATATCCCTTTGGACAGTGTACTGGTAGCTTCCACAGGCGTGATCGGGATGCAGATTCCTATGGACAAAATAACGGCTGGCGTAAGAAAGCTGGTTGACTTAAAGGAAGCGGGAGTACAGGCAGGTACGACTGCGGCGGAATCCATAATGACCACGGACACCGTACCGAAAGAAGCGGCCGTACAGTTCGAGCTGGACGGCAGGACAGTGACGGTGGGCGGCATGTGCAAAGGCTCCGGCATGATTCACCCGAACATGTCTACCATGCTGGGTTTTATCACGACAGACCTGGATATATCGAAAGAACTTTTGCAGGAAGCCCTGAGTACGGATGTGCAGGATACGTTCAATATGGTTTCCATAGACGGAGATACTTCTACCAATGATACGGTGCTTGTACTGGCAAACGGTATGGCAGGCAATGAGAAGATTGTAAATAAGGATGATAATTATTATAAATTTGTGGAGGCGTTCCACTATATAAACGAGACCTTGGCCAAGAAAATGGCCGGCGACGGCGAAGGGGCCACAGCCCTGTTTGAGGCAAAGGTAATCCATGCGGCAAGCAAGGAAGAGGCGAAGATGCTGAGCAAGGCGGTCATCTGTTCGAGCCTGACAAAAGCGGCTATTTTCGGGCATGACGCCAATTGGGGAAGGGTTCTGTGCGCCCTGGGCAATTCCGGCGTGGTTTTCGACCCGGAGAAGATAGAAATATTTTTTGAAGGCCAAAGCAGCAGGATACAGATATGCAGGGACGGTGTGGCAGTAGATTACAGCGAAGAGGAGGCGACGAAGATCCTCTCCGAGCCGGAAGTGCGTGTGCTGGTGGATATGAAAATGGGAGATGCGCAGGCCTGTGCCTGGGGCTGTGATTTGACTTATGACTATGTGAAAATAAATGCGGATTACCGCTCGTAAATATAAAGGAGGAACAAATATTGACCATGCATTACGGGCAAGATTTGTTCCGCAGGTAAAGGGTAGTGTTCGGGCAAATGCGGAACTGGAATAAAACAGCATTAGCCCGAACACTGCCCCGGAACAAATATTGACCATGCATTACGGGCAAAATTTGTTCCGCAGGTAAAGGGCAGTGTTCGGGGTAATGCGGAACTGGAATAGGAGACAGGGAAATGGACAAGGATATGACGGAGGTATTAAAGAAGGCGGAAGTGCTGATAGAAGCCCTTCCGTATATACAGCAGTTCAACCGCAAAATCATTGTGGTGAAATACGGCGGGAGCGCCATGAGCAACGAGGAACTGCAGAAAAACGTCATCAAAGATGTTACGCTGTTAAAGCTGGTAGGCTTTAAGCCGATTATCGTCCACGGCGGCGGTAAGGAGATTAGCCGCTGGGTTGGGAAAGTAGGGAAGGAACCCGAATTTGTCAATGGCCTGCGTGTCACTGACGCGGAAACCATGGAGATTGCGGAGATGGTACTTTCCAAAGTCAATAAAAGCCTTGTCACCATGGTACAGGAACTGGGGGTAAAGGCAGTAGGCATCAGCGGCAAAGACGGCGGCCTGCTGACTGTGGAAAAAAAATACTCTGACGGGAAGGATATCGGTTTTGTAGGCGACATCCAAGAAGTGAACCCAAAGATACTGTATGATTTGCTGGAAAAGGATTTCCTGCCCATTGTGGCGCCAGTGGGGCTGGACAGGGATTTCAGGACTTACAACATCAATGCGGATGATGCCGCGTGCGCCATAGCGAAAGCTGTCCATGCGGAGAAACTGGCATTCCTCACGGATATTGAAGGGCTTTACAAAGATATCAATGACAAAAGCTCCTTTATTTCCAGGCTGTATGCGTCCGAGGCGGATCAGCTTATCACGGAAGGGATCATTGGGGGTGGGATGCTGCCCAAACTGAATAACTGTACCTCGGCAATCCGCAACGGGGTCAGCCGGGTACATATCCTGGACGGACGTATTCCGCACTGTCTTCTGCTGGAAATTTTCACAGACCGCGGTATCGGGACCGCCATATTAAAGGATGATGATACCATTGGGAAAGAGTAGGAATGGGGGTTTGGAAGCGGCATACGGAAAATCTGCTGCGGAAGAGTATATACAGCATAACGGAGAGAACTTATGGGATTTTGAGGTTGTGGCCCAATATTGTTATGAGAATATAAACCGCATCCATCCGCTGAAACAGAGGGATGTGGGGTGCCTTGTTAAGGCAGTGAAAGAGGACAGGCATATTTTAGGTGTGATTGTATTTGGCAGTGCGGTCCGGTTTGACTGCCATTCCCGGAGCGATTTGGATGTACTGATTGTCAGGGATGACGGCAGATATTGGATAGATGGCTCATTGGATGAGATTGAGAGCGAAATGGATATAATATTTAATTTCCGGCTTGGCAGAAGGCTGAGGGAGGAAATTGCACAGACTGGCGTTATTGTATACAGGAGGGGATCGGATGTGTGATATCCGTTATTTCAAAGCTGCTTACCACTGCTATGACGTTGCAGTACATTTGATGAAATATTATAAAAATGACGAAATGTATTTGAACGATGTAGCGTATAATTTGCAGCAATGTGTGGAAAAGACATTAAAAGCTTTCCTGGAATGCAAAGGGGTTACGGTACCGCAGACACACAATGTACGGAAACTGGTTTCCATGTCCCGGAACAGTGGTTCCGCTGGGAAGGCGCCGTAGGAGTCCAGACGGAACTGGAACAGCCTGGACACC
This sequence comes from uncultured Lachnospiraceae bacterium, assembly GCA_947385425.1. Classification (GTDB taxonomy): domain Bacteria; phylum Bacillota; class Clostridia; order Lachnospirales; family Lachnospiraceae; genus Kineothrix. The sequence goes on along the minus strand of CANDKY010000081.1, from coordinate 31 downwards.
TAAGGCGCCCGGAATAAAAACTGGCCGCATT
>CANDKY010000080.1 GCA_947385425.1 uncultured Lachnospiraceae bacterium | reverse complement strand
TGGTCTGCAGCACACCGAAAAGCTTAAGTTAATGACATTGGGAGTGAACTGTAACCAGGCAGCGTACTTAAAGCAGCGGCATTGCTCCACAGGCCAGGCACCCGGGGAAAAACTCCGGCGCCGGCCTGTAAACCACCCGTAAACCGCCTACTTCTTTTTTAATATTTCCCCCAGAGTAGCGAACAAATTATCCACATCTATCGGCTTTGCAATATGCCCGTTCATCCCGCTACTCAATGCCGCCTGTTTATCTTCCTCAAACGCATTGGCCGTCATCGCTATGATCGGAATGGAAGCCAGTTCCCGATCCTCCAGGCTGCGGATCTCCTTCGCTGCTTCATACCCGTTCATCACAGGCATCTGAATATCCATCAGCACCAACTGATAATACCCCGGTTCGGATTTCCTTAACATATCCACGGCAACCTGGCCGTTCTCCGCTACCTCTACGGAAAATCCCGCATCGGTAAGGATCACGACGGCGATTTCCTGGTTCATTTCGATATCCTCTGTCAATAAAATACGCCCTTTTTGAATCCCCGGTGCTTCCCCTGCGTCCTCCTTTTCCCTCCCCTGCCTGTTATCTATGATGGAACAGAGGCACCTGCGCAGCTCCGACAAAAACAACGGCTTACTGCAAAATGCCGTCACACCGGCTTCCCTTGCCTCTTCCTCAATATCCGTCCAGTCATAAGCAGTCAGGATGACAATCAGCGCCCTGTCCCCCATCTCGCTTCGTATCCGCCTGGCTACCTCTACCCCGTTCATATCCGGCAGCAGCCAGTCAATAATATATACGCAATACCGATCGCATCTCGTCACGGCCTGATGGGTGCGCAGCAACGCCTCCTTCCCCGACAACGTCCACTCCGCACGCATACCGATCTGCCCCAGCATGTAAGATACACTGTCACAGGTATTGAAATCATCATCCACCACCAATGCCCTGTGGTTTCTCAGTTCCTCAATCTCCTGCGGTTCCCTCTGCTCACTGTGCAGACGGAACATAAAGGATACCGTAAACTCCGATCCCACGCCCTGCTCGCTCTTCACATGGATGGAACCGTTCATCATATCAACAATATTTTTCGTGATAGCCATCCCCAGGCCTGTCCCCTGGATCCCGCTTGTCGTCGTATTCACTTCACGCTCAAAGGGTTCGAAAATATGTTCCACGAAATGCTCGCTCATACCAATGCCGGTATCTTTAATCAAAAACTCATAAAACCCAAAACCTTCCGGCGCTCCGGGCTTTTCCGTAATCCTGATATTGATAATGCCCCCTGCGCCCGTGTATTTTACGGAATTGCTGACCAGATTCAGCAGCACCTGGTTCAGCCTCAGCTTATCGCAGTAAATCTCCTCATCAAAAACATCCACCGTATCAATACGCAGTTCAAGCTGCTTCGCGTGAATATCCGCCTGCAGGATGTTGCAGAGCCCGTGCAGTATCTCCGGCAGGCTGCAGAGCTTCTCCTCCAGATGGATCTTGCCGCTCTCAATACGGCTCATATCCAGCACATCATTGATCAGGCTTAACAAATGATCCCCCGATGTTTTTATTTTTTTCAGATACTCTTCCACCTGATCCCGGTTGCCTATGTGGCTGATGGCCAGGGTAGTAAACCCGACGATCGCATTCATCGGCGTACGGATATCATGCGACATATTGGACAGGAAAATACTTTTCGCCCTGCTGGCCCGCTTTGCCTGCAAAAGGGCATCCTCCAGCAGATTTTTCTTCTCCATTTCATTGCGCGTCTCTTCATCCACACTGTGGAAGCCCAGGACAATGCCGTGTTTTTCCTCCCACAGCCCCGCGCGTACCACCTTCATCTGGAAATATTTTATTTCCCCGTCTTTTATCACACGGTAATTCGTATAATATATTCTTTTTCCCTCTAACTCCGTCTTCAGCCTGCCGCGGTCAGTGGCCTGCCGCATCATCTCCCTGTCATCCTCATGTACATACTTCTGTATGTAAAGCTCCATGCACTCTTCCAGGGACATCGTCCCGCCAAAAGCCAAATCCAGCGCATGCCCGTTATCGTCATTGCGCACAGTATCCCCCATGCCGGTATCCAGGTCGAAAAACCAGACGAGGCTGTAATCAACCACCAGGGCCTGCACCAGCTCCCGCTGACGCATTTCCTTCGCCTTTTCCTGCTGCTTCTGGGCTGTGATGTCCAAAAGGAAACGCTGGAAAAACAATTCCCCGTTCTCCTCCAGAAGTTTGACATTCCCCATCACATGGATTATTTCCCCGTCCTTATGCCGTATCCGGTATTCCACGCTGACGCTGTCCCCCGGCTTTTCCAGTTCCATGACACGCTGCTGGAAAATTTCCCGGTCTTCCTCCACCATGGACGCCGCCGCCAAATCAAACCCTTTCTCGATCATCTCACTCTGCGATTCATAGCCCAAAATCCTGAGTGCGGCATGATTGATGCTCAAAATACGGCTCCCATCCACCGTATGGCAGAGCACCCCGCAGTCCATGGCTGTAAAAATAGTCTCAAGAGTCCGGTTCTTCTTTGTAATCTCTTCCTTATAAGCATGCTCCTGCGTCACATCGATTGCCACGCCCACAGTCCCCATCACGCTTCCGTCCAGATCGTACAGCGGCGATTTATAAGTGTTCAGCGTCCGCAAACCTTCCCCGGTCTGAATCACTTCCTCGGACACACAGGTCCTCCGCTTACTCATAACCTCCTGCTCTGACTCTATACAAGCCGGATCATCCTGCTCCACATCCCAAATATAAGCATGCCCCTGTCCCTCTACCTGCTCCTTCGTCTTATTAACCGTCCGGCAGAAACAGTCATTCACCTTCTCGTGGATGCCGTTCCTGTCCTTGTACCAGATAAGGTTCGGAACATTGTTAATAGTCGCCTCCAGAAAAGAACCGGCCTGCCAGAAATCCTTCTCCATTTTACAATTCTGCTGCCACCGCAGGAAACGGAACCTGATTTCCGCATCGCCCATCGGCGTTATCCATATATCCTTTACTTCCGGAAGGACACCTGCCAAAGCCCCTGCCTGGTTACTGTCCGCCAGCAAAATAAGCCCGGTTTCCCTGCCCTTATATGAAATAAGCTCCTGCACTTCTTTATCCGGAACCATATCCTGCAAATTGGCAAAAATAACATCCGCTTCCGCCGCCGCTGCCCTGTCCGGCCTGCTGCTTACGGAAAATTTATGGGTAAAATGCTCCAATGGGGGCATCTCCTGTATAATTTCAAATATCCTGCACGGCTGACCTGTTAAACAAAGCCGAAGGCCACAATGATACATCGTCATTTCCTCCCTGATCTTTACAAAATTTCCTATGAACTAACGGCAATATACCTCATGATACTATTCTATCAACTGTACAAATTCATGTCAATATGTGATAATGCCGCATAAGCCTTTAAATAGGTCGAGTAGACTTGCCTCTTACGAGACAAGCTCCTCTACAGAACCGGACGTGCGGCTTTTCCGCATCCGGCTCTTCATAGTGCTGATGGCCTGTATGCCTCTGTGTGCATGCCGCTTTCTCCTCCGGAACATTTTCCCGGCGTTTTACCTGTCTCAGCATACAGTATCGGTTTATCCGGAGGATATTGCCCTATGCAGCTGCCTTCCCTCCGGTGGCATTGCCCACCTTCCTCAGTACTATGCAGCTGTCCGACTACCTGCAGTTCATTTGTATTCCTTCGTTCCTTGTCATACATACCACTTATACATTAGGATGTCGCCATCTGATATGGAAACTACAGGTTCTCCCCAGTTGATGCAGTGTCATTGTGCAGCATGGCTGACTTCCAACGCCGCCGGCCTGAGAACAATACCAAGCAGGACTATTGACAATAAATCAGACAATGCTTATAATAGATTCGGTTACATATAAACGAAAATTGATAAAAAGAGAGGGAGAAGGGCATTCTTATGAAAAAATTAGCAGCATTATGCTTAATTGCCGCCATGGGCCTGCAACTGACTGCATGCAGCGGTATCGGGAACAGTTCTGCATGGATTGAAGAAGGCACTGCAAAAATCGGTGCCACACTTGACTGCGGCCAGTTTGTTGTCAACGGGGACGTTTATTCTTTCCCGGCAGGCATTTCCGACTGGACAGGCAACGGATGGCACATTTCCAACAATTATGACAACAAAGACAGTTTCGAACTGGAAGCCGGTGTCATGTCCAATGAATTTGAAGTATTTAATGACGAGGCGGATTCCCAGTATGTGCGCATGTGTGCGCTCAACCTCGGTTCTGAACCGGCTAAACTGGAATCCTGCACGACCGACGCCCTGAAGCTCAAGCTGTCGGAAAACAAAAATGACATAAAGGCCGTACTTCCGGGTGGAATCACCAGTAAAAGCACGATGGAAGATATCATTGCCGCTTACGGGGAGCCTGCCCAAAAGGATGACAATACTATCTGCTACACCTATACAGGGAAAGACGATTTGATTATTGAAGTGGAATTCCGCTTCCCTTCGGAAACTGCCGACCAGGTAGTCTATACCATATCCGAAGACAACTGGGGCGCGATCCGCAATGCGGAAGAATGCAGCCAGTTCGTGGATGACGCTTTGAAGACCAGTTTCTACAATGATTATGAGAGATACGTAGCAAACAATTTTGACACGGCGGAAAGCGCACAGGAACTCTATGATTCGGAAGTTGAATATTATGTGCAGGGGCTTATGTATTATCTTGACATAGAATATGAAACTGCCGATGAGGCTACTCTCGGGCAATTCCGTGAGCTGACCAAAAAAATCTTCACCAAATTCAAATGGGATACGCCTGTTGTCAGCTTAGAAGACGGCGCTTCCAGAGGGGAAGTGGAGCTGACCATGTACCCTACGGATTTCCTTGATATTATCCTCGAAGACGCGCAGACTGTAGCCGACACCGCGCAGACGGAAGAAGAATACGTAGCGGGTATGCTGGAAGCCATCAGCCCGAAAGTGGATGAGATATCCTACCGTGATCCTGTTACCAATACCTACGAAATTGATATTGACAACGGTGTTGTTTCTTCGGCTGACTGGGACGAAATAGACGATATCCTTATGGATTTCGGAGAATAACCGGGAGCCGGTATCTAAAATCCGGAAACAGGCATCCGGAATAAAAATAACATATACCTTTCTGCAAATACAAAGAGCCAGGCAGCATTACTGTCCGGCTCTTTGTATTTGTGCAGCCCAGAGCGTGTTTGAAAAATGCTCTGGCACTGCAATGGAGTACTAGCAACGGCTGTATTTCCGAACTCTCCCATCCGTTATCACACCGTCATAATCCATACCGAATCCGAAATCATAAGTGTGCCCTTCTTCATCCTGATAGCATTCCATGTCAAACGCCACATCCTCTTTCTGATTCTCCACGGTTTCCATATTGGCAGGCATCTGTAAAGGAAGCAGGCCCTCCGGCTTAAACCTGCCGGATATTACATCCAGCACGGCCTGCGGGCTTACCCCATACTCTGCAATAAGCGCATCCGTACATGGTTCCAGTTCCGCCATTACCATCGGGTTCTTCACGCTCACTACCGTAATGACGGGTTTCCCCCCCATCCGTCCCTTCATGTCCATTACCAAATCCAGGTCCCCTTCATTGGCAGCCGTATTCCATTTCCCCCGGTAGCTGCGGTTTGCAGACTCCTCCAGCGGATCCCCGCCCGCCAGGCTCGTTTCCCTTGCCGCCAGCGCCTGATAAGGCCGGTATTGCAAAGTAACCGGCACATAACCGTTTCCGCCTGCTTTCCGATCCTCCGGATCGTATCCGACAGAAATCGGGGATTCGATAAAGCACAATGCCGCATCGGCTTCCTCCGGCGTATCCACTACCCGGAAATACTCCGGTGCCGCTTTCTTCCCGGCAGGGACGACATCCTGATCCCCGGTAGGCATACTCATAAAATTCAGATAGGATTTGATATGCCTTTCCGGTATGTAAACTTTCATCCCCTCTTTCAGAGGCAGCACACGGTTTTTATTTTTTAACAGAGTAACGGATTTTAACTGAGACTCATATCCCTTTTCCATAAACGCAGGGCATCCGACTGTCCGCAAAGATTCCTCCAGGTCAAGATAAGGGTTCTCAAACAGCCCCGTCCGGAAAATATTCAGAAGCAGCCGGTAAGCTGATCGGCGGAACCGGGCGTCCGCCGCCTCCCTGCCGTACTTGTCACAGCACATCCGGTAAGCCTCCATCACCGGGGCCACATCATTATTCCCGCCGAACTGATCCACGCCGGCCTCCAACGCTTTGAAATGGCGTTCCGCTTCCGTCAGTTGCTCCACTCCCCAGCATTTACCGGCAAAGGTTTCCTCCGCTTCCCCGATATCATGGGTAATCCCCCAATCCGTACAGACGACACCGTCATACCCGAGTTCCTCCCGGAGCAAATCCTGAATCAGATATTTATTAAAGGAATTTCCGACATTTTCCCCGTTTTTCTGATCTATCCCATAAGAGATGGTATAATAAGGCATAACCGCACTTGCCTTCTTTGTCTTCCCGTCCAGGGAAAAGGCACCGTCGGTAAACGGTTTCAAGTGTTCCTTAAAGTTGTTTCCCGGATAAACCGCATATTTCCCATAGGCATAATGGGCGTCCCTCCCGGCCTCACACATACCGCCCCCCGGGAAATGCTTTACCATCGTATTGACACTGTCCTTTCCCCAGCCGTCCTCACTTTCCTCCGTTGTCTGGAAACCGTCGCAGTAAGCCTTTGCCATATCGATTGTCATCTGCGTATGTTCCCCGAACGTATCCGCAAACCGCATCCACCTTGGCTCCGTAGCCAGGTCAATCTGCGGTGAAAGCGCCGTCGTTATGCCAAGGGCACGGTACTCTGCAGAAGCAATCTCCCCAAATTCTTTTACCAGCGCCGGATCAAAGCTGGCTGACAGCCCTATGCCGTTCGCCCATTTGGAAATCGCTTCCCCGGTTACACCCATATACTCCGCCGTCGAGCCTGCCCCGTGCCGCGGATCCGAGCTGTTGTTTGCCGGAATGCCGAAGCCGGAATTTTCCGCAAGGGCCTGCAGCTTATTGTTCCAGCGCACTGCCGTCTCCGTGCTTTCCAGCCCCATAATCAGGACATGACGCACTTTGTCCTTTACAATAAACTCCTTCTGCTGGTCGGTCAGTTCCCACGGTTCCGCGCCGCTTTCCTCATAACCCTTTCCGTTGTACGTCCCGCCGAATACAGCCGCCCTGGCGCCCCTGGCGGGAATAAGCTGATGCGCACTGTAAAGCATCAGGCCCGCGATATCCTCTATACCTATCCTTTCGGCCAGATCCTTTGCCCGCTCCTCGTAAGAAAGCCGCCAGTCCTCATAGGACGCCAGCTCACCCGTGCCGAGAAAATCCTTAAACGCGTAACCGTCCACCGTCAGGACTTTTACTCTGCTGTCCGTGGCAAGGCCCAGGGTTGCCCCGCCTTCATTTTCAATCAGGACATACCCGTCCTTCCCCTTCTTTTTCCACTTTGATTTTTGGTCCATAGGTTTTGTTCTCCTTTCTTCTATCTGAATAAAGTCTTCTATCTGAATAAAGTTTAGCAAGATATACCACCATAAACTTTATATAATTCCAATCCTGTTAAATTCCCATGCTATGTATTGCTGCTGTGTATTTTATGCACGGAAATCAATTTCATATCGCGTCCCATGGGACATCAAAACCCCATCCGTTAATTGAATGCGGAGAATACATGTATTCCTGTCATCGAAATCATTATGTCCGTTATCAATCCACCCGGCAAACACTTCCCGCATTTTCTCCGCTGTCAGGGCATTTTCGCTTTTGCCAAACCATCCAAGGTTAACCCCTTCCCCGTGGGCGGTAAACCAGTCCCCTGCGATAGCCACCACGGGATTTTTTCCAATCTGCCTCATTTTATTGGAACATGCATAAGTAAGCACATAAAACGCCCCGTCCTCATAAAAAGCATTTACCTCACGCACAAAAGGGATTCCCCCTTCTTCCGTTGCCAGCGCAATCACCGAATCCCTGCCGAATCTTTGGAGCAAAATCTGCTCTGCTTCTTTGCTTAACTTCTCCATCATTCACCTCCGGTTTTGCAGCTACTTAACTGCTTCAAATCATTAATCAGTTTCCGGATCCGCTCTGTCTGCATCTGCATACTCACCTGGTTCACAATCATACGGGCAGACAGCGGGCAGATTTCTTCCAGTACCGCAAGCCCGTTTTCCTTCAGCGTAGAACCCGTTTCCACTATGTCCACAATTACATCGGATAATTCCACCATAGGCCCCAATTCCACTGAACCGTTTAATTTAATAATATCCACGGTCTGGTGTTTCTTATTATAAAAATATTCTTTGGCAATATTCGGATACTTGCTCGCCACACGTATCATCTCGTGATGCTTCAGAAGTTCTCCGGCACTTTCCGGCCCGCATACGCACATCCTGCATTTGCCAAAACCCAGATCCAGCACTTCATATACTCTGCGGTTTTCCTCCATTATCGTATCTTTTCCCACCACTCCGATATCGGCAGCGCCGTATTCCACATACGTCGGGACATCCGGTCCCTTCGCCAGAAAAAAACGCAATTTCAGTTCTTCATTGACAAAAACAAGCTTCCTCGAATCCTTATCTTTCATTTCCTCACAGCCAATGCCGATTTGCTCAAACATCTGCAGAGCCTTTTTCGCTAAGCGCCCCTTGCCAAGAGCAAACGTAAGATATCGCATATCCTCACCCATTTCCTTTCTATTCCAGTTCCGCAGGAGACAGTAACAGTACCAATTCCTGCAGAGAAAACCATCCATAAAATGCATGGCTGCTTTCCTCTGGGCACTGTTACTGTCTCCTGCTGATTTCCAGTTCCGCAACAGCCCATAACAGTACCAACTCCGGCAGAGAAAAACCATCCATAAAATGCATGGTTGGTTTTCTCTGGGCACTGTTATGGCCTTTTGCTGATTTCCAGTTCCGCAGGAGACAGTAACAGTACCAATTCCTGCAGAGAAAACCATCCATAAAATGCATGGCTGCTTTTCTCTGGGCACTGTTACTGTCTCCTGCTGGTTTCCAGTTCTGCGGCAGCCCGTAATACCACTTTATGTCCATCCATGCGTAATTTTAGAACCTGTTCCAGTTTTTCCCTGTAGTCCGCCGGCGTATATTCCACTACTTCCGCTCTTTGCGGTATCTCTACCGGCAGGTTCTGCCGGGACAATGCCGCCATCAGATCATCAATTACCACCATAAATCCAATCGCCGGGGCATCCTTGCCGAAACGCCCCAGCAGCGTGTCATACCTTCCGCCCTTTACCAGAGCGTCCCCCACACCGTAAGTATAAGCCTTATAGATCACACCTGTATAATAATTGTACTTACTTAACATCCCAAAATCAAAGGAAATATATTTTTCCACCCCGTACAGGCACAGCACATCATACAACTTTTCCAACCGTTCCACTGCTCTCAGGGGCCGTGCGTTTCCGGCTACCAGTTTCTTCGCCTGAACCAGGGCATCCGTGGCGCCGAATAATTCCGTAACTTTCAATATAGCCTCCCGGCAGCCGGACGGAACCTCCCGGCCCTGCAACAGTTCTTCGGCCCCAAAATAATTTTTCCCGGAAATATAATCCCTTAATTCCAACTCTGTTTCTTCATCCAAACCTGCTTCCGCGCAAATTCCCTTAAAGTACTCCACATTACCGATACTTAACTGGAAATCCTTAAGCCCCGCCGCAAGCAGTGCCCCGATTACCATAGCCGCCATCTCCGCATCCGCTTCCACAGAACCATCCCCAATCAACTCCGCCCCCATCTGGGTCACTTCCTTCAGTTTTCCTTGTAAATCAGACGTATTGGTAAAAGTATTGCCCAGATAACAGAAACGGATCGGCACATCCTCTTCCATAAAATACTTCGCCGCACAGCGCGCCATAGACGGTGTAAAATCCGGACGGAGCACAAGTGTATTCCCTTCCTTGTCAAAAAATTTATACAGCTCCCTGGAAGGCGTCGTCCCCACTTCCCTGGAAAACACATCGAAAAACTCAAAAGCCGGTGTCTGGATATCCTCATATCCATACGCCCGCACCTTCTCCATCAGCAGTCTCTCCACAGCCAGCTTCCGCGCATACTCCTCCCCGTAAATATCCCTCACGCCTTCCGGCGTATGTACCAATTTCCTGTCCATAACAAAACCCTCCCCGCTCCCTTCCAATCCGCACAATTTCCCTATAACACACAAAAAGCGCCGCATTACCGCTTTAGTTATCTAACCTGCTAACTCACTGCCGCAGCAATTCCCTGCCAGTATACCGCAGCCATCCCCCTTTGTCAATTTCCCTGCCCGGCCTTGGATGTGATAAACCTTCTCGGTTTTGGCTTTTTTAACACAATACCTAAATCGGCCAATGAAAAACCTTCTTAAACGGTAAAGAACACCGTTACGGCGTCTTTTGACGCCTTAGAAATTCTTTTCACGCTCATCCAAATCCTTCTGTATCATATCGAGATAAGGTACAAAAACCCCGCTTTTAGGAGGCATAATATACTCAGGGTTCAGTTCGTCAAAACGGAAACTCTTCCGTCCCCCGCTTGCCGCCCGATCCCAAAAATAACGCAGCATCTCATACGGCAGATAATAAAACAAATCCTTATGGGTGTAATAAATGATAAAAAAGGCAATCCCCCCCTGTTTTTCAAACTGTCTCATAAATTCCACCTGATGCCCGTGGATATTCTGAAGTGCAAAAGTTTCCACCGCACACTCCTTCGCGTCAAAGCAAACCGGAATCCCCTGCACAGCCCCGATATAATCCACGGTACTTTTCTGCCCGAAATATGCCAGGGTAATATGCCTGCTCTCCTTATCAATAGTAATCGGCGTAATCGGTGTGGGAATCTTTTGTATCAGCGCCAGCCCATTTTCCAAATACACTTCATTCGTCCGGTTAATCATATCCTCCAGCGTAGACCCCCTGAGCCCTCTGGAATTCCAAGTTGCCATCCGTATCTACCTTTCCTCCTCGAAATCTCGCCTGTCACTTTTCACCTTCCGCTATCTTTGCAAAAATCCCCGGTTCCCCGGCGGTCAGTACCGCTTCTGACAGATCGCCGAATTCCCCCTCCAAAACAGGGAATTCCAGCCTGCACGCATGAAGAAGCTGGCTCCCCACCCCATACTTCTTTTTATATTTATCATTAAAGTTTCTCTCCCCGTACTTATAGTCACCCAGGACTGGATGCCCCGTTCCGGCTAAATGCAGGCGTATCTGGTGTGTTTTCCCGGTGATTAACTCCGCCTCCATCAGGGTTATATCTTTATAAACCTGCAGCGGCCTGAATTCCGTCCGGATATAAGCGGCCCTCCCGGCCTCGCCACGGGCATTCTCCCGGGCTTCTCTCACCAGTTTTACCCTGTTGGCCTGTTCATCCTTTATAAGATACCCCTCTGCACGGAAGGCCTCCCCTACTTGCCCCTTCACATACATACGGTAAAATTTCCTCAGACGCCTGTCCCTTAACAATCCGCTCATCATCTGGCTTCCCGGTAATGTTTTACCGCAGATTACCATTCCTGACGTATTCCTGTCCAGGCGGTTGCATACCGAAGGGCGGAATGTATGCAGCGAATCTTCCGTGATTTCGCCTTTTTCCAGAAGGTATCCCGCCAGCCATTCATTCAGTGAAATATCTTCCGCCCCTGCCTTCTGTGTCAATATTCCCGGCGGTTTATTCACAATAAGGACATGATGGCTTTCAAATACCACTTCCAGTTTCCCAAACTGCCTGTAAGCCTTTTTATACTGTTCTGCCCTTGTCCTGCCTGCGCTTTTGCATCCCCCGACCAAACCATACTGTCCCGGCACGCCTTTTCCTGTCCCGGATCCCGGCTCCTGCCCGCTGCTTTCCCCGTCTGTTTCCCTGCCCTGGCCCTGGAACTTCATCCCGTTTCCCATGTGCAGGGCAACCGGTTCTATGTCTTCTCCGCGCATGTCCATTCCTGGCCGTCCCGGAAGATACCCGCCGAATTTCTCTATCGTTTCGTCCGAAAGAAAAAGCTTTACCTCATCCCCCACACAGAGCCGTTCGCTTCCCCCGGCCTTTTTTCCATTCAGGGTTATATTTTTCTTACGTAACATCTTATACAGGAAACTGCTGCCCGCCGCCTTCATATATTTATGTAAAAACTTATCCAGACGCTGGCCCGCCTCGTTCTCCTTTATTTCCAATTCTACCATTTTAACCGCCGTTCCGCCCCTGTTTCTCTCTTTTCTAATGCCCTGCCGCCTGCTGCAGCAATGAAACCACATCCTGGCCGGCTCTGTTCGCCTGCGCCATCATCGCTTCCCCTGTCCAGGGATCCCTCTGTTTTTTCTGCCATATGCTATAATGACACCGCCAGCAGGTTTACCAGTATCTCCTCCGGTGCCTGTTCCGCCTCCTGCTTCTGTAAATTGTAAAGCCCGCTGCAGTAATCTTCCAGCCTGTCATAAATCTTGACGGTCGCCCCCTTACAGCCCCCCTGTTTTAAAACCATGTCCAAATGTTTCTCACATGCCTTAACATCGCATTTCCCGTCTTCTGTATACCCGCATACCACATGGCCCTTGATAACCATATGGCTTACCTGATAATTTTTTTCATAAGATGTAAAAACCATATCGTATAACTGGGTCAGCCCCGCACTGTAAGTTTCTGTCTGTTCCTTTACTTTTTGTGAACATCCCTTTGCCTTCAGGAACATAATCATATTTACCGCACTTTTGCTCGCCGGCAGGCACCCCAGTACCGCCACTATTGTCAGCAGGTTTTTCTTATCTCCTGTGGACCATATCCCCATACCGAAAACCGCAAGCGATAACCCGAACATCAGAATTGTCCGGACTGTCACCGTTTTCTGCCGGTTTTTGATATAGCCGTATTGGCCTTTCATCACTTTGCCGTTTTTCGTACCAGCGCCCATAACATCCTCCCGCAAATGTCCTGAAAGCCTATTTTCAATCCTTACCATACATCAGGTTCATGACGCCTAATATCCACGGATGGGGCAGTACCTTTGCAATCAGACGGAATGCCTTGATCGGAAGGCTGCACACCGATACCGCCCTCTTATCGCGCGAATCCTGCAATGCCTTTTTCACCACCCTGGCAGCCGAAACCATAGTCAGCTTTTTTACCGCCAGTGTGGAACCATATTTCTCCGCGATGTCAAAAAATTCCGTTTCCACCGGGCCCGGGCAGACTGCCGTCACCCATATTCCCTTTTTCTTCAGTTCCTCCCGCAGTGCCATGGAAAAACTCAGCACATAGGATTTTGTCGCCGCATAGACAGCAAATTTCCTCTGCGGCAGGAAAGCCGCGCTGGATGCAAGCTGTATCAGCCGGCTGTTTTCCCTCATATAAGGCAGGCAATACCATGTAATTTCCGTCAATGCCCCGCAATTTACCCGCAGCATCGCTGTCTGCTCTTCCAGGCTCAATGCATCCACCCTTCCCATCAGGCCGAATCCTGCACAGTTGATCAGCATTCTGATCTTCGGCTCCTCCTCTTTCAGCATTCCGGCAAAGGCACGCATTTCCTGCTCATCCGTGACATCCATCGGAATTATTCTGGACGGGATGTCCATAAGCTTCGCCAGTTCCCTCAACCGTTCCTCACGCCTTGCAATCAGCCATATTTCATCCGTTTTGTATAAAAGCGAATCCAGGCGAAGTGCAAATTCCTGGCCGATGCCTGATGATGCGCCTGTGATAATAACTACATTCTTCCCTTTCTTCTGTCCCATGTTTCCTCCCATTCCAGTACAGCATCCGCCCCTCACACCCTTACTTCTTCTTTTGGTGGATGTTGCGGATGGTTTTCTTTTTCCGGCTGGACACTCCCTGCTTCTCTGGCCCCGGCTGTTCAGCTCCCTGCCGGGAATTCCTTTTCTTTCCTGTTCCCTGCGGCCCTGCCCCTTGCCGCGTCGTCCCTGCCCTTCCAGGCTCCGGTGCCCTTCTGTCCGATACAACGCCGTTTTCCCTCCCTGGCCGGATCAGGCATTTTTTCCCAAAACCGATCAAATCCTCCCGCCCGGCTTTGCGCAGGGCTTCATGGACCAATGCGTAATTTTTCGGATTACGGTACTGGATCAATGCCCTCTGCATCGCCTTCTCGTGAGGATTGCGGCATACATAAACTTTTTTCCCGTCCCGCGGATCTATGCCGGTGTAATACATCACCGTAGACACGGTGGACGGTGTAGGGTAAAAATCCTGTACCTGCTCCGGCATATATCCCAAATCCCGCAGATACTCTGCAAGTTCCACCGCCTCCTTTAGGGTCGAACCGGGATGGGACGACATGAAATACGGAACAAGAAACTGCTTCTTTCCCAACTGCTCATTTATTTTACCATATTTTTTCACAAAACGTCCATACACTTCCTGCTTCGGTTTTCCCATTTTTTCCAATACGGCATCGGAAATGTGCTCCGGCGCCACTTTCAACTGGCCGCTCACATGGTGTTCCACCAACTCCCGGAAAAAGGTATCCTCTTTATCCGCCAAAAGATAATCGAAACGGATGCCGGAACGGATAAACACTTTCTTTACGCCTTCCACCGCCCGCAGTTTCCTCAGAAGCTCCAGATAATCGCTATGATCCACCGTAAGATTCTTACAGGACGACGGAAACAGACACTGCCTGTCTTTGCAGACCCCCGCATGCATCTGCTTTTCGCAGGAAGGATGGCGGAAATTAGCGGTAGGCCCTCCCACATCATGGATGTATCCTTTGAAATCCGGCTCCCGCACCATCCGCTCCGCTTCCTTTAATATAGATGCATGGCTCCTTACCTGCACCGTCCGGCCCTGATGGAAAGTTAATGCGCAGAAATTGCATCCTCCAAAGCATCCTCTGTTGCTCGTGAGAGAAAACTTTACTTCCGTTATAGCCGGCACCCCGCCTTTTTCCTCATAGGACGGATGATAATTATACCGGTAAGGCAGCCCGTAAACTTCATCCATTTCTTCCATGGTTAACGGCAGTGCCGGCGGGTTCTGTACTACATAAACGCCGTTCGGATACCCTTCAATCAGATACTTCCCTGTAAACGGATCCGTGTTCTGATACTGCAGCCCGAAGCTCTCTGCATATTTGGCAGGTTCTTCTTTCATTTCCTCATAAGAAGGCAGCACCAGGCTGTCATAAATACCCGAGATATCCTTCGTCTTATAAACAGTGCCCGCAACAAAAGTAATGTCCCTCACATCAATGCCGCTGTCCAGTGCATCCGCGATTTCCACAATGGAATGCTCCCCCATCCCGTAGGAAATCAGATCCGCCTGCGCATCCAGCAGGAGGGAGCGCCTGAAACTGTCCGACCAGTAATCATAATGGGCAAGACGTCTTAAACTGGCTTCCACACCGCCGATAATAACCGGCACATCCCTGTACATGCGGCGTATCAGATTCCCGTATACTATAGAGGCACGATCCGGCCTTTTCCCGGCTTCCCCGCCCGGTGTATAGGCATCCCCCGGCCTGCGTTTTTTTGATACAAAGTAATGGTTCACCATAGAATCCATATTTCCCGCCGATACAAGAAATGCCAGACGGGGCCTCCCAAACACATTGATGCTCTGCCCGTCCTTCCAGTCCGGCTGTGAAATAATCCCCACCGTATATCCATGTGCCTCCAGCAGGCGGCTGATAATGGCATGGCCAAAAGAGGGATGATCCACATAGGCATCCCCCACCACATACACAAAATCCAACTGCCCAATTCCCCTCGCTTCCATCTCCTCTTTTGTTACCGGTAAAAATCCCTCCGCCACGGCTGTCTCCTTAACTATAGGAACCAATGTCATTAACTTAAGCTTTTCGGGGTGCTGCAGACCATATATCTCAATCCGGACCATTGAAAGACGCCGGCACTTAGGCGACGTGTTTTGGCGCTACACCACATGTAATGTAGTGTTAGTGCCGTTGCGTCTGCCGCTGAGCGAAAGCGCGTCCGGATGAGATATGTGGTCTGCGGCGCTCCGGGAAGCTTAAGTTAATGACATTGCTATAGGAACTGTCCCAAAATAATTTGTACTGTTTCATTTATGCTGTTTACTTACAGCAATCTGATGTCATTAAAATCTTCGATGTAATAATCCGCAAGCGCCTCTTTTTCTTCCCTTTGCGCAATAGAATACGCATCCTCCACGGCGCACACTTTCATCCCCGCAGCCTTCCCCGCCTGTATGCCCGGAAGGATATCCTCAAATACAAGGCAGCGCTCCGGCCCTACCCCCAGTTTCTCCGCCACCGCCAGATAAATATCCGGGGAAGGCTTCCCCTTAGCCACGTCACAGCCTGTCATTATACAGGAGAAATAATCCTCCAGCCCATGCACCGCCGCCACATTCTGGACCAGTTCCCGCGAATTGCTGGTAGCAATCCCCAACAGTATCCCCCGCTCCCTGCAGCGCTTCAGGAAAGTATCCACTCCCGCTTTTAAGGGCACCTCATAACTGTATTTATCCCATGCCATGGCATTCCAGTCTGCTTTAATCTGCCGGATGGGATCCGGGATCTGAAAACGCTCCTTAAAAAATGCTGCCGTCTCACTGAAGCTCATACCTTCGATCTGTCCCTGCAGATCCTCCGGCACCGGAATCCCGAACTTCCCCAGATATTCGATATCAATTTCCCGCCACATCCACATGGAATCCACCAGCGAACCGTCCATATCAAAAATAACCGCATCTATATCCCTGAGCATACAACCTCCCCCGCATCGTCTGCCGCCACTGTATTTGAGTACTCCCGGAGCCGCAAAGGCAGGTACAAAGAAGTTTCCGGGGAGCGCCCTGTATTACAGCGCGGAAGCCGATACCTGTTTTTCTTTTAATTTCATTACCGTTTCGAGCGGAAGCCCTGTCCGCTGCGCAATTACTTTTTCATCCAATAACCCAATCAGTTTCCGGGCAATATCCAGCCTTTCTTCTTCCTTTCCCTGCTCAATTCCTCCATTTACCAGCTTCTGTCCCAATCGTGTCATTCCGATCACCTCCGTTAATTCGTCCATCTCCGCAGACTCCAAAAATTTATCTGCCATGACATATAGTACGGTTTCAACCTTATCCAGTTCTTCCTGATTTACGGACACAGCCTCTTTTGTAATCCGGTACGCTTCCCTTACTCTGTCCATTAACGGCATCTCACCGCCCATTAAAAGGCAAAGCGTCAGCAAAACCATATCTTCCCTTGCAAACCTTTCTCCGCATTCCTGCTTCCTTTTCAGTTCTGCCATCAAATAATCCGCACTATAACCCTGCATAATGATCGGAACAATGCGGAATGTATTCACGCCCTCCGTAAACTGCGTCATGGGTTCTTTAATCCTTCCTGAGTATAATACATAAGTAGTAACCGAAACCTTATGCTGGTAACTGGCCAGCGCCTCATAGACCCGGAACCTCTTCAGCCCCTCCAGGCCTTCGTTTGTACTTTGAAATTCAAAATGTACCCAGGAGCCGTCGTCCATAACAAAATTGAAATCCTCATGAAATTTTTTCACATCCAAATATACCAGTTCTGTGGCAGCAATATCCACAACTTTTTTCTCGATCCCAAAATACGGAAGCAGTACATCCGAAAAATATCGGAAAGCAATTTTCAATACCGCATCTTCATGTTGGATGGCAGATGCCTGAACCGCTGGCTTCAATGTTTCCGCAGCCGGTTTCCGTCTTTCCGTCCCCATATCATTCACCCTTCCCGTAAAATTGTACAAAGGAAATGTCTTTAGTATAACTATATCAAAAATCGCCTTTGCAGACAATCTTTTTTTCTGTATCCGGACACTGCCGGTTGCGGCAATCCGCAAGCTGCTGCATACACAGTTAATTCACCAGCTCCACATCCTCCGCACTTGCAGGATTGACCAGAACCGTAACTTCTTCAATATCCAGTACGTCCAAAGATACAATTTTGCCGTCCTTAATATTTTGTAAAATCAGATCTTTCGCCTGCATCATCAGGGCTATTTCGTCCTGCTCATCTTTTAAATGGCTGTGCAGCGTGATCTCTCCGGCTTCCTCATTCCGGTAAACATACGGCTTCACACGCCCGGCATTATAAGTTACGCGGAAACGTACCGTATTCTCCGGAATGTTTTCATCCGTTAAAATCTCCGGCTGGCTCCAATAATACCAGCCCCGGATGTATTGCTTCCCTTCTCCCGGCCCATATTCCACATCAAAATTTTCCGTCCTCATATCTGTCTTCCCCACAATATACTTCTCCCCATAGGTAAGCGCAGAAAATTCAGTAAATGCTATGCCCGCTCCCAGCCCGCACAGCAGCACGCCCGTACAAAACACCCCTGTCAGAATTTTATGTATTCTTCTCATATCAATCCCTCTATTCCAGTTCCGCATAAGTCACCACAAGTACCACCCCAGCGGAAGAAATGCTGTCCCTGATGCATGGACAGCATTTCTTCCCGGCACTTGCGGTGACTTATGCTGTTTTCCAGTTCCGCATAATCCCCTGCAAGCCCCATCCCAGTGGAAGCAATCCTGTCCCTAATACATGGACAGTCTTCCTTCCGGGGGCTTCCAGGCGATTATGCTGTTTCCAGTTCCGCATAAGTCACCGCAAGTACCACCCCAGCGGAAGCAATCCTGTCCCTAATGCATGGACAGCATTTCTTCCCGGCACTTGCGGTGACTTATGCTGTTTTCCAGTTCCGCATAATCCCCTGCAAGCCCCATCCCAGTGGAAGCAATCCTGTCCCTAATACATGGACAGTCTTCCTTCCGGGGGCTTCCAGGCAATTATGCTGTTTCCAGTTCCGCATAATTCCCTGCAGACCCCATCCCAGCGGAAGCAATCCTTCCCTATTTCACTTCTCTGTCTTATTCAGTGTGTCCCGGAATCTGCTGTATGATCCGGAATTTTCCAAATGCGCAGGCTGAACGCCCCGCAGGAAAGCGCCGCGAAACAGAAGACTCCGCCCAGGCTGATGATAAGAATCCCAAGCAGGGGATATCCTTCAAACACCAGAATCAGCAAAGCGCCAAACCCTGCCAAAGCGGCCATTGCCATAGCGGCAAAAAGCAAGGAAGCCAGCAGCCATCCTATGTTCCAAAACAAACATATCCACCCTGTGCAGAATCTCACAAACCAGTTCCACAGCACAGCAATTCCCCGTCCTGCTATCCGGAAAAAGCCTCCTATCCCCCTTCCGATATCCTTCCTATTTACCGCCGGCCTGTTTTTCCGGACATTCATCGGCTTTTGTTCTGCATTCCCATTCATAGCAGCCTGTTCTTTCATACTTTCGTCTAACCTCTGTTGGTTTTGCGTTATTCCGCTTTCCCCCTTTCCATTTTCCGTCCCTCCATTCTCCCCGGTATCCTTCATCCCTGCCTTCTTCCCCATCCAGAGCTTCATAAGCCATCCCGCAAATATCCTGCATTTGCCCCAAAAGCATCGGAACCCTTTCCTTATCCCATGGCAGAAAGCGGTAAGCTTCCCCGCTGCAAAATTGTAAATGCGCCTGAAAAAATGCCCGTCCCGGATATTTTTCTCCGCCTTCCCCATTTCCCATTCCGGCAGCCTGGCTGCCAGCCCCTTCGGGCCAAACTCCGGCTTTACATGATAAGCTTCCAAAATCTCCGCAGCCAGTTCCTTCACAGGGCCGAAATCCTTTATCGCCTCTTCCTCGCTCAGCCCCTTCTGCCGCTTCATATCTATATGCTGGGCATATTCCTCCAATATATCTTCCTGCTCCTGATCCTCCAAAACATGGAGACATCCCCGCAGTTCTTCCAAAAAAGTTTCTTTATTCATCCCGATCCCTCCCTTTCAAAAAATTGTTGACCCTTGACTGGAATTCCTCCCATTCCGCCGCCAGCGATTCCCGGTATAATATCCCGGCGGCTGTCAGATGATAGTACTTTCTCGGCGGCCCCTCCGAGGATTCCCGCAGATAAGTTTCAAAATAATGCTCGTTTGTCAGCCGCTTGAGCAACGGGTAAATCGTTCCCTCATTGACATCAATCACCCGGGAAACCTCCTCCACCAGTTCATACCCATACATATCCTTTTTCTTTACGGATTCCAGGACAATAAGCTCCAATACCCCCTTTTTAAATTGTGGGTTCATATATATTCCTCCCGCCAGGGTATAATCTGTTTTATTTCTCTTTTCATAAACCCTGGTATTAGATTACACCAGCTACTATGTATTGTCAAGTACTGTGATTTTAAATATAGTGTAAAGATAAACTGCACCTCCGGAATTTGGGGTGCCAGAGCCACACATAGGGTATGGGAGTGAACCAATGTCATTAACTTAAGCTTTTCGGCAAAACTCAAAAGTTTAT
>CANDKY010000079.1 GCA_947385425.1 uncultured Lachnospiraceae bacterium | reverse complement strand
CCGATTTTGGGTAATTACGTAGTAATTTTGCATTCTCAGAGAAAAATCCTGCGCAACTGTCACAGGTTATTTACATACGTTCCTAATGAAATATGCTCTAAATGTCTTCGTTAACCATGAGAGCCTGTTTAAAATCTCATTTCCACCATCTGTCACCCCATTTTGCGAGATCTTTGCCCCTCATTCGGGGCAAACCTCTCACAAACTGCGGTGCGCATCTGGCGAAAAGCAGATTTTAAACAGGCTCTTAAGGATGTATCATCGATCTATAGGAATTTCCCCATGCTTCCATAGCGTCGAGAATCGGGCGCATCGTTTCACCCAATTCTGACAGGGAATATTCAACTCTTGGAGGGACTTCCGCATACACAGTGCGGGTAATAAGCCCGTCGGCTTCCATAGACCGCAGGCTGTCGGTCAGGACTTTCTGGCTGATACCGTCCAGATTTTTCTGCAGTTCATTAAAACGCCATGGCCGCATACGCAGGTTGCGGATGATCAATAGTTTCCATTTATTTCCGATGAGTTGGACGGTGGTAGCTACCGGGCATTCCGGCAGCAATTCGGCTTTTGTTTTCATATTTATTATACCTCCGCTGCTTTCAAAGAGTTTCTGAAAGGGTTCAAAAGGATTGTTACATTTAAATTATACGGTAATATCCCTTAAAATGCAACGGCGGAATGACAGTATGTATGGCTGTTTATGTCCCATATAAGTTTTGTCAGGGCGGTGTTTTCCCAAGTTCCATAATTGCCTGTTATCCGGCTGCTGCAGTATGCTTCACCGCGGCAAAAAGACAGAGAAGGTGGCGCCTTTTCCTTCTGCGGATGTCACTTTAATGTATCCGCCCTGGCCGGAAATGATTTCCCTTGCCAGGTAGAGGCCGATACCGACGCCTTCCTCGTCTTTTGCGCCCTCGCAGCGGTAAAAGCGTGAGAAAATTTTAGCCTGTTCCTCATACGGGATGCCGGTGCCGCTGTCCGCAATGTCAATGCGGGCGAATAGTTCATAACCGAGAACGGAAATAGTGATTCCGCCGTTTTGTGTATATTTGATGGCATTGTCCAAAAGGTTGCAGATTGCCTCTGCCGTCCATTTTGGGTCATAGCAGGCGGAAATATCCGCGGCTGTATTATTCAGTTTTAAATATAATCCTTTCTTTCCGGCTTTCTGCAAAAACTGTCCCGATGCGTTTTGCAGCATCGGCAGGAGCGGCCCGCGCCGGGGGGAGAGGGAAATGATGCCGTTTTCCAGCCGGGAGAGCTTGACCAGTGCGTCGATCAGGAAGCGGAGCTTTTCCGATTGGGCATGGATGGCTTCCACGCTGTCCTTCGCGGACTCCGGCAGGGGTTCTTCCTTTAGCAGTTCACTGTGCAGCAAAAGATTGGAAACCGGTGTTTTGGTCTGGTGGGAAATATCTGCAATCAATGTTTTGATTTTATCTTTTTCCGCCGATACGTTCCCGGCGGAGACTGCAGAGGCGGAAAGGTAGTGCGCAAACCTGGTTTCCAGCGCGGAAAGAAGGCTTTCATCGAAAGTTTCCACGGTAAAGGTTCCTTCCATTGCGGAATCCAGCATCCGGCTGATGGTGTCTATTGTTTTCTTTGTGAGGTTTCTGTCCAATAGGATAGCGACGGCTGCTGCCAGGAAGCAGATCAGGCCAAAGATCCAGTTCCATTGATTCATTTTTATACCCCCGCATATCGCAAGCTTTGCTTGCGGTACTGCGCTAATAAAAAGTTTGAAAGGGACTCTCACACTTTTACCCAACTGTATCCAATGCCATACGTAGTTTTGATGCAGTCCTGTGCATCCAGTTTATCCCGCAGCCGTTTGACCGTGACGGAAAGGGCGTTTTCATCCACATATTCCGCCCCGTCTGTCCAGATACGGTCAACCAGGTCAGTCCTGCTTATAACCCTGCCCCGGTTTTCTACCAAAATACGGAGCAGTTTCTGTTCTGTTTTGCTTAATTCCACGGCCTGCCCGTCAATACAAAACTGCAGACGGGAAAAGTCGAAGGTATAGCGCCCAAGCTGCAGGGGGCTTCCCGCGTCACTGGCGGCGGAGGCTTTCCTTAGCTGTGTATTGACCCTGGCGCGCAGGACAGAGAGTGAGAATGGTTTGGTTATATAATCGTCGGCGCCCTGTTCGAGCCCGTCCACAATGTCCATATCGGTGTCGTTTGCCGTCAGTAGGATTACGGGCAGGGTAGGGGCGGTGTTTTTGATTTCACACAGCAGATCAAGCCCGTTTCCGTCCGGCAGATTGATGTCCAGAAGAACCAGGGATACATTCCCGCACAGAAGCTGTTCCCTGGCGGTTTTCAGATTCTGGCAGGAAAGCATCCGGCGGTTTTCTTCTTTCAGGGCTTTGCATAAGCCATGGTTTAGTTCTTTGTCATCTTCTATAATCAGTATTTGAATCATTTTCTGTCTCCTGCTGCTCCATGCTTTCGGATACGTTCCGGTATTCCCGGGATTTCTTTTTTACCTTATATTTACCTTATAGAAAGTCCGCTGCCAGACGGACGCGGAACCAGAGGGCGTCGGAGATGCTTTTTACCGTATAAGGATAAGAAAGCCCGTGGTTATACGGATGCGGAACCGGAGGACATCGAAGATGTTCTTAATTATAGCAAAGAGGGAGGGGCTTGGCAAGATTCATGCAAAACATTAACGAAGCTTTATGAAAGCTTAAGTTAATGACATTGGCCAGTGGAAGAGGCGCAGCCGCCCGAAGAAATGATGGGTATTCCGGGAACGGAAGACGAATTGCGCCGCCCGGACGGGAACCTTTTGTCATCAGAGGGCATTGGAAGTATATGCCCGGTCAACCTGTATGACTGTTTTGTAAGAAGGATTCAGCCGTTGGATTTCTTCCTGCAGGAAAGCGGTGATTTCCCCGTCTTTGCTATGGTAATCGAAAGGAACCACAATATCGAAAATAATATTGGTATGGGTGGGGCCTTCCACAATCCGCAAGTCATGGAAACGGATTTCCGGGTAGGTGTTTTTCAGAAGAGAGCCTACTTTTTTCCTGATGCTGTTTGTTTGTGCATCGTCCGTAACTACGGGATCCATATGGATGACGGCTTCGCAATGGAGTTCCTTGTGCAAACGGTGTTCGATATTGTCAATCATGTCGTGCAGGTCAATCAGGCTGCCGTCTGCGGGGACTTCCGCATGGAGGGAGAGCATGACGCGTCCGGGGCCGTAATCGTGGACTATCATATCATGGATTCCGAGGACATGGTCATAGCCCATGACGATTTTTTCCACATTTTTGACAAAATCGGGATGCGGGGGCTGTCCGAGCAGCGGGCTGATGGTATCCCTGGCAGCTTCGTATCCGGCGAAAAAGATGAATATTCCTACCAGGACGCCGCAGTATCCGTCAATCTGCAGGCCGGTGAAATGGCCGATAACCATGGCAAGCAAAACCACTGCAGTGGAAATGGTGTCGCTCAGGCTGTCCGTTGCGGTAGCTTTCATGGCGGCGCTGTCAATTTTTCTGCCGATATTCCTGTTATAATATGCCATGTAAAATTTCACGGCAATGGAAAAGAAAAGGATCATGGCCGTGAGGATACTGAAATCCACTGGCTGGGGGCGGAGGATCTTTTCAACGGAGGAGCGCACCAGTTCAAAGGCCATGATCAGTATAGCAACCGAAACCAGGAAACCTGACAGGTATTCGATCCTTCCGTGGCCGAAGGGGTGGTGCGGATCCGGTTTCTGTCCGGCCATTTTAAAGCCGACCAGTGTGATCAGCGAAGAACCGGCATCAGACAGGTTATTGAAAGCATCTGCAGTCACGGCTATGGAATGGCTGAGCAATCCGGCAAGGAATTTCCCGGCAAAAAGTAAAATATTCAGGGAAATCCCGACACAGCCGCACAAAATGCCGTATGCCTGGCGGACTGCCGGTGAGGCGCAGTCTTCCCTGTTTTTTATAAATATGTTTGCGAGTAGTGATATCATATCGTCGTCTCCTGTTTCTGTTCCGTATCCGCCTCAAAACAGCTTCCGGATTTGGAAGAAGCGGGTGGTACGGGAATATGCCTCATTTCATTATACATTCCGGCGGTAAAAATACAAGATAATTTGTGCAGTTGTGAAAATAATGTTGGCTGGCGTGAAAAGTTGGCTGCTGTTCACAGGCCGGTACGGGTTTCGTATCCAGATCCGGCATCTGAGCTTTGGACAATATCATTGTTTCACTTGGGTTCCGGCAGAAAGCCAGCCTTGATAATATGCTTGAATCAGGATATAATGTGGTTAACTGAAAATATTGAAAAGAATTTCAATAGGAAGCATGTAATAGAGATATTTGCTCCCGGACAGGGAGGTGTGTGATATGACGATGACACAGTTTTCGAGGGAGGATATGCTCATCTGCCAGGGGCGCGAGGAAGGGCGCGAGGAAGGGCGCGAGGAAGGTATCAGAGCCTTTATACTTGACAAAGTAGAGGACGGGGTGGCAGAGGGGATTATCGTAAAGAAACTCCGGAAGCATTTTATGCTGGACGAGAAAACGGCCAGGGAGTACTACAGGGCGTGTATAAAATAAGAGGATTTTGAAACGGTGCAGAAAAAGCAATGGAAAAGGGATTTGGAGGAAGGAAAAGGATAGGACAAATGAGAGGGGGAAGGGAATGGAGAGGAACAATGCAAAAGTGGGGCGTGAAACAGGAAGAGGCGGGGGGAAAGCTCTGGAAAAGGGAAGGGGAGAGGCACAGAAAGTAATGCCGGAAAACAGAAAGGCGAAGGATACATTCTTTAAAAAGATATACGAAACGGAGGAAAGGCAGAGGGAGCTTGCTTCTTTCCTGCTGGGGATAACCGGGGAGAAGGTATCGGCGGCCAATGTCCGCCCGATACTGTTTGGAAATAAGGAGAATGACTTTGCATGCCTGTGCGACGATGTGTTTTATGTGCTGACGGAAGAACAGTCGTCGCTATGCCCGAATATCCCGTACAGGATGCTGGAATACGCCACGGCAGGGCTGCGGTCCATGGTGGACGGCGAGCAGCTTTTGTATGGGAGGAAGCGTGTATATTTTCCAATCCCGAAGCTGTATATGCTGCAGGTAGGGCTGGAGGCAGGGGCGGGCGGACTGCCGGAAGAGGTTTGCTATGACATACGCCTTAGTGAATCGTACAAGAGGGCGGATGAAAGGTACGGGGAAGAGGCACCGGGGCCGGATCTGGACGCCGTAGTACATGTCTATGATTTCAGGATGACATTGGATGAGGTTCTGACATATATCGAGCAGGGGGAGATACCTGTGCGTTTTGGATTGTACAATAATGAGGTAAGGGATTATGCGCTTGTGGCAAACGGGATTACCTATATGCAGAGGACAGACAGGGACGCCAGATATATGGTGCCGGTGAATGTAACAACAGTGGCGGAATATCTGGGACTGATGCTGGACAGGGGGATCTTTGTGGATTTGTTATCGGATAAGGAGGTGTGTGATATGACGATGGCACAGTTTTCAAGGGATGATATACTCATATACCAGGGGCGCGAGGAAGGCCGCGAGGAAGGGCGTGAGGAAGGCCGTGAGGAAGGCCGTGAGGAAGGCCGTGAGGAAGGTATCAGAGCCTTTATACTTGACAAAGTAGAGGACGGGGTGGCAGAGGGGATTATCGTAAAGAAACTCCGGAAGCATTTTATGCTGGACGAGAAAACGGCCAGGGAGTACTACAGGGCGTGTATAAAATAAGAGGAATTCGAAATGGCCGGCTGTACGGGGCCTGAGAACAACGTAAAAGCAAAAAAAGCTTGCCTTATGCCGTAATTTTGTGTATGATGTGTAATAGATTGTTTTTCGAACGAATAAATCAACCGATTTAATGCGTTTAAAAAAAGTCAGGAAAAATGAAACAGCACCTGCCGGGCAGGAGCGGAACTGGAATCAGCTCTTGTCCGTACAATGCCCGGAATAATTACCGGCCATGCAGCAGGGACGGGAATTGTTCCGCAGGGCAAGGCATTGTATGGGTAGGAGCGGAACTGGAATCAGGAGGAATTACGAATGGGAATTATGTTGACGGAGGCGGCGGAAACAGGGTCAGGCGTTGGAATGACAATGGTAAGCGTGGTTTATATTGTCGTTATTTTTGCTTTTTTTTATTTTTTTATGATCCGCCCGCAGAAGAAGGAGCAGAAAAAAATGACTGCTATGCTGTCTACGCTGGAAATCGGTGACTGCATCCTGACAAGCAGCGGTTTTTATGGTATAGTCATTGATATTACGGACGATACGGTTATTGTAGAGTTCGGCAATAACAAAAACTGCCGTATTCCGATGCAGAAGAGTGCGATTGTCCAGGTAGAGAAGCCGGAAGCGGATGCAAAATAAGTTACAATATGGTTACAATTCACGGGGCCGTTCAGACAACAGCCCCGTGAACTGTAATGTCATTTAGCTTTTGAGCAGAGCCATGAGGCAAAATACTTGAATTTTTCGTCATTTTAATATATGATATAAAAGTCTTTTGTGCTGTGCTGCAGTGAAGGGATAAATGAGGATATAAGAAAAGGAAGCTGAGGGAGCGATAGTATGGAATTGAATATTACATGTATTCCCGGCGACGGTATCGGACCGGAAATTGTCAGGGAAGCGAAAAAAGTGTTGGATAAGACGGCGGAATGTTATGGCCATCAGATGAAATATACGGATATATTAATGGGCGGCGCATCGATTGATGTGCATGGCGTCCCTCTTACCGATGAAGCGGTGGAAACGGCAAAAGCGGCAGACGCGGTGCTGATGGGTTCCATCGGCGGCAACACTACAACTTCGCCATGGTATAAGCTTCCGCCGGATTTAAGGCCGGAAGCCGGGTTGCTGGCTATCCGTAAGGCTCTGAACCTGTTTGCAAACTTAAGGCCGGCGGTGTTGTATGAGGAACTGGCCGGCGCCTGCCCGTTAAAAACGGAAATCAGTTCCCGGGGGTTTGATATGCTGATCATGAGGGAACTGACAGGAGGGCTGTATTTCGGGGAACGCAAGACTGTGGAAGAGAACGGCGTGCGGAAAGCCACGGATACTCTTGTATATGATGAAAATGAAATCCGCCGTATTGCGGTGAAGGGTTTTGATATAGCAAGAAAGAGAAGAAAGAAAGTGACCAGTGTGGATAAGGCGAATGTGCTGGATTCTTCCAGGCTGTGGAGAAGCGTAGTGGAGGAGGTTGCAAAGGACTATCCGGATGTGGCTTTGGAGCATATGCTGGTGGATAACTGCGCGATGCAGCTTGTAAAAGATCCGGCGCAGTTTGATGTGATTCTGACGGAAAATATGTTCGGGGATATTCTTTCCGACGAAGCGAGTATGGTGACTGGTTCGATAGGCATGCTGGCTTCCGCTTCCCTTAACGATACGAAATTCGGGCTGTATGAGCCCAGCCATGGTTCGGCGCCGGATATCGCAGGAAAAGATATCGCGAATCCCATAGCGACGGTTCTGTCAGCGGCGATGATGCTGCGATATACCTTTGATCTGGATCGGGAGGCGGATGCGATAGAAAAAGCGGTAAAGGAAGTATTAAAGGAAGATTACCGTACTGTGGATATTATGTCCGAAGGATGTACGCAGGTATCCTGTTCCCGGATGGGGGATTTGCTTGCGGAGAAGATTTGTTATAGTAAACGGCGATAGGAATTTCGTTTTTGACTCTGCCAAAGCTTTCGCGTATAGCTTTGGCAGGAGCCGGAAACAGAAATCCGTTATGTCTTTACTATAGATATTTTTCCGCAGGGGAGGACGGAATGGGTACGGATAAGAGAAAGGGAAAAGGGAGGGGCAGGGATTGGGAAGACCTTTTATTCATGGCCTGGTTTCTCTGGATGGCGGTTTATTATGGATTCCGGATGTTTGCCCTGACACCGTGGTACGACGAACTTTACACTTACTATTATTTTATCAGCAGGGGGCCTGTCTACGCGGCCATCCATTGGCCGCTGCCCAATAACCATGTAGGGTATTCGGTACTTTCGGCTATTCTGGACTGGTTTGGCAATCCTTACATAGGCCTGCGGGGGATTTCCTATCTCGGCGCGCTGGCAAATTTGGTTTTGCTGTATCAAATCGGAAAGAATACCGGAAGGAAAGGCTGGTCTTTTTGCTGTACAGCGTTGTACTCCTGCATGAACCTTGTAAACCAGCTTGCGGTACAGGGCAGAGGTTATACATTGGCGGTTTCCTGTTACCTTGTTTCGGTTCTTATGCTGCAGAAAATCGGGCTTGAAAAGGAATATGAAAAGAAATATAAAAAGAATTATAAAAAGAAAGAAGGGGAGCGGTGCGGCGTCAAACATTATGTGATATTTTCACTGTCGCTTACCCTTGGCCTTTATGTACTGCCAAGCAGTGTATACTGGGTATTGCCGGTCTGCATTTCCGGCGGGGTCTTCCTGCTCCTGTGCCGGAAGAAAAAGGAACTGCTGCGCCTCGTTACTGCCAGTGCCGCGGCAGCGGTAGGTACAGTGGCGCTTTACGCTCTGATATGGCTGGCTATAGGATCCAATCTGTTGAGTAAAGCGGAGGGAGGGCCGTATTTTGGCCAGGGGCATGTATCCATTATTCTGGCGGCGCCTTTTAAGGCCGTAAAAACAGGAATGGAATATATGCTGGCTACCCCCTATATTCAAAGTGTGGCGCGGGAAGGCTATCTGAAGGAGTTCGGCTTATGGCTGCGTTCCCTGCTGAATTATTTTTATTCCGGTGCAGGTATTTTTCTGGCTGCTGTCATAGCGGCGGGGTGCATTGCGGCGGCAGTGTCCGGTGTAAAAACATACAGGGCACTTATGCAGGAAAAGATGTGCATGCAGGAAAAACTGTTTTTTTCTGTTTTTCTTGCCGTTACGATAGTTCTGACGCCCGCCATTTTGATACTGCAATGCAAGCTCCCTTATTTTCGTGTATTTTCCTATATGGGAATCCCTTTTGCAATGCTGCTGTGCGGTTTGCTTCAGAAAATATCGTGTTTTACCCGGCCCTTTACAGACGCTGTTATATACAAAGCGGAAAAACTATGTTCCTGCTTAGCCCGGAGTGCGGGCGCCGGAAAAAAGACGCGGATTTCCCGGGAAACGCCGGGGGAGGATAAAGTGCCTCCCGGTGCGGGAGCGGGGATTTGGGCGGCGGCAGCGGCAATATTGGCATCAGTCCTGCTTTTGTCTGGGGATTATAACAACGAATATGGGATGACGGAATATTATGCAAGGGATGCGCTGGCCCATGCTGATGTAATGGAGAGAGGGGCGATTTGCGTTACGGATTGCTATCAGCAATACCTTCTGCGGTTCTGTTATGGAATCGAGTGTGAGGATACGCGGATAGAGGATGCGGATCTTGTGCTGATCCACCGGGAAATGGGGCAGAAGGAACCGGAAACTTTCCGGTGGGAATTTTATCACAGCTATGCGTCCATTCCGTGGGAATACGTGGAAAGCATGGATATTGTTTATGAAAACGAAGAGTATACGGTGTATGGGATTAAAAAATAAAAAGTCAGGAGAGGATGGAAATGAGAAGTGATTCAGTAAAAACAGGCACCCAGCAGGCGCCGCACAGGAGTTTATTCAATGCGCTCGGGATTACGGAGGAAGAGAGGAAACGGCCGATGATCGGCATTGTGAGTTCCTATAATGAGATTGTGCCGGGGCATATGAACCTGGATAAAATAGTGGACGCCGTTAAAATCGGAGTGGCGATGGCAGGCGGGACGCCGGTGGTATTTCCGGCGATTGCCGTGTGCGACGGTATTGCCATGGGGCATATCGGGATGAAATATTCCCTTGTGACAAGGGATTTGATAGCGGACAGTACAGAATGCATGGCATTAGCCCATGGCTTTGACGGCCTGGTGATGGTGCCGAATTGTGACAAAAATGTTCCGGGACTGCTGATGGCGGCGGCCCGCCTGAATATCCCAACCATTTTCTGTTCCGGCGGCCCAATGCTGGCAGGGCGCATCAAGGGGGAAAAGAAAAGCCTTTCTTCGATGTTTGAAGCGGTCGGCAGCGTAGCGGCGGGAACGATGAGCATGGAGGAACTGTGCGAATTTGAAGAAAAAGTATGCCCTACCTGCGGTTCCTGTTCCGGCATGTATACGGCCAACTCCATGAACTGCCTGACAGAAGCATTGGGAATGGGGCTGAGAGGAAACGGGACTATCCCGGCCGTATATTCGGAAAGAATCCGCCTGGCAAAACATGCGGGCATGAAAATCATGGAACTGGTGGAAAAAGATATCAAGCCCCGGGATATCATGACGGAAAAAGCTTTTATGAACGCACTCCGCATGGACATGGCGTTGGGCTGCTCGACCAATTCCATGCTGCACCTCCCGGCGATTGCCCATGAGGCCGGGGTGGAACTGGATCTGGATATTGCAAACAAACTTTCGGCGGAAACACCGAACCTCTGCCATCTGGCGCCGGCCGGCCCGACATATATGGAAGACCTGGACGAAGCGGGCGGCATTTATGCAGTGATGAACGAGCTTGATAAAAAGAAACTTCTCTACACGGATCTAATCACAGTGACAGGGAAGACCGTAGCGGAAAACATTGCAGGCTGTATAAACAAAAACCCGGAAGTGATCCGCCCGATCGGAAACCCATACAGTGAAACAGGCGGCATTGCGGTATTAAAAGGCAATTTAGCGCCGGATTCATGTGTGGTAAAACGTTCCGCGGTAGTGCCGGAGATGATGGTGCATGAAGGGCCTGCAAGGGTATTTGACTGTGAAGAGGATGCCATTGCCGCGATCAAAGAAGGCAGGATTGTTGCGGGCGATGTGGTTGTTATCCGTTACGAAGGCCCGAAAGGCGGCCCGGGCATGAGGGAAATGCTGAACCCGACTTCAGCCATTGCCGGAATGGGACTGGGCGCCAGTGTGGCATTGATAACAGACGGACGTTTCTCAGGGGCATCAAGAGGGGCATCCATTGGCCACGTATCACCGGAAGCAGCGGTAGGAGGCCCGATTGCTCTTGTGGAAGAGGGAGATATCATTAGTATCAACATACCTGAGAATACGATAAACATGAAAGTATCGGAAGAGGAACTGGCAAAGCGCAGGGCAAACTGGCAACCGAAGGAACCGGAAATAACAACAGGCTATCTGTCACGCTACCGGGAGTTAGTAACCAGCGGCAACCGTGGGGCAATACTGGAAATACCGAAACATTAAGGCTTTCGGCGCGCTTGCGGAACCTGGAAACAGCATCCACACACAAAAGTGCCCAGAAGAAAAGCTGGCCATCATTACGGACAGATTTTCTTCTGCTGCTATGGCACTTTTGTGTGTGGATGCGGAACTGGAATAGGAGGATATGGAAATGCAGCTTACAGGTGCAGAGATTGTAGTGGAATGTTTAAAGGAGCAGGATGTGGACACCGTATTCGGCTATCCGGGCGGGACCATTTTAAATGTATATGATGCTTTATACAAGCACAGCGGAGAAATCAACCATATTTTAACCTCCCACGAGCAGGGAGCGGCCCATGCGGCGGACGGCTATGCGCGGGCCACCGGGAAAGTGGGAGTATGCCTTGCAACCAGCGGCCCGGGGGCTACGAATCTGGTGACGGGGATAGCCACAGCATATATGGATTCCGTCCCGATGGTAGCGATCACCTGTAACGTGAATCTGCCGCTGCTTGGAAAAGATTCTTTCCAGGAGGTAGATATCGCAGGCGTTACCATGCCGATTACAAAGCACGGTTACATAGTAAAAGATGTAAATATACTGGCTGATACAATACGCAAAGCCTTCAAAATAGCAAAGAGCGGACGCCCCGGCCCGGTGTTGGTCGATATCACAAAAGATGTGACCGCCAACACCTGTGATTATGAACCGGTGAAACCGGAAGAGGAACCAACGGCAAAAAACTATACCGAAAATGATATAGACAAAGCGCTGGAACTGATACAGGCGGCAGAGAAACCGTTTATCTATGTAGGCGGAGGAGCCGTTATCTCAGGGGCGGCCGAAGAAGTAACAGCTTTTGCAAAGAAACTGGACGCGCCGGTCTGCGATACACTGATGGGAAAGGGAGCCTTTGACGGCCATGATCCTCTTTATACCGGAATGATCGGCATGCACGGCACGAAAACCTCAAACTTCGGTGTCAGCGAATGTGACCTTCTGATTGCGCTGGGCGCCAGATTTTCCGACCGCGTAGTAGGGAATCCGCAGAAATTTGCAGGCAATGCGAAAGTGCTGCATATTGATATGGATGCTGCCGAGATCAATAAAAATATCCGTACCGATGCCTCCATCGTAGGCGACTTAAAAGAAGTCCTTACCGTACTCAACAGCAGGCTGCCCCAGATGGAACATACCGGATGGATTGCCCATATCCGGGAAATGAAAGAAAAATATCCTCTTAATTACGATAACAGCGCCCTTTCCTGCCCTTACGTGGTAGAAGAACTGGATCGCATCACAAAAGGGGAGGCTATTGTGACAACCGATGTGGGACAGCATCAGATGTGGGCGGCGCAATATTATAAATACTCGAAACCGAGGACTTTCTTAAGTTCGGGCGGCCTGGGTACTATGGGATACGGCCTTGGCGCATGTATCGGTGCGAAAATGGGGAATCCGGATAAGATATGCGTCAATATTGCGGGGGACGGCTGCTTCCGTATGAACATGAACGAACTGGCGACGGCAAGCCGGTATAACATCCCGATTATACAGATTGTCATCAATAACCATGTACTCGGCATGGTGCGCCAGTGGCAGACCCTGTTCTACGGACAGAGATACTCACAGACTGTCTTAAACGACAAAGTGGATTTCTGTAAAGTGGCGGAAGGGCTCGGCTGTGCGGCAATCAGGGTGACAGCAAAAGAAGAAGTGGCGCCGGCGATTGAAAAGGCCATTGCCTTAAAAGCCCCGGTATTGATTGAATGCGTTATCCCGGAGGACGACAAAGTATTCCCCATGGTCCCGGCAGGGGCACCAATCAGCGAAGCTTTTGATGAGACGGATATGGAAAAAGCGTAAGCAGGACTTCCTCATATAGGAGTATAACATGACAAGAGAAGAATTTAAAACATTGGGAAACGGATATCCCGTTTATTTGGATGGCGCTACGGGTTCGAATCTTTTGAAGCGTGGGATGCCCGCCGGAGTCTGCCCGGAGAAATGGATACTGGAAAACAGGGAAACCCTGATTGGCCTGCAGCGTGAATATGTGGAAGCAGGGACAAATATCCTGTATGCCCCCACTTTTTCCGCAAACGCAGTAAAACTGAAGGAATACGGACTGGCGGACCGGATTGGGCAGATGAACCGGGAACTGGCGGCTTTGTCGAAGGAGGCGGCCGGAGGCAGATGCCTGGTAGCCGGGGATCTGACAATGACCGGAGAGCAGCTTGCGCCGATGGGAACCATGGATTTTGAACAACTGATCGGTATTTATAAGGAACAGATCGGCTATCTGGCTGACGCGGGCGTGGATTTGCTTGTGGTGGAGACAATGATGAGCCTGCAGGAGAGCAGGGCGGCTCTGATCGCGGCAAAAGAATGCTGCGATTTACCGGTTATGGTGACGATGACTTTCGAAGCCGACGGGAGGACTTTGTACGGTACGGATGCCAGGACTGCGGCGGTAGTGCTGGAAAGCCTGGGGGCATCAGCCGTCGGCGCAAACTGTTCCACGGGGCCGGACAGAATGGCGGATATTATCCGTGCCATGGCAGAAGTGGCTTCTATTCCGATAATCGCCAAGCCGAATGCCGGGCTGCCGTCCCTGGATGCGGAGGGGAACACGGTCTATGATATGGGGAGCGATGAGTTTGCGGACGGGATGGTGCAGCTTGTGGAAGCCGGGGCTTCCATTTTAGGCGGCTGCTGCGGCACGGCTCCCGAATATATCCGTAAGCTGAAGGAACGCACCGGGCGGATGGCGGTGAAGGAACGGCCAAAGCCTGAGAAAAGATATCTGTCTTCCGAAAGGAAAACAATAGAATTTGGATTGGATGACAATTTTATTATTGTCGGCGAGCGGATTAACCCGACCGGGAAGAAAAAACTGCAGGAACAGCTCCGGCAGGGGAATATGGACATGGTGGTACAGTTTGCGGAAGAACAGGAAGAGTGCGGAGCCGGTATTCTGGATGTCAATATGGGTATGAGCGGTATTGATGAAAAGGAGATGATGCTCCGTGCCCTGGAGGAAGTAGCCGGTGTGACTTCCCTTCCCCTTTCCCTTGATTCCAGTCATGTGGAAGTATTGGAAGCGGCGCTGCGGCATTATCCGGGGAGGGCGTTGATCAATTCCGTTTCGTATGAGAAAGTGAAGTTTGACAGTTTACTGCCTCTGGCAAAGAAGTATGGCGCTATGTTTATCCTCCTCCCCCTGTCGGATGAAGGGCTGCCCAGGGATTTGGCAGAGAAGAAAGAAATTATAGGGAAGATAACCGAACGAGCGCTGGAACTTGGCATGGACAAACGGGATATCGTCGTGGACGGCCTGGTGGCTACGGTGGGGGCGAATAAAAAAGCTGCGCTGGAAACCCTGGAAACAATCCGGTATTGCAAGGAGCAGGGATATGCTACGATATGCGGGTTATCCAATATCTCTTTCGGGCTTCCGGAAAGGGGTTATATAAATACGGCATTTCTGACGATGGCCATAAGGGAAGGGCTGACGATGGCTATAGCAAACCCGTCCCAGGAGCTTTTGATCAGCAGCGCCTTTGCATCCGATTTGCTGCTGGATAAGGAAGACGCGGATATCCGCT
Source organism: uncultured Lachnospiraceae bacterium (assembly GCA_947385425.1). Classification (GTDB taxonomy): domain Bacteria; phylum Bacillota; class Clostridia; order Lachnospirales; family Lachnospiraceae; genus Kineothrix. The sequence goes on along the minus strand of CANDKY010000079.1, from coordinate 5,825 downwards.
ATATCCAGTGTATGGATTTGCTGCGGGAGAAGAGGGCTTCGGAGAGTATTGGCAGCGCTTCCGCAGGGATTGCTGCGGGAACTTCCGGGGGCGCAACGGCCGGTATTTCCGCAGGGATTGCTGCGGGAACTTCCGGAGGAGCGCCAGACAGTATTTCCGCAGGGGGCGCTGCGAGAGTTTCCGGAGGAGCCCCGGCTGGAATTTCCGCAGGGGGCGCTTCCGGAGCTTTCGCGGGAGCTTCCGTAAGCGGTACGGCAAATATCCCGGGAAATACCGCAGGGACTTCCGCTACGGCCCGGACGGCGGAGGAGACGGTGAAAATGTCTCCGGAGGCAGGCCGGGTACGGGAGGCCGTATTGAAAGGGAACAGAAAGAAAATCAAAGAGTACACGGCGGCTGCTTTGAAAGCCGGAATAGCTCCCCAGGCGGTATTGAATGAAATCCTGCTTCCGGCAATCAATGAAGTAGGGGAATTGTTCGACAGAGGGAAATATTTTCTGCCGCAGTTGATTTCCGGTGCGGAAGCCATGAAAACATCGATTGAATATTTGGAACCGATGCTGGCGCAGGAGGGCGGAGGGAAAGAAATGCCCACAATCGTCATTGCCACTGTGAAAGGGGATATCCATGACATAGGAAAAAATCTGGTGGCCTTGATGTTGAAAAACTATGGTTTCCATGTCATTGATTTGGGTAAGGACGTGCCGGAAGAGGAAATCGTAGCGGCCGCAAAAAAACATAATGCCAGTGTAATCGCGCTTTCAGCCTTGATGACGACTACCATGCAGGAAATGCGCCGGGTGGTTGAACTGGCGAAAAAAGAGCATGTGGAAGCTAAGATTATTATAGGCGGCGCGGTTATTACACAGGAATATGCGGATGAAATAGGGGCGGACGGTTATTCCAAAGATGCTGCGGATGCGGTGAAGCTGACAAAGAGGATACTGAATATCAGAGACTGACCAGGTCGGTCAGACGTGATTCTGTTGACCGCCTGGCATAACAAAAGCAATGATAACTATTATTTGAAAATCTTTTCCGGAATCCGGCAGGGTTTTGGAACTTGCAAAGAAATAAATAATACGTAGTAGAGGAGATGAGGTTCCGATTATGGTTGGTGCAGACGTAATAGTTAAATGTTTGGAGGCAGAGGGGGTAAAGTATGTATTCGGATATCCGGGTGTGGCAATCTGCCCTTTTTACAATAGCATCCTGGATTCCGATATCCGGACGATACTGATCCGGACGGAACAGAACGCAGCCCACGCGGCGAGCGGGCTGGCGAGGATATCAGGCAAAGCAGGGGTATGTGCGGTCACTTCCGGCCCCGGGGCGACAAATGTGATTACCGGCATCGCTACTGCTTTTGCGGACAGCATTCCGCTGGTCTGCATCACCGGGCAGGTAAACAGTGAGCTGATCGGGAGCGATGTGTTCCAGGAGGCGGATATTACGGGGGCGGTGGAGTCTTTTGTAAAGTACAGCTATCTGATAAAAAATGCCGGCGATATCCCAAGGGTGTTTAAGGAAGCTTTCCATATAGCAAATACCGGACGGAAAGGGCCTGTGCTGATCGATATTCCTATTGATATCCAGAATGCCCCCGTTGCCAGGTTCCATTACCCGGAAGAAGTGACTATGAGGACATATAAGCCTACGGTAAAAGGGAATATGGCACAGATTAAAAAAGTGGTAAAGGAACTGGAGAAAGCCAGACGCCCGATTATCTGTGCAGGCGGCGGCGTGCTTTTGAGTGACGGCGGGGAGGCTTTGCGTACATTTTCCGAGAAGTACAGGATCCCCGTGGTTTCTACGATGATGGGAATCGGTGTTATGCCTACCAGGCATCCTTTGTATTACGGCATGGTTGGAAATAACGGGAAGCCCTGTGCCAACCGCGCCATGAACGAGTCGGATTTACTGCTCATGGTAGGCGCCAGAGTAGCGGACCGGGCGGTCAGCCAGCCGGATTTGATTACAAATAATAAGGTTTTAATCCATATAGATGTTGACCCGGCGGAAATCGGCAAGAACGTGGGGCCGCATATCCCGCTTGTTGGGGATATTAAACATATTTTTGAGGATTTGATGGGACAGGATATTGACTGCAGCCATATGCACCATGCCTGTGAAGAATGGATAAAGGCTTTGGACAGGTATCGGACAGAGATGGAAGTGAAGAGGAATCCCAATAAAGATTATGTCGATCCTGCCCGTTTTATTACCATGCTTTCGGATAAGATGCAGGAGGACGGTATCTATGTGGCGGATGTGGGGCAGAACCAGATCTGGTCCTGCGGTTATCATATTGTGAGGAAGGGGCGTTTCCTGACTTCCGGCGGCATGGGGACTATGGGCTATTCCATCCCGGCAGCAATGGGAGCAAAGCTGGCGGATAAGGGCAGGCAGGTCGTTGCCGTATGCGGGGACGGTTCGTTCCAGATGTCCATGATGGAGCTGGCCACCATGCGCCAGCACGATATCCCGGTGAAAATCGTGGTGCTGAAAAACAATTATCTCGGTATGGTGAGGGAATTTCAGCATTATAACTATAAGGACCATTATTCCGTGGTGGATTTGTCGGGCAGCCCGGATCTGGAAAAACTGGTTTCCGCGTATGATATGGATTTTCTTCGGTTATCCAATATGGAAAAGGCGGAGGAAACGATAGACGCTTTTCTGAAAGAAGATAAATCCGTATTGCTGGAATGCATTATCGATCCTATGGATCTGGTAAAATAGGGACAGGGCGTGGAAAGGAGGACGAGAGGGATGAAGAGAATATATTCGGTTTCGGTGGAAAACCGTTCCGGTGTCCTGTGCAAAGTGGCGGGGCTGTTTTCAAGAAGATGCTTCAATATAGATTCCCTGGCTGTAGGGGAGACGGATGATCCTACCGTATCCTGCATGACTATTGTGAGCAGCGGGGATGAAAGGACCATAGAGCAGATTGAAAAACAGTTGAATAAGAAACTGGATGTCATAAAAGTAAAGACTTTTGACGAAAGCGCCAGTATCAGCAGGGAACTGATGCTGATTAAAGTGAAATACAACCGTAGCAACCGCCGGGATATTATGGAAAACTGTGATATTATGAAAGCGCAGATTGTAGATATGTCCAAAAATATGATGATTATCCAGATATGTGACGAGCCGGAGAGGATACAGTTGTTTATTAAAATGCTGCAGTCGATCAGTATCGTGGAAGTGGCGCGCACCGGGACTCTTGCTCTGCCAAAGTGCAGGGATATGGAAGGCTGATGGATCCTCCCGGCTCGGTTAGGCCGAGCCGGAACAGGGAGCATTAGAATGCACAGATTTGCTTTGTCGTTTTTGTTATAATATAAGTCGTAATTTCTAAAGCAGTATGTGGATATTTCTGATAATATTTACGGCAGTGAAGAGATTCCAGTCTAAAAAATGAAAATTCAGGGAATATTTTTACAGACGGCGCAGTGCGGTGCCGTATATCCGGAGGAAGACGGCTTTTGCCAGGGGTTCCGTAAGGAACGTGCCCGCACAGGACAAAATGGAGAGTTGGGAGCTTATATTATGAAGAATACGGTTATTTTTGATTTGGACGGATTATTGATTGACAGTGAGATTATCGCTTATCAGCTTTATTGCGATTTGCTTGAAAAGTATGGGCAGCATATTTCTATTGAAGAATATATCCATAATTACAGCGGGAAAATGGCAGAGGACAATATGCGCGCGGTGATTGACAAATATCGTCTTCCGATTTCCATGGAGGACGGTATTGCCTTTGAAGTATGGAAGGAAAAGGAATATTTCAAAAAAGGGGGAGCGCTGAAACGGGGCGTGGAGGAATTGTTATCTTATCTGAAAAGAAAACAGTATAAAATATTGCTGGCATCTTCCAGCACGAAGGAACGCGCGGTAGGCGTATTGGAGCAGAACGGGGTAGCCGCCTTTTTTGACCATATGGTGTTCGGCACGGAAGTAGAAAGAGGGAAGCCATATCCGGATATTTTTCTCAAAGCGTGTGCGTATGCGGGCGAAGCCCCCGCAAACTGCCTCGTGCTGGAGGACAGTGAGGCAGGGATACAGGCGGCGTATGCGGCGGGAATCGATGTAATCTGTATTCCTGACATGAAAAAACCGGATGAAAGATTTGGCAGGATGGCGGCTGCAGAGTTATCCTCACTGGAAGATGTGATTTCCTGGCTGGAATTACGCGGACAGTAATTTCTTTGCGTAGCTGTGGTAAAGAATTAAAGCAATAATATTGACTTTTCCCGTAACAGTTGATAAAATTATATGTCGAGTGCAGGAATGGAAACGGAGGAATCAGATGCGTAAGAAAGTATTTCAGCTTTTGGTAGATAATACATCGGGTGTTTTGAGCCGGATATCCGGGCTGTTTTCCAGACGCGGATATAATATTGAGAGTATTACGGCGGGTGTCACGGCAGATCCGAGGTTTACGAGAATCACTATAGTGACGTCCGGTGATGATGAGATATTGGACCAGATAGAGAAACAGGTTGCGAAGCTGGTGGACGTGAGGGATATCAAGATCCTGGAACCGGATGAGAGCGTGTACAGGGAACTTGTTCTGATCAAGGTAAAAGCGGCGGCGAAAGAACGGCAGGCGGTTATTTCCGTAGCGGATATCTTCCGGGCAAAGATTGTTGACGTGGCGCCGGAAAGCCTTGTCATAGAACTGACCGGGGCACAGTCCAAAATCGAGGCATTTATCGCCCTCCTGGAAGGTTATGAGATTCTGGAACTGGCACGTACCGGTATAACAGGCCTGGGGCGCGGTATTGAGAATGTTACATATCTGGAAGATTAGTGCGAAATCAGAGATTTCACCATCTTGATTTGAGTGCCCGCGGGAGCGGGCGAATGGGAGTTAGAGTGTGTATGAAAAAGCAGCTCTTAGGGGCGACTGTAAAAAAGGGAGCCTCTTTCAGTGATAGATGATTTTACAGGATATACATAGTAGTAGAATGGAGGAAAACGGAGATGGCAAATATTTATTATCAGGAAGACTGCAACCTTTCCATGCTGGACGGGAAAACAATCGCGGTTATCGGCTATGGCAGCCAGGGGCATGCCCATGCCCTGAATGCAAAGGAGTCAGGCTGCAATGTAATTATCGGCCTTTATGAAGGTTCAAAATCCTGGGCAAAGGCACAGGCGCAGGGCTTTGAAGTATATACGGCGGCGGAAGCGGCAAAGAGAGCGGATATTATCATGATCCTGATTAACGATGAACTGCAGGCGAAAATGTACAAGGAGTCCATCGAACCGAATCTGGAGCCGGGCAATATGCTTATGTTCGCACATGGCTTCAATATTCATTTCAATCAGATCGTCCCGCCGGCGGATGTGGATGTTACGATGATCGCGCCGAAAGGACCCGGCCATACGGTAAGGAGCGAATATCTGGAGGGCAAGGGCGTTCCCTGTCTTGTAGCTGTCCATCAGGATGCAACGGGCAAAGCGCTGGATATGGCCCTGGCATATGCGCTGGCTATCGGCGGCGCGCGGGCAGGTGTGCTTGAGACTACTTTCAGGACGGAAACGGAAACGGATCTTTTCGGTGAGCAGGCAGTCCTTTGCGGCGGCGTGTGCGCACTGATGCAGGCTGGTTTTGAGACATTGGTGGAAGCAGGGTATGATGAGAGGAATGCGTATTTTGAATGTATCCACGAGATGAAATTGATCGTTGACCTGATTTATCAGTCCGGTTTCGAAGGCATGAGATATTCTATTTCCAATACGGCAGAGTACGGCGATTATATTACAGGGCCGAAGATTATTACGGAAGAGACAAAGAAGACGATGAAGAAGAT
>CANDKY010000078.1 GCA_947385425.1 uncultured Lachnospiraceae bacterium | reverse complement strand
TGCACGCACCCCGCGCGGCGAGTAGGGGGAAGAGCCTCCCCTACTCGATTGCACAGGGGTGCGTAGGGAAATTAGCAGCTTTGCTGCACGCACCCCGCGCGGCGAGTAGGGGGAAAAGCCTCCCCTACTCGATTGCACACGGGCACCCAAAGGAAAAATGTCAGCAAGAGCTGACGGGTGCCCGGCGCGCGAGTAGGGGAATAAATTATTTATTACACGGGAATCCGTAAAACCTGCCCTATGCTCAGAAGGTCGCTGGTAATCCCGCTCATGCGCTTGATAGCGTCTACGGTGGTATTGTACCGGCGGGAGAGGAGCCAGAGTGTATCGCCGCTGCGGACTGTGTATTCTATATAGGGAACACTGTTCGAAGCGGGTATTTTCAGCACCTGTCCTATGCTTAGCATATCGCCGGACAGTCCGTTAAGCCTTTTGATGGCGTCCACTGTCGTGCCGTATCTCTGGGCGATCAGCCACAGGCTGTCTCCGGGCCGGACGGTATACTGTATAGTGCTGGTATCAGGCCCGGGATTAGGCATAGGGACATTTTGTTCAATGCCCAGATAGGCATTATATAGCGCCTGCCATGTAAGCGGGCCTACCGTACCGTCCGGAGCCAGGCGCATTTGCTGCTGGAAAGCGATTACCGACTGCCTGGTTCCGCTGCCGAAGATGCCGTCCTGTAAGGGGCGCGGGACGGAAGGGTAATACTCAGAAATAACATTCAGAAGATATTGCAGGGTGATAACATCCTGTCCGGTGGAACCTTGCTGAAGTACCGAAGCGGGCGGGACAGTCCCTATTCCGAGGGAGGTTCCCTCGCTGTTTAATTCCGCCAGGCGGGTTACGGCGGCATACAGGCTGGAAATTTTGTACCAGGTGGATTTCCCTACAATGCCGTCGGGCACCAGGTTAAAAATGCTTTGGAATTTGGTCACGGCAGCTTTTGTGCCGTCCTGAAATTTACCGGTTTCATCGTTTATTACGGGAATCGCGGGATAATTGCGGCGTATCCGGTTCAGATATGTCTGGATAGTCTGGACATCAAGTCCGGTGCTGCCTGTGCGCAAAGGCGTTCCGGGGTACGAAGAAAGGGAGCCGGTTGTGATATTTGTTTCGGCTATTTCCACATCTTTGGGATAATAGGAGCGGAGAATCTGTATGGGTGAAAGCCCCTGCTCAGCCAGGGTGACTGTTCCCCATTGGGATAATCCGCTGCAGGTAGCGGTAGTCCCGTTGCAGAAGGAAGTGAAATAGGGGGCGGTCTGTCCCTGCCTGCGGACATATTCGTTAAAGATCCGGTCCGTAATTTTGCTGACAGAATCATAGATCGGCCGCCCGTATACAAACGCCTGGTCATATGCGGTACTGTTTGTGATATCAAAGCTGTATCCCTTGTTTCTGTACCATTCCGTAAAAACACGGTTGAGTGCAAAAGTGATAATAGCATATATATTGGCTGTCAGGGAAGCTTCCGGCCAGGTGGGGTATATTTCGCTGCTGGCGACGTTTTTTACATAATCCGGGAAGGAAACCTGTACATTTTGTGCGGAAGAACTGGGTGTGCCGAGGTGTACGGTAATTGGATTCGGAATAACCACATGGCGCAGTATGCGGGGTTCGTCGGTGGTTCCTTCCGGGTTGCGCGGTTCATGTGAGGCTACGGCAGGTTTGCCGACGGAGATTTCTGTCCGGATCGGGCTCCTTTGTGTTTCTTCCATTGGCACAAGGGTGAGCGGCAGGACGGCAGTTTCGCCGTCATAAATCGGTATATCCGAAACATAGAGGGAATTAAAACCGGAGGCCTGTGCCAGGATATTGTAGGCGACGAACGGTGTCCCGGTGAAGTATGGGTTCAGTGAATAGCTTTTATCTACTGTTTCCAGCGGTATATTCGGCGCTTCGCCATTCTCGTCTGTGGACAAGGTATAGAGGCTGTTGCCCCAGGCGTCAAATACTCTGATTTGCACGCCGCTTAACGGGACAGCCTCGTGGGCCGTCCGTGCCTGCATATTTAAATAACCAATAGCCATAATGAAATCCTCCTTCAATGTATAATATAAATATGACAGAAAAAACATAATGGTTACAAAAGTACATTTGTGTTATAATAAAAAGTAAATGCAGCGTACATTGAAGGGCAGTAAATATGAGACACGTGCATATGCATTGCCGCGAAACGGGCGGGTATGCGTTATGCAGCGGGAAAGGGATGGGAATTATGGACAGAATCAAGGAGATTAAGAAGCTGTGCGAGGAAAAGCAGATCCGTATGATTGATTTTAAAATGACTGATATTGACGGACGCTGGAGGCATATTACGATTCCGGTGGAGCGGTTCGGGGAGGATACCTTTACTTATGGTATCGGCTTTGACGGATCCAATTATGGGTATGCGCCTATTGAAAAGAGCGATATGGTATTTTTGCCGGATCCGGATACGGCATATGTGGATCCTTTTGCAGCGGTGCCCACGCTGACTATGTGCGGCAATGTCTGCGCAATCGGCAAAGGGGAGAATAAACCGTTTGACCAGTATCCGAAAAATGTAAGCCTGCGGGCAATGGATTATATGAAGGAGAGCGGCATTGCGGATCAGATGATCATCGGGCCGGAATTTGAGTTTTACCTTTTTGACAGTGCCCGTTATGAAGTGACACCGCATCAGTGCGGATACCGTATTGATACCAGGCAGGCGGATTGGAACTGCAGTCTGGAAAAGGCGGGCAACAACGGGTACGAAGTGCCTTACAAAGGGGGTTATCATGTGGCGGCACCCCAGGATGTGGGCTATGACCTGCGCAGCAGGATGTGCATGATGATGGAAGACTGGGGTATAAAAGTGAAATACCATCATCATGAGGTAGGCGGCCCCGGGCAGATGGAGATAGAAGTGGAACTGGCGGATATGCCTGCTATGGCGGACAATACCATGATTATCAAATATATCATTAAGAATATGGCGGCGCAGGAGGGGAAAACGGCGACTTTCCTGCCCAAGCCTATCTATCAGGAAGCGGGGAGCGGCATGCATGTGCATATGCTGCTTATGAAAGACGGCAAGCCGCTGTTTTATGATGAGAACGGTTATTCCGGGCTGAGCCGGACCGCACATTATTTTATGGGCGGCCTGTTGAAGCATATTGCGTCTTTGTGTGCGTTTACCAATCCGTCTACCAATTCCTTTAAACGGCTGGTGCCGGGTTTTGAAGCGCCGGTAACGGTTGGGTATGCGACTTCCAACCGCAGTGCGGTAATCCGTATCCCGGCCTATGCAAAATCACCGCAGGCCAAACGTTTTGAGCTGCGCAACCCGGATGCGACAGCAAATCCCTATTATGCATATGCTGCGATTTTGATGGCAGGGCTGGACGGGATTGAGAATCAGATTGATCCGGCGGCAAATGGCTGGGGGCCTTATGACTTCAATCTGTATACTTTGTCGGAGGAGGAGCAGAAGAAGATAAAGGGGCTTCCAAAATCATTGGGCGAGGCTTTGGATGCGCTGGAAGCGGATCATGATTATCTGCTGAAGGGCGGTGTGTTCCCGCAGAGGCTGATTGATGTGTGGGTGGCGCGTAAACGAGGGGAATTGAAGAAGCTGGAGCAGATTCCGAACCCGGCGGAGTTTAAGATGTATTATGATCTGTAAAAACGGAGAGAGCTGCTGTTGCCGCGGGGGGATAGCCGCAGTTTGCGAAAGGAGAATCGGAAGTGGAAGCAAGAGAAATTCTGGAGCAGGTAAAATCGGGAGGGATTTCGGTAGAGGAGGCGGAGAGGTATTTCAGGAAGCAGCCCTTTGAAGAGATGGGGTATGCCAAACTGGATTCCCATCGGGAGATACGTTCCGGTTTCCCGGAGGTAGTATTTTGCAGCGGTAAAGCTGATAAGTATCTGGTTTCCATATATCAGAAGTTATGGGAGGAGAACGGGGAGGTTTTCGGAACCAGGGCGGACAGCCATCAATATGAGGCGGTAAAGGAGGCTGTGCCGGAGGTAACTTATGATGAGGTTTCACATATTCTGAAAGCAGAGCGGGCGGGGAAGAGACGGCACGGTAAAATTGCCGTTTGTACCGCCGGGACAGCGGATATTCCGGTGGCGGAAGAGGCGGCGCAGACGGCTGAATTTTTTGGCAGCAATGTGGCGCGGATTTACGACGTGGGTGTCAGCGGGCTGCACAGGCTGTTGGCGAAAATGGAAGTAATACAGGAGGCGAACTGTGTAGTTGCAGTAGCAGGAATGGAAGGGGCGCTTGCCAGTGTGATCGGCGGCCTGGTCAGCAGGCCGGTCATTGCGGTCCCTACTTCGGTAGGGTATGGCGCCAGCATGCATGGGCTTTCTGCCTTGCTTACAATGATTAATTCCTGTGCCAACGGAATTGCAGTCGTGAATATAGATAATGGTTTTGGCGCCGGATATATTGCAACGCAGATCAACCGGCTGGGGGAGAGGGATATCCGGACAGAAAAAAGGTGTGGGAAGGAAGGAGACTGAGAAATGGGACAGGTATTATATCTGGAATGTGCCTCAGGGATTAGCGGTGATATGGTGGTTGCTTCTCTGTTGGATCTTGGGGCTGACAGGGAGGTATTGGCTCACGCCCTGGACAGCCTGCCGGTGAGCGGGTTCAGGGCGGAGGTTAGCAGGGTGAAGAAAGCAGGGCTGGATGTCTGCGATTTTAATGTGATATTGGACGGAGCGCATGAAAATCATGACCATGATATGGAATATCTGTTCGGGCATGGCAATGGACAGGAAGGGCATTCCCATGAAGAAAGGCATCATCATGAGAGCGATGAGATACATACGCATACACATAGCGGGGAACATTCACACGGCGGACATGGGCATCATGAACACAGGGGACTGCCTGAAATCCTGGAGATTATCGGCCAGGCGGCAATCAGCAGCAGGGCAAAAGAAACGGCAGGAAAGATTTTCCGCATACTGGCAGAGGCCGAATCAAAGGCCCATGGCGTACCGATGGATCAGGTACATTTTCATGAAGTCGGGGCTGTGGATTCCATAGTGGACATTATCGCTGCCGCAGTCTGTCTTGACAATCTGGATATTACAGATGTCATTGTTCCGTATGTATGTGAAGGGCGGGGCAGTGTTCGGTGTCAGCACGGGATCTTGCCGGTTCCGGTGCCGGCAGTGGTCAATATTATAGAGGCGAACGGTATTGCCATGCGGATAATTGATATGGAAGGGGAACTGGTGACACCGACAGGCGCTGCAATTGCAGCGGCTATCCGGACATCCTCCAGCCTCCCGGCGCAGTTTGAGATAACGAAAACAGGAATAGGCGCGGGAAAGCGCAGCTATGAAAGGCCGAGCCTGCTTCGCGCTATGCTCATGAAACCGGCAGGGGGACAAAAAGAGCTTGACGATACCATATATAAATTGGAAACAAATGTAGATGACTGTACCGGGGAAGTGCTCGGGTATGTCATGGATAAGCTTATGAAATCCGGTGCAAGGGATGTCTATTACACACCGGTATATATGAAGAAGAACCGCCCGGCTTACATGCTCACAATGATATGCAAAGAGAACCGGAGAAAGGCACTGGAACAGATTATTTTTCAGGAAACCACTACTATAGGAATCCGGCGCGTGCGGATGGAACGGACAGTCCTCCAAAGGGAAATGGAGAGTGTAGTACTGCCGTCCGGTGCTGAAGTGCAGGTAAAGAAATGTGTCCTGCCGGACGGGGAAGAAAGATATTATCCGGAGTATGAAAGCGCCGCCGGACTGGCACAGGAGAAAGGTATGGCGCTGCAACAGGTCATAGATGAATGCAGGCGGGCGCTCACGCGTTAGGATCGGAACTGGAATAAAAAACAGAGTCAAGGGATACAGAGGCCAGAGGAATTGCTGCCAGGAATTATGGGGCAGAAATTCCTCTGAGGAGGCGGCTCTGTATCTCTTGGCTCGGAACTGGAATAAAAAACAGAGCCAAGGGATACGGAGCCCAGAGGAATTGCTGCCCAGGCATTATGGGGCAGAAATTCCTCTGAGGAGGGAGGCTCTGTATCTCTTGGCTCGGAACTGGAATAGAGGTAACAGAATGCAAAAGAGGGATCAACTGGTACATAAAATGTCTGAATATGCGCGGCGGGATGTCATAGTAGCTTTTTCCGGGGGTGTTGACAGCAGTTTATTATTGAGAATGGCTTGTGAAGCGGCAGAAAAAACCGGAAAAAAGGTATACGGAGTCACAGTGCAGACGAAACTGCATCCGGCGGGGGAAATGGAGGAGGCGAAAAGGACGGCAGAGGAAATCGGGGCCATGCATTTAGTGGTTACGGTTGATGAGCTGGAAGAAGCCGGCATTCGGGACAATCCGGCGGACAGGTGTTATTTATGCAAGAGGCATTTATTCCGGAAAATGCTTGAGAAGGCGGAAAGCATGGGGATTCAGACTGTATTGGAAGGTACAAATGAGGATGACCTCCATGTATACCGGCCGGGAATCAGGGCATTGAAGGAGCTGGGGATCATCAGCCCCCTGGCAGAGGTACATATGTCTAAGGACGAAGTGCGGAAACTGGCAGGGGAATATGGGCTGTCAGCAGCCTCCAAACCGGCAACTCCCTGCCTGGCCACAAGATTTCCTTATGGTACTGTCTTAACATATGAGAAAATGCGGCAGGTGGAAAGCGGGGAAAACTATTTAAAGGATCTGCTGGGCGGGAATATCAGGCTTCGCGTCCATGGGGATATAGCCCGGATAGAGGCAGACAGGGAGGTTTTTCCGGTACTGATGCGGCACAGTAAGGAAATCACAGAGTATTTAAAGAACCTGGGGTACTGTTATGTCACGCTGGATTTGGAGGGCTTCCGGTCAGGGAGTATGGATGTGGGTATCCTGGCAGGGCAGATGTCGGAATAGTGACTTGCCTTTACATATAAAAAACCAAATAGACAGGCATATGGATTATTAAATGTTTTGGAGCGGAATATTGACATAATATGCAGGGCATGGTATGATTTTATACAACGGATGATACATTCTTATGAAGTGTCTTTTATGGCAGGCAGAACCGGGGATGGGGAACCGGATATGGAACATAGAAGATGTAAAAGCAGGAGATGAGGGAGGAAAAAAGCAATGGATATCAAAAAATTTATAAGTTCATTGAGCGTGAACATATTTATATTGTTAGGGATGGGCGGAATCATGCTGTTTCAGTCGGCCGGTGATTTTGTTATTTCATTCAAGCCGGCGGTCAGCTTTGAGGATATGCTGGACGGCAAAGAAGTGAAGGCCGGGACACATGTGGCGGGAGATGTGATATATGTTATAGATTATTTTGCATCGGAGAGTACATATACGCAGCGTTCGGACGGTTCCAGAAGCGGTGATAAGGCGAACGGAAGGTATTACCTGCTTCCTACTGCGGACGGATATATTGGGTTAAAGAGCCGTCAGGTAGATGTGTCTGAAATGGAAAAGATAGCCGAACAGACTTACGATTATATGATGGGCGGCGAGGAGCCGACAACAACGTATTTTATGCAGGGAAGCGTTGAAGTCATGGAAGGGCAGTTGGAGAAATATTACCGTGAATATTTGGCTGATATGGGGTATACGGAAGGCGAGATTGCTGATATGGGGCAGCCGCTGGTTATTAAGTATGTCAGCTTTACCGCAGTCCGGGTACTGTTCCTTATCGGCCTGGCGCTTGTTGGCCTGGCGGTGTTTTTTGTATGGCGCAGATATACCCGTGAATAAGGGGTTGGAAAAACGGAGGGATTTGATCCTTCCGTTTTGTTCTATGCACAGGGGCGCACAGATGAAGCTGCTGCTTGCGCAGCCTTGAGAGTATGACGTAAATTGGGATATAGCTACAGAAAGCAGTTTTAGAGCGTGTCTTAAAATTCATTCCAGCAATCTGTCGCGGTGTAACCGTTTCACCACTTTGCCGCCATTTTTCATCCAAATTCAGTCAATGTAGCCCTAAGGAATCCAACGTTCCGCTCCCCCCTTAGGGCAATGCCCACTACACCTCCTGAATTTGGACAAAAACTGAGGGCAAATTGGAACGGCATCTTGCAGAAAGCAATTTTAAGACACACTCCAGGATACGCTCTTGATATACTTAGAATGACAGGGAGAAGGAGAATTCAGAAATATGGAAAACACAATATGCGTGAGAATGGATGAAGTAATTACACAGTTTGCAATAGGCGGCAAACTGACAGAGAGCAGGCCATACGGAAATGGGCACATAAACGATACCTTTCTTCTGACTTATGAGATGGCGGGAGAAAGTAAGCATTATATCCTGCAGAGAATGAATCATGTTATTTTCAGGAATCCGCACCAGCTAATGGAAAATATTGTAAATGTGACAGAATATCTGCAGGGAAAAATCGCTGACGAAGGCGGCGATGCGCAAAGGGAGACACTGAATGTTGTCAGGACCGTACAGGGAATGCCTTATTATAAAGACAGCGGCGATAATTATTGGAGGGTGTTTTTGTTTATAGAAGGGACGGAATGTTTCGAAAAAGTGGAATCGGCGAAAGACTTTTATGACAGCGCCGTGGCTTTTGGAAATTTCCAGAAGCGCCTGGCAGATTATCCGGCGGAAAAACTGCATGAAACAATTCCCAATTTCCATAATACGCCGTCCCGCTTTTCGGATTTCAGGAATGCGGTGGAAGAGGACAGGATGGGGAGGGCAGCCCTGGCAGGGAAGGAAATCGGATTTGCGCTGGAGCGGGAAGGGGATACATCGGTATTGACGGAAATGCTGCGGGAAGGGGAACTGCCCCTGCGGGTTACACATAATGATACGAAACTGAATAATATCCTGTTTGATGCGAAGACAAAGAAAGCAATATGCATAATTGATCTGGATACAGTGATGCCCGGACTGTCACTGTATGATTTCGGAGATTCCATCCGTTTCGGCGCCAGTACAGGGGCGGAGGATGAAAAGGATTTGGACAAAGTGGAAGTGGATTTGGATTTATTTGAGGCTTATACGAGAGGATTTCTGGAAGGGTGCGGGGGGAGCCTTACGCCGGAAGAAATAAGAATGCTTCCGATGGGAGCAAAATTGATGACTTATGAGTGCGGCATACGCTTTTTGGCTGATTACCTGGAGGGGGATGTTTATTTTAAGATCCACCGGGAGGGGCATAACCTGGATCGTGCCAGGACTCAGTTCAAGCTGGTGGCGGATATGGAGAAAAAATGGGATAAAATGGCCGATATTGTAGAGCGATGCAGAAAGAATCTTTTGTAACGGCAGCGGAACAGGCTTTAAGGAGGAATCTCATGCCAAATACAACGAAAGCGGCATTGGAAATATCGCTCAAGAAATTATTGCTGCACAAACCGCTGGACAAGATAACGATTAATGATCTGGCGACGGATTGTGGTATCAGCAGGATGGCCTTCTACTATCATTTTAAGGATATTTATGATTTGGTGGAGTGGGTCTGTGTAGAGGACGGAAGGCGTGCTTTGCAGGGAAAAAAGACTTATGATACCTGGCAGGAAGGTATGCTGCAGGTTTTTGAAGCTGTTTTGGAAAACAAGCCGTTTATCCTCAATGTATATCGCTGTACCAGCAGGGAAAAAATCGAAAATTATCTGTACGAGCTCACCTATAACCTGATTGCGGAAGTGGTGGAGGAAAAGTGCCGGGGAACCGAACTGGCCGGGGAGGACAAGACATTCATTGCCGGCTTTTATAAGTATGGTTTCGTGGGGACTATGCTGGAATGGATCGGGCGGGGGATGAAAGAGGATTATAAGGAGATTGTTAAGCGGCTGAGCCTTACCCTGCGCGGAAATATTGCCAATTCCATCCATAACTTTGAGAGTGCGCAGAATATTTAAAATGGGATTATGGTTTGCTTTTTTACAAAACGGGCGGAATGATAAAATTTTTATCATTCCGCCCGTTTTGTAAATGGAAAAACAGGAGCTATGCGTTTATGATAAGGGCATAAAGAAATGGATAGACAGAAAACAAACACAAACAACAAATACAAAAACGTGAAGGAAAGGCGGTAATACAATATGGCTGGCAAGAAGAATATAGGAATCGGTGTGGCGGCCCTGGCAGCAGGGGCAGGGGCTGCAGCCCTTATAGTGAACCATAAGAAGGAGGAGTGCAGGGAAGGACAAACAAAGGGGGGAAAACAAAAACAGGAAGCAAAGAATACAGAGGGGGAAGCATCCGTTACAGCCGTCCCGAAACAGGAGTACCGCAATACGGAGCGGGGAAAGAATGAAAAAAACAGTAAAGGTATATATTATACAAACGGTAATTATGAAGCGTTTGCGAGGCCGAGGAAACCGGAAGGCGTAGAAGGGAAAAGTGTTTATATCGTAGGCAGCGGGCTTGCAGCCCTGGCTGCGGCCTGTTTCCTGGTACGTGACGGGCAGATGCCGGGGAGCCATATCCATATCCTGGAGGCGATGGATATAGCAGGAGGCGCCTGCGACGGCATTCATGACCCAATGCGGGGCTATGTGATGCGGGGCGGACGGGAGATGGAGAACCATTTCGAATGCCTGTGGGATTTGTTCCGCAGTATCCCGTCCATAGAGGCACCCGGAGTATCCGTGCTGGATGAGTATTACTGGCTGAACAAAGAGGATCCGAATTATTCCCTGTGCAGGGCGACGAAGAACCGGGGAGAGGATGCGCATACGGACGGTAAGTTTAACCTCAGCCAGAAAGGCTGTATGGAGATTATGAAACTGTTCATGACGAAAGATGAGGATTTATATGATAAAACGATAGAAGACGTATTTGACGAAGAAGTGTTTGGCTCTACATTCTGGCTGTACTGGAGAACTATGTTTGCGTTTGAAAACTGGCACAGTGCGCTGGAAATGAAGCTTTACTTCCAGAGGTTTATCCACCATATAGCGGGGCTGCCGGATTTCAGCGCGTTGAAGTTTACAAAATATAACCAATACGAGTCATTGATTCTCCCGATGCAGAGATACCTGGAAGAAGCGGGTGTGGATTTCCGGTTTGGAACGGAAGTGACAAATGTTATTTTTGAATTTGAGGGTGGCAGGAAGGCAGCGAAAGCAATCGAATGTAAAGTAAAGGGAGTGGAAGAGGGGATTACTCTTACGGAAAATGATCTTGTTTTTGTTACAAACGGAAGTTGTACGGAAGGGACGGTGTATGGGGATCAGAACCACGCGCCGAACGGGGATGCGGAAGTCAGGACAAGCGGCTGCTGGAGCCTGTGGAAGAATATAGCCAAACAGGACTCTTCTTTCGGCCGCCCGGAGAAATTCTGTTCCGATGTGGCGAAGACGAACTGGGAATCAGCAACGGTTACGACGCTGGATGATAAGATTATTCCCTACATCACCGGTATCTGCAAGCGTGACCCGAAGAGCGGCAGGGTGGTAACGGGAGGTATTGTAAGCTGCCAGGATTCCAGTTGGCTGATGAGCTGGACAATTAACAGGCAGGGGCAGTTCAAGGGGCAGGATAAAGATAAAGTATGTGTATGGGTATACGGCCTGTTTACCGATGTACCGGGCGATTTTGTAAAGAAACCGATGAAAGAATGTACCGGGAAAGAGATTACGCAGGAATGGCTGTACCATTTAGGCGTTCCGGAGGAGGAAATACCGGAACTGGCGGAAAACAGCGCGGTTTGTGTTCCGACCATGATGCCCTATATCACGGCATTTTTCATGCCGAGGACAAAGGGGGACCGGCCGGATGTTATTCCGGACGGGTGCGTGAACTTTGCGTTTTTAGGCCAGTTTGCAGAAACGCCGAGGGATACCGTGTTCACCACGGAATATTCGGTGAGGACGGCTATGGAAGCCGTGTACGGTTTATTGGGTGTGGACAGGGGCGTGCCGGAAGTATGGGGCAGCGTATATGATGTCCGCGAATTGCTGGACAGCACGGTGAAACTTATGGACGGCAAGTCTCCTCTTGAAATAGAACTGCCGGGGCCGTTGAATGCACTGAAAAAACCGCTTATTCATGTAATCCAGGGGACGGTGGTTGAAAAGGTGCTGCGGGATCATGATATATTGAGGGATGGGATGACAGGGAAGAAGAAAAGTTCCAGACTTGGAAAGGGCGGTAATGCATAGTTTGAAATATAAAAAGCCGAAGCAAAAGCTTCGGCTTTTCCGCGGAGACGGAGGGATTCGAACCCTCGTGCCCCGGAGGGCAAACGCATTTCGAGTGCGCCCCGTTATGACCGCTTCGATACGTCTCCAGAAAATGTATACCATCATGGCCTGATAGACTATATTTTAACGCATATTTTCCATTTTAGCAAGATATAAATGAAAATTTTTGTTCCGGATATAATAAAACTTAGTTGTGGTAAAAAGTAAATTATTATATAATGGGTATGGAAGAAGAGACAGGCTTTACATAAAAGCTTAATACAGGTTAGGAGGGAATCAGATGAAGAGAATAGGAATGTTGACCAGCGGAGGGGACTGCCAGGCATTAAACGCGGCAATGCGCGGGGTTGCAAAGTGCATCTTTAACAGCGGGGAAGAAGTGGAAATGTACGGATTTCTGGAAGGGTACAGGGGATTGATTTACGGTGATTTCCGTATGCTGACAGGGTGTGATTTTTCCGGTGTACTGACAAAGGGCGGTACGATACTGGGCAGTTCCAGGACACCGTTTAAGACGATAAAGGATCCGGATGAAAACGGGTTGGATAAGGTAGAGGCGATGAAGCAGAACTATTATAAACTTCGTTTGGATTGCCTTGTGATTTTGGGCGGGAACGGAACGCATAAGACGGCAAACCTCCTGCGCAGTGAGGGCCTGAATGTGGTGACATTGCCTAAGACGATAGATAATGACCTCTGGGGGACGGATATGACTTTCGGATTCCAGAGCGCCGTTAATATAGCGACGGATGCTATTGATTGTATCCATACCACGGCGGCTTCCCATGGCAGAGTGTTTATTGTCGAGGTTATGGGGCATAAGGTGGGATATCTGACTTTGAATGCAGGGATCGCAGGCGGTGCGGATATTATCCTTATTCCGGAAATCCCGTATGATATTGACAAAGTAATTGATAAGATAGAGGAACGGAACAGGAACGGAAGCAAATTCACTATTCTCGCAGTGGCAGAAGGCGCGATTTCCAAAGAAGATGCAAAATTATCCAAGAAAGAATACAAGGAAAAAATGAAAAACTATAAATATCCTTCTGTTTCTTATGAAATTGCGGAGAAGATTAAGGAGCGGAGCGGCCATGAAGTAAGGGTAACGGTGCCCGGGCATACACAGCGCGGCGGAAGCCCTTGCCCTTATGACAGAGTATTTGCCAGCAGGCTTGGTTCAGAGGCCGGTAAGATGATTCTCAACGGCGAGTATGGTTTTATGGTAGGCTATAAGAACCGTGAAATCGTAAAGGTTCCGTTGGAAGAAGTGGCAGGCAAACTGAAGATGGTGGCGCCGGATGCAAGGATTGTCAAGGAAGCGAAGCTGCTGGGTATTTGCTTTGGCGACTAGTACTCCGTACCTGAACACGAAAAGAAGCTTTTTCATACGCAGGTACAGGCTGCCGCGATGCGGCGGCAGGGAAATATTTCGGGAGAGAGGTTTGGGATGTCTTATACAGCATTGTACCGTAAGTTCCGTCCCCGGAGTTTTGGGGATGTAAAAGGGCAGGATCACATAGTGACTACATTGAAGAACCAGATAAGGGCGGGGCGTATTGGACATGCTTACCTCTTTTGCGGAACCCGGGGGACGGGTAAAACAACGATTGCCAAGATTTTTGCAAAGGCGGTAAATTGCGAGAATCCGTCTGACGGGAGTCCCTGCGGGGAATGCCGGCTTTGCAGGGCAATCGCATCGGGCGCAAGTATGAATGTAATTGAGATAGATGCCGCATCGAATAATGGGGTGGATAATATCCGTGAAATTGTGGATGAGGTGTCTTACTCCCCGGCAGAGGGCAAATATAAGGTTTATATTATTGATGAGGTTCATATGCTTTCCATAGGGGCGTTCAATGCCTTGCTGAAAACATTGGAGGAGCCGCCGTCTTATGTGATTTTTATACTGGCGACTACAGAGGTCCACAAGATACCGGTTACTATTCTGTCCCGGTGCCAGAGGTATGATTTCAAGAGGATTACTATTGAGACTATTGCGGGCAGGATGCGCGAGCTCATGCTGGCAGAGGATATCCAGGTTGAGGAAAAGGCGCTGCGGTATATTGCCAAAACAGCAGACGGTTCCATGCGCGACGCCCTCAGCCTTCTGGATCAGTGCATTGCTTTCCATTTTGGGGAAGAATTGACATATGACAAAGCGCTGGAAGTCCTTGGCGCTGTCGATACGGCAGTATTCGGCAGGCTTTTCAGGCTGGTACTGGAAGCGGATGTGACAGGATGTATCGGGCTGCTTGAGGAGATTGTTATGCAGGGAAGGGAGCTTTCCCAGTTTGTCAGTGATTTTACGTGGTATCTGCGGAATCTCCTTTTGGTGCAAAGTTCGCAGGAGCTTGAAGATGTGATCGATGTGTCTACGGAAAATCTGGAGAGGCTAAAAGAAGAGGCGGGGATGGCGGATATGGATGCGGTGATACGTTATATCCGTATTTTTTCGGAACTTTCCGGGCGTATCCGATATGCATCGCAAAAGCGTATTCTGATAGAAGTGGCTCTGATCAAATTGTGCAGGCCGGGCATGGAAAACAATATGGAGGCGTTGTTAGGACGTGTCAGGGAGCTGGAGCGGAAGATCGAGAGCGGCATTGCGGTGGCGGCTATGTCACAGACGGACAGTGGGATAACCGGCAATGGGACAGCAGAAACGCCAAAGGTGAACGATACTGTGAAAAAGGAACTGCCCAAAGCGATACCGGAAGATGTAAAAATGGCAGTGGAGCGGTGGAATTCCATCGTCGCAGATATGGAACAGCCTATGAAAACTTACATGAAAGGGGCACGTTTAAGCCTGGGTGGCGATAACAGGCTCCTGGTGGTATTGGAGGACGGGATTGCTTCCGATTACCTGAAAAACCCGGATAATAAGGAACAGCTTCGAAGGGCGGTTGCAGAGTCGGTACAGAAGGAAATAGAGATTGAAGTACAGTGCATAGACAACGGACAGACTTTTGAGCGGTCATATATTGACTTAAGCCAGATCATTCACATGGACATCGAAGTGGAAGACGATACAGAGGCAGAATAAGAAGCATGGACACATGCGGAACTGGAAACAGCATGTGTCCCGAAAAGGGCCGGAAGGATTTCAGTACGCAGGAGCGTGCGGAAATTCTTGCATGTACAGGGGCCTTTTTGGGAGACATGCGGAACTGGAAACAGCATGTGTCCCGAAAAGGGCCGGAAGGATTTCAGTACGCAGGAGCGTGCGGAAATTCTTGCATGTACAGGGGCCTTTTTGGGAGACATGCGGAACTGGAATAGGAGGACATATAATAGAATGGCAAAGAGAGGCGGATTCCCGGGAGGTATGCCGGGCAACATGAACAATCTGATGAAGCAGGCACAGCGGATGCAGCGTCAGATGGAAGAGAGCCAGAAAGAAATGGAAACGAAGGAGTTTACGGCGGCGTCAGGGGGCGGGGCCGTAGAAGTAACAGTGACAGGGGTGAAAGAGATTGTCAAGGTGAAACTTACCGAAGAGGTAGTGGATCCCGAGGACATTGAAATGCTGGAAGATTTGATTGCGGCGGCGGCAAATGAGGCGCTGCGTAAAGTGGACGAGGCCAATGCGGAAGTGATGAATAAGATGACCGGCGGGCTGGGCCTGGGGGGAGGACTTCCCTTCTGATGGATTTATATAGCGGACATATTAACAAGCTGATAGATGAACTGGCGGGCTTACCGGGAATCGGAAACAAATCGGCACAAAGGCTTGCGTTCCATTTGATTAATATGCCGAAAGATAAGGTGGAACGGCTTGCAAAAGTGATTGTGGAAGCAAAAGAGAATGTCAGATACTGCAGGGAATGTTTTACCCTTACGGATCAGGAGCTTTGCCCGGTCTGTGCCAATGAGAAAAGGGATCATGGTACGATTATGGTAGTAGAAAATACCCGTGACCTGGCGGCCTATGAAAAAACAGGTAAATATACCGGGGTATATCATGTGCTGCATGGCGCTATTTCCCCGATGCTGGGGATTGGGCCGAATGATATTCGGCTGAAAGAACTTATGAGCCGCCTGGCCGGTGAAATTGGGGAAGTTATTCTGGCAACTAATTCCAGCCTGGAAGGCGAAACGACAGCTATGTATATTGGAAAATTAGTGAAGCCGACCGGGATCAAAGTGACGAGAATTGCCAGCGGGGTCCCGGTGGGAGGCGATTTGGAATATATTGATGAAGTGACTTTGCTGCGTGCCCTGGAAGGCAGGACAGAATTGTAAAAATATGCGGGCGGAAGGATGTCCGGGACAAAAACGGAGGTATGGGATGGGTGTAGTAAAAACGGTATTTGATACGATGAAAGACGGTACACAGATTTTCCAATATAGTATTGAGAATGGGAAAGGGATGAAGGCTCAGGTAATTAATTACGGGGCTGTTCTTGTCCGTCTTTATGTGCCGGATAAAAACGGTAAAGCGGAAGATGTAGTGCTTGGTTATAACAATCTGGACGGTTATTATGTAAACGAAGCTAACTTTGGCGCAACAATCGGCCCGAATGCAAACCGGATCGCAGATGCCGCTTTTACCCTGGATGGTATAAAATACCAACTGGATGTAAACGATGGAGTGAATAATTTGCACAGCCATGCGGATTTAGGGTATCATAAGAAGGTCTGGAAGGCAGCAGAAGGGGCGGACTGTGTAACATTTGAGCTGGAAAGCCCGGATGGGGAAATGGGATTTCCGGGAAATAAAAAAATACAGGTAACATATACTCTCACGGAAGAGGATGAACTTAAGATACATTATCATGCAACCAGTGATAAACGGACGATTATAAATATGACAAACCATACATACTTTAATCTGGCAGGTCATGGAGCGGGCAGTATTGAGGATCATATTGTGACGATTCAGGCGGCAAATTATACCCCGGTAAGGGCAGGTTCCATTCCGACGGGAGAAATTGCGCCTGTGGCGGGGACGCCTATGGACTTTACCAGCCCCAGAAGGATAGGAGACGGGATCGATGCGGATTTTGAGCAGTTAAAGCTGAGCGGCGGTTATGATCACAACTGGGTATTGGATGGGGAAGAAGGCACATTGCGCCATATAGCTACGGTGGAAGAACCTGTAAGCGGGCGGGTTATGGAAACATATACGGATTTACCGGGCGTCCAGTTTTATGCGGGCAATTTCCAGACGAAAGAGGTCGGAAAAGAGGGAGCGGTATATAATAAACGTACCGGATTATGTCTTGAAACACAGTATTATCCGGATACGGCGAACAAGCCGCAGTTCCCGTCAGCAGTATTTGGCCCTGAGAGAACTTATGATACTACGACTGTATATAAGTTCAGAACTTGAAAGGCTGTTTTTCGGGCAACTGAAATGAGATATATGATTCAGGAAGCGTTCAGTTACTAATTTTGGATTTGTATGATTGTGCAGTAGATTTATATCGGAAAAGGCAGGGGGTAGAGACATGTCCGGGAACAGTCTTTATGTCCTGTTTTTTGTATAAGAGCCTGTTCTAGCGCACATCTGGCGAAAAGCAGATTTTAGACAGGCTCTGAGAAATTGGAAATGGCGCATTACAGGTCGAAAAAAAGCCAGGGCATCTCGACATATTACGATAAAATCATTTTATATTAAGGTGGTATAATGGATGTATCATAACTGTGAGGGAGTCTGAACGGCTGCTGTTTACAAACAGCTTTTATGGAATTTCGGAAGGGGGGATGGTTATGGAACTGCCCAAAGCAGCCAGAGTGGTTGGGACGATGGAAGATAAAAGAGTAGTTTATCTGGAGGATTATGTTCTGCAATATCTGGCAGTCTGCAGGGGAGAAGAGACACAATCCGGCGGGGAAATGATCCTGTACGGAAAAAAGGAAATACGTAAGGGGACGGAAATTTACATAATATACGGAATAGACAGGCAGGAAGAAAACATAATTGAAAAGAAGCGGAAAAGCGGGTTCCGCAGCTCAGATAAAGGTTACAGGCGGCTGGGGTATTTACATCCTGAAACCGGAGCGATTATTCTTGACGACTGGAAAGAAGGGGAAGCGCTGCAGGGATATTATGTTTTTTACGATGCAGATGAGACGATGAAAGACTGCCTGGGAGATTATTACGGGAGACAACTGAGAAAGGACAGGCATAACAGCGCGCCAGGATTAAATGATTATGATAGAAGTACCCCAGGGGATTTGGAAGAGGAAAATGCATCAGGACAGACAGCAGAATTGGTAGCGCTGAGCAGTATAAACAAACAGAAAGGGGGATCGCCTTTCCTGTGGATACGAATAGTGGTGGCAGGTATTTTTATCATTTTTTGTGCGATTGCGGTACTTACGGTAAACAATTATGACAAGCTCTGTGGTTTTATCCAAACGGCTGTCTTTACACAGGAGATTATGGATATGGATGGGGAGGATTAAATGATTATCCTGGGGACAGTTTCTGATGAACTTATTCCGGATTTCCATACAAAGCAGCCAGACTATTTGCATACAGTTCTTAAATATGTTAAAATAGGGAAAATTAATGCCGGGAAAGTACATATATGGCAGTAATTGCCACACAGAAATGGAGAAAACATGACGAATGTCAGGGAGTATCTGCGCTCGAAAAAGAAAAAGGAGAGGGCGGAGCGCAGTATAAATTATAAAGAAAGAATCAGGGGGCATAAGCTGACAATTTTTTACCGGGGTGCGCTTGCAGTTGTTTTAATTGCGGCTGTGACAGCTATGGCTATGGTAAGCTGGCGCAACAGGGAGTATACGGAGAGCGTTATTATAAGTTCCATTCCTGTCACAAGGGTAGACGGTTCTACTTACCTGGTACTTGGAAATAATATTCTTACATATAGCAAAGACGGCGCCAATTGTATGGACAGCAGAGGGATTGTACTTTGGAATCAGACTTATGAAATGCAGAACCCGATGGTGGATATTAATGGTTCGGTAGTTGCGATTGGTGATTATAACGGGCGTACGATTTATGTGATGGATACTGCGGGGAGCAGAGGTGAAATTACTACGAATCTTCCGATCCGGAAGTTTCGTGTTGCGGCCAACGGGGTAGTGGCAGTAATTTTGGATGATTCAAAGATAACAAGAATTAATTTATATGACACATCCGGAAATGAGCTTGTGAAAAGCGAAACTACTATGGATAAGTCAGGGTATCCTGTTGATATCAGTCTTTCACCCAGCGGTGAGCTTCTTGCCATATCCTACCTGTATGTGGACAGCGGTATGATGAAAACATCCATTGCATTTCATAATTTTGGAGAAGTGGGTCAGAATTTATCGTCTGACCGTTTTGTAAGCGGATATGATTATCAGGGAAATGTGGTGCCTTTTATTCGTTTCATGAACAGCAATACTGCATTTGCCGTATCGGATGACCGGATTATGTTCTTTTCCGGAAGTGAAAAGCCGCTGAGTTCTGCAGTGAATTTTTTGAATGAAGAAGTACAAAGTGTTTTTTATACCGACCGCTATGTAGGACTGGTGTTTCTTAATACAGAAGGAGATGGCAAATACCGGTTAGATATATACGATGAAACAGGCAATCTGATCAATGGCAAAAGCTTTGATATGGAATATACGAATATAATTTTTGATGAAGACGAATACATTATTTACAGTAGCACGGAATACAGTATAAACAATATGCATGGGACAGAGCGTTTTACCGGTATGTTCGAAGAAAATGTGTATTTGCTCGCAACAACCAGGAAACGTAACCGGTTCTTAGTCATGACACAGGATGCTATGAAAGTAATGGAAATGAAATAGGGGTAATTCAGGTGAACATACTTGTCGGAGTTTTTGTAATACTTATGATATGGAGAATCCGGAAGGGGTATAAGAACGGATTTGTAAAAGAGGCAGGAAGGGTAGTGGCTCTGTTTACAGCGCTGATTGTGCTGGCGGTCTTATTTCTGTTGATTGCCAGTATATTAGAGAAAAATGTAAAAATGACTGTGGTTTCAATAATATTGCTGTTTGCTGTTAGTATTTTCTGCGGGTTAATAAATGTTATTACCAAATCTATGGAAACGCTGGCAAAACTTCCGCTGATTCGGACAGCAAACAGCTTGCTGGGAGCCGCGGCAGGCGTGTTGGAGATTATGATTGCTTTTTGGATAATGTATATGGTTATAGAAAGCATTCCCACGGGAATG
Source organism: uncultured Lachnospiraceae bacterium (assembly GCA_947385425.1). GTDB lineage: Bacteria > Bacillota > Clostridia > Lachnospirales > Lachnospiraceae > Kineothrix. The sequence goes on along the minus strand of CANDKY010000078.1, from coordinate 430 downwards.
GCAGGAGAGCAGATACTGGCATGGACCAATGAAAGCCCGTTGCTGCTTTATATTTATCATAAGAATTATATTGCTAATTGGATTATTAATTTATACTGCACAGCAGATAAATTGTAGAGGATGGTGATGGGGGATACGATATATAGTAGGAATGGAAAAATATGAAAAAAAGTGAAAAAAATTTTGAAAAAGTTATTGACATTAAGGATGAAGGGTGCTATACTCAATTTCGTTGCCGGCGAGGTGAGAAAATAAAGCAGCGGGGCAGCAAGTAAAAAGATTTAAAACGGAAAGATTTAAAACAGTACCTTGACAAGTAAACAGTAATGCAACCCTGAAAATTCCAAAGGGAACCAAACGGTGAAAACCGGGAGGAACCCAAAAAGAAAATTCAGAGGACAACTCAAAAAAGTAAAACGGAAAGATTAGC
>CANDKY010000077.1 GCA_947385425.1 uncultured Lachnospiraceae bacterium | reverse complement strand
GGAAAAGCCGTAAGAAATCTCATCATTTTTTTGAATGGATTTTCTTCTCCTGCGCGGCCAGGGGCAGCCGGGAGGGGACAGGGCGCCAACCGTACAGGCGGAAAAGTTTAAGTTAATGATATTGCGTATATTTTGGGCGACAGTTCAATGCGTGAATAGAGTTCGGCATATGCCGCAGGGGAAAGCCCCTCAATGTAGTTGAGAGGGAAATTGCGGTTTATGCCGTTTTTTTTCAATATATCCGCCGCTTTGTTATAGGCTATGGCGGCTTCCGTTTCGCTATCGTAGGTGCCTACCACATAGTTGCTGCGGATATGGATGCGTACTTTATAGCGGCAGGCGGCGCCGCCTGCGCCGTCGGGGACCGGGATGCGGGCAACGCCGTGGAAGCGGTTGATAATTTCTATATTTTCATATCTGAAGTCCGAATTGTCGCCGTTGATAAAACGGTAATCTTTGCCGGGCACCGCATAGTTTTTTATGCCGTAGCGGTTAAGGATGTTGAACTGCATTCCATAGTCGTTTACAAAAAGGTGGCTGCCGCGGCGCATGATTTTTTTCCTCGCGTAATAAAACAGATCGTCAATATCGAACGTCAGTGTGCAGGCCGGTTCCATATAATAAAGAAAAAACTTTTTTTTCAGATAAATCGGGGTGGGGAAATAAATGCCGTTATCCCGGAAATTAACAAGGCTGACCCATTTTTCAAAAGCAAGGGGCGATACAGAAGTGTAGCCGTCAACGGAGAGGGACGGATCCGATGTTATGGCGTGCGCTTCCATATAGGAGCGGTGCGCGTCTGCGGCATCCTGGTAGCTTCCAAGGCTTATATGTTTGCCGCGGAAGGTGATGGAGGCGCGGTAGTAGGAGGAGTTGTCTTTTCTCTTTGCCGGATAAACGCCAGCGGGAAGATTGTCCATAGCAGGGCTCCTTTCAAAACTCTGTGCTGATGTCGGAATGTATTATAATTCGCAGACTTTCGTCGCAATTTTACCATCATTATACCATTTCAGCAAAAAGAATACAAATTTAGAAATATTTTAGATATATTTCTGGGACTTCCTGTATAAAATATTAAAGAAGTATTACATTTGTGTGACGGAAATGTATAAAACGGATGGCTTGGGAGAAGCCGAAGGAAAGGTATTGGGCTTTCCGGCCGCTCAAGTCCAAAACAGGAAGAGGATGGTAAAATGTGCAGGTATAAGAGAAACGTGACAATATTGCTCCTTTGTAATTTCATTTTCATGATATCCTGGTTTAACCTGAAGCAGCTGCAGATCAACCGGGTGGCGTCCACGGCTGCCTTCCAGATTCAGTACATGGAAGACTGTGCCAGTATGGATGAGTCCAGTTTCATGGGGATGGTGATGGAGGCGTCTTCGGGGCAGAGGGTGGTCGATTATAGTGTTTTGGAAAGGAAGGCAAAATATTCTCTGTCAGAGGAAGATTATAAGGTGCTGCTCCAAATCGTGGAAGCGGAAGCGGGCTGTGAAGATATAAAAGGGAAAATGCTGGTGGCAGGCGTTGTGATGAACCGGGTTGAGAGCAGCCAGTTTCCGGATACGGTGAAGGAAGTGGTCTATCAGCAGTCTCACGGCGTGGTGCAGTTTTCACCGGCGGCTAACGGGCGCCTTGGGCGGACGAAAATAAGCGATGAAACGATAGAGGCGGTGGAACGGGTGCTGTACGGGGAGAATATCACGGAGGGGGCTCTTTATTTTGCGTCGCGCAGGTATGCGGATCCGGAATTGATGAAATGGTTCGATAACAGCCTGACCCTTTTGTTTTCTTATGGCGGGCATGAATTTTTTTCCTGAAAGGGGACAGGCACGGGTGCGGCGGCTTCGGGCAGCTTAAATAAGGGAAAAACCGCGTTTTAGGATAGGCTCCCAATTGCTTTTTCTGTAAAGAAAACGGACAACGGTTACCCTTTGTTCTTTTTCGGATACTATATAGAAAGCAAGATAATTTTTTACCTTTGTGAAGCGGAGTCCCCATGAGGCGAGCAGCGGATCATCTACAAGAGGAAATTTACACGCAAATTGGGAAAGGGCATTGATCTTCAATTCCGTTTCTTCCAAAAGGACATCAACTGCTTTTGGATTCTTCAGAACAAATTTAATATAGTCTGAGGCATTGGCTATATCCTGTTCGGCAGCGGCAGTGATATGGATGGAATAAGTTGTCATTTCCCGCGTTTCCTCAAATCAGAAATTGCCTCGGAGAATGGACGTGTATTTCCGTTTTGGATATCAGCCAGTCCTTCCTGTATAAGCCCATACAGTTCAAAACGGCCAACAAGCTGCTCATAAGCTTCAATACTCATGACGGCGAGGTCGCCTTTTCCATTCTTTGTAATAAATACAGGTTCGGAATAGGTATGGCAAAATTCAGAGATGTCATTGTAGCTGTTGTGTAAATCAGCGCTTGAGCGAATGTTCGGCATAATCAGTACCTCCTTTTTGATAACAAAATTATATAAAAATTTCTTTATAGTGTCAAGGCCGCGGCGGTTACTGCGGAAGGCTTCTGCCTAATTTAATATGCGGAATCCGCGGGCTTCTTTATCTTTTCAGCTAATGAGTTAATCATTTCTTTTACCAGTTTCCTGTCGTCGCTGCTTAACATGCTGTATTGTTTGGCAAGCTGCTTCACTTCATCGGAAATATCCAATTCGTCGGTTATATCCTGGAACATCGGCCCAACGCCGTTGACGAGCCAGTCGGGATTTACATTGTATTCACGGCAAACATCGCGGATAGTGCGTTCCGTCACATTCCGTGTGCCTTTTTCCATATTTGTGATAGCGCCGCCCGACATGCTGATGGCGGCGCCGAAAGCGCGGGTAGTCAGATTCAAGTGCTTTCTCAGATATCTCAGCCTTTCCTGAATATTCATGTGTTCACCTCCATGAAAGCACTATACCACAATTTGTTTTCAAAGTAAACAAAATCCGAAAATAGTATTGACATTGTTTTCAAAGAATGATATAGTGATTTCAATGAAAGCGTCGGAAGGAGAAAAGGATGAATACACAAAACATTGATGATTTTAGAGATACGGCGCTGAAACTGGACATGCTCCGATCGTACTGCCCGGAAGATTTTTTCTACATAAAAGGTTGGATTCACTGTTTACTGCAAAAAGAGGACAAGGGGGAGGGCCAGTCCCTTAAACAGTTCCGGCAGACTTTATAGGCAGCAGAAGACGGTGGTTTATTAGCGGTATTATGGACGGAAAAAGCGGACAGGCAGAGCGGAAAAGAGAGAGGAACAGAGAGAGGAATAGAGAGAGGAAAAGAAAGCGGAAAAGAAAAAAAAGACATAATCCGGGAAGGGCACAGAGCAATAGAAATAGAAAAAAGAAGGGACGGAGAAGCAGGCTGGCTGTGGGGGTTCTCTTTTTCCTTTTGTTTATGGCTGTAATAATTGCTGTACTGACGGGATTTTTTTTTCTTGTCCGGGAGAGGGGGAAGAGGAGCCTTGCAGGCAATACTTCCCCGGACGGGCCAAAGCTTGCGGGAGCGGCATCGGAAGGGCCGGTGCCTGGGGAGGGGCAGGCTGCCCGGAAGGAAAATCAGGTAAGATATCAGGGCAGGACTTATGCCTATAATGAGGATATCCTTACCTTCCTCGTTATGGGTATCGACAAAAATTCGGAGGCCGTGGAAGTGGCGGAGGGGACGGACGGAGGGCAGGCCGATGCTTTGTTCCTGGCGGTTTTGAACCCCCATACAAAGGAAATCCTGATTCTGGGCATTAACCGCAACACTATGACGGATATCGAGGTCTATGACGATCAGGGAAAGCTTGTAAAGACAGTGAAGGGGCAGATAGCCACGCAGCACGGCTTCGGAAACGGAGTGGAAGAAAGCTGCAAATATCAGGCGGAGGCTGTCGCAAGGCTTATGTACGGGCTTCCGATCCATGGCTACGCGGCGGTCAATATGTCGGCTATTCCGGATATCAATGACGCGGTGGGCGGTGTTGACGTGACCGTGCCGGAGGATTTGACAAGGGCGGATAAGACGCTTGTGCAGGGCGCGAAGGTGCATCTGGAGGGGGAGAGCGCTTTCTGGTATGTAAAATACCGCGACACAAGCGTGTTCGGTTCGGCGGACAGGAGGCTGGAAAGGCAGAGGCAGTATCTGTCCGGGTTTGTCCGGGCGGCAAAAGAAGCGGCGGAAAAGGATTTATCCGTGGTCCTGAAGCTTTATCAGGCCATACAGCCTATGATGACCACCGATATCACGGCGGAGGAAGCCGTTTATCTGGCGACGCTGGCGCTGGATTACCGGTTTGGCACGGATAGTTTCCGTATGCTGGAGGGAGAGACGGTTATGGGAAAGGAATATGAGGAATTTTATGCGGACGAAGACGCTTTGTACAGGTTGATTATAGAGGTGTTTTATGAAGAAGTACATTAAGGGCATAGCCTGGAAATATATTTTGTTTTTCCTGTTTGCCGTCTTCTGCTTTCTGGCGGCGGGCTGCGCAGGGCAGCAGGAGGGGACGGGGGAAGAAACGGCAGGAGGAGGACAGCAAGGGGAAAAAGCGGAAGAAACGGCAGGAGCAATAGTGTCTGAATCCGCGGAAGATGCGAAGGTGGATTTTGATGCCCTGGAGGCGGAAAATCCGGATATTTTCGCATGGCTGTATGTCCCGGGGACGGATATTGACTGCCCGGTGCTGCAAAGCGGGGAGGCGGACGATTTTTATATAACCCATGACGTTTCCGGGAAGGAAAGTGAAATGGGCGCCGTGTATACGGAGATGGCGAATTTAAGGGATATGACGGATTTCAATACGGTAATTCACGGCAAAGCGGACGGGGAGGGGCATTTCGGTGATCTGTTCCGGTATGCCGATTCGGAATTTTTTGAAGGGAATGAGCTGGTTTATTTGTATCTGGACGGGAATCTCCTTACTTATGAGATAGTTGCGGCATATGAGAGGGAGGATGAGAGCCTGATCCGGAGATATAATTTTGCGGCTGCGGAGGGATGTAATGAATTTTTGCAGGAATTATACAGCAGGGAAATAGGAAAACAGATAAGGGAAGGGTGGGAAGGGTTAAACTCCAACCATTTCCTCATAACGCTGACTACGAAAGCGGAGGAAGCCGGAAGCAGGCAGTTTGTAGTGGTCGCGGCCCTTATCGATGATGCGGCAGGCCAGATTAACAGGGAAATCTTGAAATAGATATTTACAATAGGCAGGTTCATAGGTTTAATAGATAGATTCCATAAATTGGTTCCATAGATAGATTCCATAGATATATTCAACTGCGACATGTTTGCAGATGTATATATACCACACTCAGAATACCCGGTTTACCGGGAAGAAAGGAGAAACAATCTTATGAAGAGGAACAATCTTATAAGAGTAACTGCACTTGCGCTTGCAGGGATTATGACATGTTCGCTGCCCGTATTGGCGGCAGACAGCCCGACCTCAGGCTCAGTGTCGGAGACAGAGGAAAACGGGGAGGCTGAAAGCCCTGCGGCAGCGGAAGCTGTTTATGTGTCCGCTACGGTGGAGGCAGCGGCGGCAGCCAATAACCAGTCCGTGGGAGAGTATGTCAACAACGCGGTGTCTACCCTTCCGGGGGTGGAAAATGTAACGCCTATGGCTCCGGATGTTGTGATGGTTAACGGTGCGGCGAGCCGCGCTATCCGTCTGGCAAAGCCGGGCAATGCGGTAATCAGCACAGCGAAGGCACATGCGGCCAACCTGGGCGGTAAGCTTATGAACGTGCTTGAGATAAAATCCAGGGCACAGTTCCAGACGGCGCAGATTAACATGCTCACCATGGGAGTAAGGGCCGGGCAGTCGATTAAAGTTTACCAGTTGGTGAATGGCCAGTTAGTGGAACTGGAAGTGTCTGAAATCAGGGAAGACCATGTGGTATTCAATATCACAGGGCCGGGCACGGTAATGTTTGTATTGTTTTAAGTAGATTATCTTACACAATTTGTTAACAGTTTTAAAATTTTCATTGGAGATTTATATATATTCCGGGTGTGGTTGGGAGCCGCTGCCGAAAGCGGCGGTTCCGTCAAAAAGCAAAGAGGGATACATAAAGGATTTGGGAAAATATAATGTTGAAACTATACAGGAAATCGGACGCAGGGAGATATGGGAAGAGGCTCCGCCTTTTTTCCCGGGCGGCAGGCGCGGCAGTCTGTGCCTGGAGCCTGGTTCTGCCTGTAAAAGCGGAAAGCGCCGCACTCAAGTCGCCGTCCGCCGTCGTTTATGAGATGCCGGACGAACAGAGCAGCCCGGTGGGCAATCTGGTGAAGGACAGCCCTTTTGAATATGCGGGGGATGTCACGGCAGAGGATGGGAGTACCTGGCATCAGGTGGTGACGGCAGGGGGTGTTTCCGGTTACATTTTGGGAGAAACGGAATTGGAAGTGAATCCGGAAGCGGAAGCGTCCGGGCGGCAGGAAGTGCCTATCGGGGAAAACTCCGGGGAAGCACAGGCGGGAACGTCCGGCACTGGCGGTTCATCGGAGGATGGGGAAGATGCTGCGGGAACCGGGGAAACTGAGGGGGCCGGGGACGCCGTGGAAGGCGGAACCGGGGATAGTTCCGGAAACGCGGAGAGGGCCGGAAATGCAGGCGGAACCGGAAGCATGGAGAGGGCCGGAAATCCGGAGGAATCCGGAAACGCAGGCGGAACCGGAAATACAGACGGCTCCGGAAACGCGGGCAGAAGCGGAACCGGGGATAGCTCCGGAAACATAGGGGGAGCCGGAAATACGGATGGTTCCAGAAACACAGGGAGAACCGAAAATGCGGATGGAACCGGAAACGGGGAGGAAGCCGGAAATACAGGCGGAACCGGAAAGACGGAGGAAACCGGAAGCACAGACGGCCCTGGAGACAGGGATGGCTCCAAAGCCCCGGGGGAAGCCAGAGACGCGGATGAGGAAGCCGCAGGGGAAATAAGCAATCCGGAGGACGGGAAAACGGCGCTTTCCGAAATGGCGCCGAATAACCGGGCCAAAAGTTATGTGACAGCGATGTCAGGGAAACTCAAAACCAATCTTTCACAGGATAATTCCGCACAGGGAAGTTTCCTGCCGGGCAATCCTCCAGGGGAGGAAGAATCCGCCATTGCGGACGGGGAAAAACGGCCGGCAGGGAGAAAAACGGATACCGCGCTGATTCTGGGAATTATAACGGTAATCGCCAGCGCGGCGGCCATCCGCCATTTCCGGAGGGAGATGGGACGGATAAAACTGCGGGCGGGGAAGGAAGGATCCCTGAACGGAGGGGAGGGCAGATTTCCCGGAAGGAATGGGAAAAAGAGGTACGCCGCCCAGCGTGCAAAAAACAGAAAAAAGAAAGACAGGGCAAAAAAGGAAAACGGAAAAGGATAGCAGGATGCAGACAATGCAGCAGGAAATAAAAGACGGGAAAGAGAAAGAAACAAATGATGCAAAGACGGTTATTCTCCGGGTGGATTCGGATACAGACAAGGAATATGATACGGTAGATTTGGTAAATGTGGCAGTGAAAATGAAAGAGAAGCGGAGGTTTTATTTTTATCTGCTGGTAACGGCGGTATGCGCAGGTTTTATTGTCGCGGCCGTCAGTCTTGGGATACAGGGGATTTTCGGCGGGAAAAGTTATGCCGGCGCGGTGGTCAGTTTCAACTTTGACGGGATTGACGAGGGAATGGATCCGTCCGGCGGGCTCTTCGACGTGACGAAATTGAAGTCCACGGAGGTTATTAACCGTGCCCTGCAGGAGCTGGGCTGGGAAGCGGGGAAGGTGAATGTGGAAAAAGTCCGCGCCAATCTGAAGCTGGAGGGTGTTATCCCGGATTCGGTGAAACAGCAGATAGCGGTGATTAACACGGTGGCTGCGGACGCGGCGGAGTATTACACTACGATTGAGGATTTGGATTATTTCCCTTCCCAATATACGGTGACGCTTTCGCGGTGCAAGGGGATGTCGGGAAATGACACGAGGGAGTTGCTTGACGCCATCCTTCTGTCATATAAGGATTATTTCATGGAGAGTTATGCCAATACAGAGTCTCTCGGGCTGACGACACAGGCGCTGGATATCCGATCCTATGATTATCTGCAGGCCTCCGACATGATAGATAACGAATTGAATACGATCCAGAGCTATGCGGAGGCGAAAACGGAGGAAGCGCCTAATTTCCGGGCAAATTCCACCGGCCTTTCCTTTGCCGACATTGTAAGCGCTATCGAGGCTATGCGCCGTCTGGATTTGAATAATTTCATCGCTTTTGTGCAGGCCAATAACCTGACGAAAGACGCGGGCGTGCAGGTGGATTATTACAATTACCAGATCAGGCAGTATAATTTCGATATTCAGGAATTGCAGACTCAGCTTGCCAATGTGGAGAAGACTATTGAAAGTTATGAGAAAAATCCGGTGATTGTGATGAGCAACCAGGAGTCCGTCATGGAGACTGTCCAGGCGGATGAGTATTACAACAGCCTTTTGCAGCAGAAGCTGGATATAAACAGGCAGATCGGTGAGTTAAATACGGATTTGAACGAAGCCTATGCCATGTTAAATGCACTGAACGCCATAGAGCAGTCGGAAAGCGAGGAGGATTACAATTATGCGGATGAACTGCTGGACGGGCTTGTTTCCGTGACGGAAAGCTGGGCAGGGCTGGTGCAGCAGACGGTGGAGGAATATTTTGAAACGGAGCTTTATGCCGACGCATACCGGATAGCGATACCTGCCCAGTATTCCGCTATGGGAAGTGTAGGCGATCTGGCAAAGAGAATGATAATTTTCGGAGGGATTGCAGCGGTACTCGTGGTGATACTCTGGGGGATGTCCGGACTGATGGAGGAGATAAAAAGAGACGATGGAAGCAGGCGGAAGGATAGAGACAATCAGCAGGGAAATGGGTGAAGCGGCTTTGTTTCCCCTGCCGGGAGGCATACCGGAACAGGCGGGAAGGCGGGAAGGGCTGCGCAGGTATGAGAGCATGGATATCAAAAAGATTTATGAGCAGAAAAGCATCCTTTATAAAGGCTGGAAGAGAGGCTTTGATATCGCGGCGTCTGCGCTGGCGCTCGTTGTCCTGTCCCCTGTGTTCCTCATAACGGCCCTGGCTATAAAGCTGGAAGACGGCGGGCCGGTTTTCTTTTCCGGGAAGCGGTACGGGAAGGATCTGGAATATTTCCAGATGTTAAAATTCCGCAGTATGTGTGTGGACGCTGAGGCGCGGTTAAAAGAGGTGCTGAAGGAGGAAGACCGTAACGGGATGGCATTTAAAATCGAGGACGATCCGAGGATTACCAGGGTGGGAAAGTTCATCCGGCGGACAAGTATTGATGAGCTTCCGCAGCTTATCAACATTTTGAAAGGGGAAATGAGCCTTGTAGGGCCAAGGCCCATAAGCACGACGGACAGGGATGAGGATCCTTATGAAATGCAGCGATGGGTGGTAAGGCCGGGGCTGACCTGTACATGGCAGGTCAGCGGACGGGCGGATGTACCGTGGGAGGAATGGGTGGAAATGGATTTGGATTGTATCGCGCATATGGGGGTTTGGGAGGATCTGAAATTGATCTTTAAGACTTTCGGGGCGGTGGTCAGGGGGGATGGGGCGAGGTGAAAAAAATTTGTTACGGTATTTACCATAAGATGCAGAGTTATCCATGGACGCTGTCCATAATAAGCAGGCTGCAAAAATGGCAGATAACTACTTTGCTGGGAGATGTGGTATGCTGGCCGTCCATTATAAAAAACAGAAAAAAGCCGAATGAAAGTACGCAGAAATCCAGGGCTTTTTTTTGAGGAAAACAAATCCTCGGTCCATAAGGTTCTGGATATGCTGGCGGATAAAAAATCCAGGGAAGTATATAAAAATGTGATTGCATTCAGGACAGGAAAAGCGCCGATAAGAAAAGGGTTATACTCCCTGTGGGATCAGTATTTTTGTGAGGATATTATACTTTTGCAGGATGGGGAGGTATTTGTGGACGGAGGGGCTTACGTGGGGGATACCATAGATAAGCTGTTAGCGGAAGCAAAGAGACAGAACGCAGGTATCCGGCGTATTGTGGCCTTTGAGCCCGGAGATCATAATTATGCATTACTGCGGAAAAGATATGCGGGGGGGGGTACAGAGGTAATAACGGTCAAGAAAGGGCTTGCGGATGAGGAGAAAACATTGCGTTTCCTTAACAGGGGTTCTTCGTCTGCCATTGTAAAAGAAGGATCGCCCGGAAGCATAGAGATACCGGTTACTGCGATTGATCTCGTGGAGGAATGCAGGGACGCTACATTTATAAAAATGGATATTGAAGGGGCGGAGCTTTCCGCTTTATATGGGGCAAAGGAAACTATTTTACGTAACCACCCCAAGCTGGGTATCTGTATTTATCACAGCGATGCCGACATGATCCGGATTGCAGAGTATATCCACAGCCTGGTTCCGGAGTATAAGCTGTATATCCGTCATCATACAAGAAGGAACCATGAAACGGTCTTGTATGCGGTTATGTGAGTTTATTTGTATATGTATATGGAACTGTATGGGAACAGATCGAATTTTATAAACAAGTTTTATATGAATGGATTTCTATAAATGTATTTTTATAAATGTATTTCTATAAATACATTTATTGCGAAAGGTGCTGAAGTGAAAGATAAACCCCAGGTTTTTTTTAAAAGCAGGCAGGAAGTGGAAAAGGACTGCAAAGAGTGGGCAAAAGAAATTGAAAGGGATTTTAAGCCTGATATCATAGTATTTATTGCAAAAAGCGGATTTTTGTTCGCTTTGCCGCTTGCGGAATATTTTGGATGCCCGATGGCTGATATTACGGTCAGCCGTCCGGGAAATAACGGAAAAGACATTATCCGCAGGCTGGTGCCGTCCATTCCCGGATGGCTTTTGAAAATGCTGCTGCGGTCTAAAGCCAATTATAGCTATCAGGAAAGGAACAGCGGCCGGGAAGTGCAGATTTCCGGGCGGTTTGGACATATGGATTGGGAGAAGTATAAGCGTATCCTTATCGTGGATGATTCTACGGATACGGGATGGAGTATGATTACGGCCAGGGATGCGGTTATCAGGGCAGCAGGGGATGCCGATGTGAAAACCTTAAGTTACTGTTGCATAGATATAAGTGAAAAACGGATCCAGGTGGATTATGCCAGATATAAAAATACAATTATTATAAGCGCCGCGTCACGGTATTCGAAAGAATATGCCGGTTTTATTGATTCGCTGGATAATTGGAAATCTAATTTCTAGAGTGCGTTTGAAAAATGCTTTCCGGCAGATGTGTGTCAAATTTGCGGGAACGATTTTTCAAGCATGCTCTAAGGCGAATTGCCGCGGACGGGAATATGGAAATTCAGATCTTATGAAAGTGTTAAAAGCAAAAATACGGGCGGCGATAGCAAAGACGGCAGGCAGGCCGTTCCGGTACAATAAAATGCTGCAGGAAGCGGAAATTATCAGTTTTGATGTATTTGATACACTGATATTCCGTACGGCGGCCGTGCCGGAGGATGTCTTTGATGCCATCCCATATCCTTCCTTTAAAAGCAGACGCATCGAAGCGGAGAGGGCGGCGAGACGGGAAAGCGGCAGGGAAGAGGTTGCGCTCAATGATATTTATCAGGTTTTTTTTGAAAAGTATCCGGCCGGAAATATGCCGGGACGGAAACCGGATAAATTAAATCCGGATCCGGAGGAACTGAAAGATGCCGAGATAAAAGCGGAACTTTCCGCCTGTTATGCAAATCCGGAGGCATTGGGGTTTTATAAGGAACTGCAGGAGCGGAGGAAAAGGATAATTATCGTATCGGATATGTACCTGCCGGCTTCCGTTATAGCGGCAATTTTGCACAATGCAGGATTCACAGGTTATGAGCGCCTTTTTGTATCCAGTGAGTATGGGCTTACAAAGCGGAGCGGCAGGCTGTTTTGGGAAGTGCAGAGAGAAATGGGGACTGCAAATATTGTCCATATCGGCGATAATTTTATATCGGATTATTGCAAAGCATGGAAAATGGGACTGAAAGGATATTTGTATAAGCCCTGCAGGGAAGTCCGGAATTGAGGATAGAGGGAAACAGTACAAATTCCGCGGGACAGTTTGGGATTGGGAATCAGGTAAAATACGGGAGAAGCGTAATGAAGCAGAAGCTGACAGTGAAAAAGGGGAATTGGTGTATAAAGGAAATAGCAAAATATTTACTGATCCGGTTATCGCAGGCTGTCATCAGGATATTTTATGTCATCCCGATAAATAAAAGGCGAATTGTATTCCACAGCTATAAGGGAAAACAATATTCGTGCAATCCAAGGGCGGTTTCAGAATATTTGTCAGAGCATTATCCGGGGAAATATGAAATCATATGGTTTTTCAGAAACCCGAGGCAGTTTCAGTATTTAAAAGAAAAGGGGATCGGCGTTGTACCGTATGTTTCGTTAAAGCGGGTTATTTTGGAGGTTACAGCGGCTGCCAGCGTTAATAATATGGGTTCCTTTAACTGGATTCCCAGGAGGAAAGGGCAGCTTCATGTGAATACATGGCATGGAGGGGGATGTTATAAAAAAATATATACGGATCCGTTGAGCGGTGCTGTACGTCGGATGACTGTAAAACAAACATCCCATATGATTTCCAGCAGTCAGTTTTTTTCAGAGCATGTCGTCAGGGAAGAGTTTCAGTTTAAAAGAAAGATATTGGAAATTGGAATGCCACGGAATGATGTATTTTTTTACATAAATCAAATGCAGGAAAAGAATCGGACAGTGCGGAAGAGGTATGGAGTCAGCAGTGAGAAAACAATTATTTTATATGCGCCTACATGGAGATTTGATAAAGAAATGCTCTGTCCCGATTTCAATTATATAAGGGAGGCAGCGCAGAAATTATTTGGAAAAGATGTCGTTCTGTTTTCACGTGTTCATTATTATTTAAAGCATATTATAGGGGACAGCATAGACACCACGGATTACCCGGACATGCAGGATTTGTTATGTGCGGCGGACATATTGATAACTGATTATTCTTCTTCCATTTGGGATTATTCTTTTACTTACCGCCCCTGTTTCCTGTATGCGGCGGATGTGGATGAATATATAGAAAACAGAGGGTTTGATAAGGATATTTATACCTGGGGGTTTCCGGTCTGTAAGTCGGATAAGGAATTATACGACGCTATCGTAAACTTTGACCAGGAGGATTTCCGGGAAAAAATGGAGAAGCATCACAGGGAGCTTGGTTCGTTTGAGAACGGCCGTGCCGCAGAGGAATTCTGCAGTTTCCTGAATAAATATACCGGGGGAGGACGGCAATGAATATCGCTCTGATTTTTGCGGGTGGGGCAGGTAAGCGGATGAATACGAAAGATATTCCCAAACAGTTTCTTATGGTTCATGGGAAGCCAGTGATTATCCATACTATTGAAGTGTTTGAACGGCATCCGGAGATTGACGGGATTGTTGTGGTATGCCTGGAAGATTATATCAGCTATCTGGAGGAGCTGCAGTTCCGGTATCGGCTGGACAAGATTGCGGCTATTGTCCCGGGCGGCGCAACGGGGCAGTTGTCTATTTATAACGGCCTTAAGGAGGCGGCGGGGCACTACAGGGAAAGGGATACCATTGTTTTGATCCATGACGGCGTCCGGCCCTTTATTGAGCCGGATCTGATATCCAGGAACATTGAAGGGGTAAAGGCGCATGGGGCGTGCGTGACCTGCGGTACTGCCACGGAGACTTTTGTTTTGCTTGGCGAGGATTCGGAGGTGGAGCGGATTATGGACAGGAGCCTTTCCCGGACGGCGAAAGCCCCGCAGAGTTTCTATCTTCATGACATTTTGGAAAAGCATGAGCAGGCGTTGCGGGACGGATACCGGGATATGATAGATTCCGTTACGCTGATGAGCCACTATGGCGTAAAACCGTCCATTACGGAATGCGGAAGCAATAATATAAAGATAACGACGCCGGATGATTTCTATATTTTCAGGGCATTGTATGATGCGAGGGAAAACCGACAGCTTATATAAGTGTTGTTTTTGGCTGATCTGCAGAATTAGAAATTTGGAAGCCGGGAATAGCTCTCCGGCGCAGGATAGTAAATGGGAGATTTGCTTTTTTTAATTAAGGAGTACGGACGGTATTATGCAGGGAAGAGATATTTTTAAACAGGATTTGAAAGAGGTAGTTTCCGCAGCTTTTATTCCGTGGAGGGATTTAAGGAACGCTACGGTGCTGATTACGGGCATAACCGGACTAATCGGGTATACCCTGGCGGCTTCGCTGCTGGAGGCGGACAGGGAGAAGGGCCTTCATTTGAAAATAATCGGGGTTGTCCGCGATAAGGGCAGGGCGGAGGAACGGTTCCGGGAGTTTATGGCGGACGGGCAGGCGCTTGTTTTTGTACAGGGCAGTGTGGAAGAGTTTCCTGCTGTGGACGGAAAAATTGATTTTATTATCCATGGCGCGGCACAGACGGGCAGCAGGGAATTTGTCAGCCGGCCTGTGGAAACGATGGAAACGGCGGTGAGGGGAACCGGGAACCTGCTGGAGCTGGCACGGGAGAAAAGGGTAAAGGGTTTCCTCTATCTGTCCAGTATGGAGGTATACGGTTATCCGGAAAAAGGGCATAAGGTGACGGAAAATGAGATCGGCAGTTTTTCCCCATCCGTACTCAGGAACAGTTATCCCATCAGCAAAATAACGTGCGAAGCGATGTGCTGTGCCTATGCCGCGGAATACGGGGTTCCGGCGAAGATTATACGGCTGACGCAGACTTTCGGCGCGGGGGTCAATGATAAGGATAAACGGATATTCGCTTATTTCCTGCGCTGTATGAGGGAGAAAACGGATATTGTGTTGAAAACAAAGGGGGAAACGGAGAGGAGCTATCTCTACACTACGGACGCGGCGACGGCTATCCTTACCGTTTTGCTGAACGGGGAGATAGGGAAGGCTTACAATGCGGCGAACGAAGAGACTTATTGCTCGATTGCAAAGATGGCGGATCTTGTTGCAGCGGAGGCGGGGATAAAGGTGAAGTATGAGCTCCAGGATGAGGAAGCGAACGGCTATCCGGAAACTTTGTATATGGATTTGGATACCGGGGAACTGCAGAAGCTCGGCTGGCATCCGGGGGGGGGTATTGGATTGGCCCAGATGTACCATAGGACAAGTGCCTGGATGGGGGGATAAAGGGAAATGACAGAAGTTCGCTGTGGTTTTTCTGTTTCAGAGAAAAGGAAAAAAATATGGAAGGTGGAGTTGGATTTACTGGACCGGTTCCGGCAAATATGTGAAAAGCATGGGCTTCGGTATTACGCTTCAAACGGGACGCTGCTGGGGGCAGTCCGCCATCAGGGTTTTGTCCCGTGGGACGATGATCTGGATGTGATGATGCCGAGGGCGGATTATGAAAAACTGGTTGAAATTGCACGGCGGGAGCTGGAGGATCCTTATGTAATGCATGTCCCTGACAGCGGGGGGATTTATTTCAGGAATTATGCACGTATCAGGAATCGGGATACGACTGCGCTTTGCCGGCCGGATTTTGGCAGGGATACCTGCCAGGGGATTTTCATCGATATTTTCCCTATGGACTGCCGGCCGGGGGCATGGCTTAAGTGGGCGGTGCAAAGGATTTTTATTTATGCCCTGCATACGATGCTGACGCTTTATGTGTACGGGGATATGCCTGCGGACGCTTCAAAGGGGAAGGCGGCAATAAAGAGGGTATTGAGAAAGTTCCTTGTGTTCTTCTGGAACGGCCCGGAGGGATATGGAAGGCTGGCCAGGCTGCATGAGGAATGGAGAAAGAAGTATAACGGGGAGCCGGGAGCGGATTATTACGTCGTGACGCACAATAAGAATATATATGAGTATAGGAGTGAGTGGTTTTCCGGGTATGAGGATTATCCTTTCGAGGATGGGAAAGTCCGTGTGCCGAAGGGGTTTGATGATATTTTAAAAAGACTGTACGGCGACTATGGGAAATTCCCGCCTGCCGAAGAAATAGGCGTCCATCACCATATCTTTTTTGACCCGGACAGGCCATATACGGAATATGCAGGCAGGATAACAAGGGAAGAGGCGGCCCGCGCGGAGAATAATTATTGACGGGCGCCGGAAAGAGATGGAAACGAAAAGTATAAAAAAGATGTAGAAGAAAGTGCAGAAAAGAAATATAGAGAAGAAGTTTAGAGCGTGTCTTAAAATTTCTCAATGCCCGTCAATATGTCGAAAATGAATAAACACGGTATCTGGATTTGCTGGTTTTACGGCTAATATTTATATAATTACGTATATTATTCAACTTATTTGGGATGATTTCACATTGGGTTTTGTGCAACTTTTAATTTTAAGACATGCTCTAGAAAAGGAATATAGGAAAGAAATGTAGAAGAGAAATGTAGAAAAGAAGAAACAGGGAAAATATGAAGATAAAAAATTGGGAGAGTCCTGAGAAATTATTTGAAACATTGAACAAAACCGGAAGATATGTAGTGCTGCGGAACTGGGAAGCATATTTTGATGACCTTTTTCTGCCGGGGCATGGCGATATTGATCTTTTGTGCAGTAAGAAGGACAGGAAGAGGATATTGTGGGAAGCAGGGGCGGTAAGGCGTTCCAACATTTTTAACCAGTGGAATTTCTGGGTATTTATTGAGGAGCGGCTGGTGAAATTTGACCTGCGGGTAGAGGGCGACGGTTATTATGACCGGAAGTGGGAAAGGGATATGCTTTCTTCCCGAAGGTATGACGGGAGGGGATTTTATTGCCTGGAGCCGGAGCAGTATTTTTATTCCCTGGTTTACCATGCGGCGTATCAGAAGCGTGAGTTTGCACAGGATTACATAGAAAGGCTGTCGGAGATGGCCGGGGATGCCTGCGATGCGGAAGGCCTGAAAAAGGTTCTGGAACAGTACATGAAAGGCAGGGGATATCAGTATTCGTATGTATGTAACCCAAGCGTATATTTGAATCTGGACGGTGTGCCGGAGGGACGTATCGAAAAAAAACGTCGGAAGTATTGAATGAAAATGTGCGGAAAACTGTGAGGAAGATCCGGGGGGGGGGTATTGGGAAGAGGCTTTGAAAGCCCTTCTGGATTGCTGGATGGAGGAGCATGGCTATCGGTACACGGTATGTTTCGATACAGGTGTCCAGATGAATTTTGGCGGTATAAAGAAAGGGAAAATTTACACGGCGGGCCAGGTGCTGCTTTACCGCACGGCAAAGGACGGGATGAAAAAGGTATTGAAATCCATAAGAAGATAGGGATATGCACGGCGCCCGCCGGATCCGGATTGCGCCGCAGGAGGGTAAACCATGCGGCGGCGTAAACAGGACTGGGCAAGTATGGAAGAATTGTTCCATGTTTTGTCGGAAAAGGATATTTACGTAGTCCTCACAGGGGATGAGCTGCTGGAAAGAGGGTTTGCGGGGCTGGGGCCTCACCATGATATCGATATCCTGTCAGTCAACCGGAAAAGGACCGCCGGATTAATAGGAGCCGGAGGGTATGGCTGTTATTATGATGAACATTACAGAGTATGTATTCGTGGGAGAAGAATGACGTTCGGCATCTTTGAACTCGGGGACGGTTATATGGATCCCGGGTGGCAGAAAGAAATGCTGCAAAGCCGGGTACTGCATCCTTCCGGCCATTATGTTATGGATCCGCAGAATCATTTTTATTGGATGCTGTACCATGTCCTTTGCCAGAAAAAGCAGGTACCGGAGCATTACAGAGCCCGTATCCTGGAGGAGGCGGCTGCGCTTGGAATAACTTCCGGTACGGACGGGCAGTGGTGGCGTATGCTTGAAAGTTTTTTGTTGGAGCGGAATTATTCCTGTCCGTATCCGCATATTTGTACAGAGAAAGTATATACAGACGGTTTTCAGGTAATCCGTCCGGACGGGTACGGAAGATGGAAAAGGGAACGGATAAGGAAGCTGCCGATCCGGGTGGTGCGGCGTATGTACAGGCGTTATTTGAGGAAAAAGTACAGGTGAAAAGTATGGGTGAAAAAATAAGGGATTTGGCGAAGCTGCAGTTAAGGGATATGCCGGTGCACATAGAGTTGAATGCCGGTTCCGCCTATCATTCGGATTCCAATTATATTCATATCCAGAATGACAGGTTCCGCCTGGAACTCAGTGACCGGGAATATCTGCAGATAGCTGTCGCGGTGCGGGCAGCGGCGGATAAGATAAAGAAATATAAGGAATTGGATGATGATGCCTGATTATAAAGTGGTTGTAAACATACTGGAAACAGGGAGGTATCCTTATTGCGCCATGGATGTTTCGGAGGAGGAAATCAGTTTTTTGATTCCGGAGGATGCGGAATCCATGGTAAGGGATGCAATGAAGGGTATGAAGGGGTGGAAAAAGTATAAAGACAGGGATACTTATCTCTACAGCCTGAAACCGATGCTGCATTACGGGAAAGGGAATTGTGAGGTATATTATCATTTTAAGTTATCCTGCCGCTCGGCCTTGAATGGGGCATGGGTTCCGCTGGACCGGTACATAAACGGTTCCGCGCTGAAAAATGCGGTTATGGATGTGAATATGGGTTTCCGGGTGCTTTCCGCGGAGGATGCGGCCTGTTATCTGCTGGCGGACTGTATTTATACAAAGAAGTCTTTTCCGCCTGCTAAGAGGGATGTCATATTGCGGAAAATAGGGAAAGCGGATCGGGATATGTTAAAAGAAAAATTGTCCAGGGTCTTTTTCAAATTCAGCGGGAGGCTTTTGGATATGGCGGAAAAGGGAGAGTTTGACAGGATAATTACGGCATTTTTTGCCTTTGCGGAGTATTGAGAAGATGAGTAATCCAGGAGTACTGACACTTACAAAGAAGCAGATTTCACCCAAAAGGTATTTCCGTGTGGAGGATAACCTGGGGGAAGCCATTCACTTTCACTATAATGATATACGGGTTGATCTGACAGTAAGGGAGCTGCTGCTTATTGCAAAAGAATGTGACCGGGCAATTTATGATTTGATACCGGAAAAGGATTTCCATATCGAAGATTATGACGGGGATTTCCTGAACCGTTATTCCCATTGCCTGATAGATTTGGTCGGGATAGAGAAAGGGGAAATACTATTCGGGCGGCTGTATGGACTGCGGAAGGGTTTCTTCGGACTGCCGGTGGTCAGGCGGGTATCGGGAGGTGGGAAGGTACCGGAAGGCCGGGATGCGCCGGGGGACGGGACCGTATTGGAAGGCAGGGATACAGCGGGAAGTGTGGTTCTCTTCAACGATTCCCCGGTAATTATGGGGGATGTCCCGTCTGTGGGGGCGGCGGAAACGGTTCCCTTTATAAGAATGAAGTTCAGGAATAATAAATATAGCGTCGGTATGCATCCGTGGGTGCAATTCCTGTTTTGCTGGGATAAAAAGAGGATATGGAACCTGATGAAAAAAGTATATGAGAGGATAAGAAAGTAATGAAAAGTAAAAAAGGGGGCAGGCCGGTAAGGGTACTGCAGGTCTGTCTTTGCGGGGGCGGGAATTTCGGCGGCGTGCAGCATTTCCTGTATGAATATAGTTCCCATATGGATGACAGGCTTGTCCGGTTTGATTATTTATATCTGAACAGGCGGCCGGCAAATGCCGGGGATTTTAACAGGATGCTGGACAATACAAAAGTCTATGAGCTGGATGTGCTGAATATTCCGGGTATCGTTAAAAAGTATATGCTTATGTTCAGGAAAACGCGGGCGGTTATAAAAAAAGGAAGATATGATGTAATACATATAAATACCGGGCAGATCCAAATAGCAATGCTGATGGCATATATCGCAAAAAAGGAGCGTATCCCGGTGCGGATTGTACACGCCCATGCAATCCATACTTCCGGGAAAATAATTTCTAAATTCGGGACGAAACTGTTCCGGGGATTTGCCCAAAGGTCAATCAGGAAGAACAGCACGCACCAGTTTGCCTGTTCCCGGAAAGCCGGGAATTCTATGTTTGGAAATACGGAGAAGTTAAGAAAATACCATATTATAAAAAATGCAATAGAAGCGGAACGGTTCCGGTATTCGCCGGAAACCAGGGCGCGGATACGCAAAGCTATGGGCGTGGCGGATGAGAAGGTTATCATTACCGTCGGCAACCTGATGGCAGTGAAAAACCATAGTTTCCTGATAGATGCTTTCCGGATAGCATTAAAGGAGGAAAACGGAATAAGGCTTTGGATTGTCGGTGGTGGGAAACTGAAGGAAACGCTGCAGACGCAGATTGATTTGTGGCATTTATCCGGGCAGGCGATCCTTCTGGGGGCGCGAAATGATGTGGATGAGTTATTGCAGGCGGCGGATTTGTATGTATGCCCTTCTTTTTCGGAGGGGTTGTCTTTATCTGTTGTTGAGGCGCAGACTTCGGGGCTTCGGGTGCTGGCTTCCGACGGTATTTCCAGGGAACACAGGATAACGGATTTGGTTGATTTCTTCCCGCTGAACGCCGGGGAGAACAAATGGGCATTGGAAATTGTCCGGTTATTGGAGCAGGAATATGTCCGGGAGGATAAGTACCAGGAAATGGTTGATGCGGGATACGAAATAAATGCCGCCGCGAAGCGGCTGGAGAAGTTTTATGTATCCTCAGTGAGAGGGGCTAATAGATGCAATTAAGAAAGGGCTATTGGGAAATTGCATACAGGGAAGGGGAAAACGGGGACTGGACGTTAGTTAAGAATCCTAAGGGCGGCTGGGCGGCGGATCCGTTCCTGTTTGCGTATCATGGGGAGATATACTTGTTTGCGGAAATTATGTCTTACCGGACAGGCAGGGGATATATCGGATACTGCAGATATGAGGGCGGGAGTTTCGGGCCGTGGGAACCGGCCGTAAAGTCCAGCTAAGAAATGTCAATAGGTAAAATGAAAAATGTTTAAAATATTTT
>CANDKY010000076.1 GCA_947385425.1 uncultured Lachnospiraceae bacterium | reverse complement strand
GCCGTGAGCGGAAGCGCGTCCGGATGAGATATATTGTCTGCGGCACCCCGGGAAGCTTAAGTTAATGACATTGGATACTGAACCAGCGCCGGCCTGAAATATTCAGCCGCAAACTACATGATCCAAAATACGGAGTATATCTTTCGCCGCGTCAAAATATGTAATCACAGTATCTATCGATACGCTTATGCTGTCTCCGTGCGCAAAATCATTCCTCAATTGGACCAGAGAATTTATTTTATCTTTTTTCCCCGAATTTTTCACCTCTGTATCAAACTGTGCCCGCCATTCCGGGGAAATGCTCTGGAGCATATTGCTCATATTTCCGGTATTAGGATTACATGAACTCTCCAATATCATCTTTTCAAGATATGCTTTCGTCTCTTCCTTTGAATTGTCAGCCAGCGAATCAAAAACAATCCTTTTGAAGACCACCTCTACCGCACCGCTTGCTTTGATAACGCTATACGATATCAAATATCTTGTTTTGGAATCAAACATATTTCTGCCCGAATTAATCCAGCCCCTTATCTCCTGCAGTTCCTGCCCCGTATCTGCCAGAATATTTGTGTAATCATCTTTCATATTTTACACCGTACACTTTTTCTGCCGCCAGCCCTATTCTTTTCATAATATTTTCCACATTCGTTGTCCGGTGGCTTGCCGCATCCTTAAATTCAGGATCTTTCAGCAATTCCATATACCGCGCCCTATAATCCGTATCCGCATGGAACACACCTTTTTCCAATGCATACAATGTCGCAACTGAAACCGCATCAAAAACAGCAGGATTTATTTTGTCGGTGAAATTATCTGTATTCTTTTTCAGATTCTTAAAAGCCGACTTCCCGAAAGCGGTTTTACACGCCTTTATCATTGATACAAACTTTTCTTCCATTTGCTCAATTTCACTGTCCGCGGCTTCTGTTTTCTCACCCATATACCGGTTCAGATATTTCCCAAGATTTATTTGTTTCAGCTCCGCTTCCTTTCTATACCGCAAATCCGACATGGCAAAAAAGCGGAGGATAAGCTCCAAATCCGCCATTCTTGCATCTTCCTCATCCAGATTAAGAATTTCCCTCCATTCCTTAATCCTGTTGAGCCGGAACAGCAGCTCATTGCATTTCCCCTGATACACACAATTCCTGATTTCCTGCGGCTTTAATGTCCTTCCGCTTGTATTGATACGTTCGAATATCTGGAACATCCCCGTATCCTTTTTCGGATATTTCTGTTCAAAAATTATGGCATGTATGGTTGTATTTCTGATCCTGCGCTTTTCCTCGCTGCCCAATTCGGCAAATGCCCTGCCCCTCCAACGCTGGTTGATATTTTCACCGTTTGACAGTTTAAAAACTTTGCCGTCCGCGGAAAAAATGCCTTTCACATAATCGTATACTGTCATTATCCGCTGAAAACCATCAATAATCAGCATTGTTTCATCAGGTTCTTTCGCAAGAAAAATACTCGGGACCGGAAGCCCTAATAAAATAGAGTCAATAAAGCTGCTCGCTTCCGCCCTGCTCCATACATACTTCCTCTGCAATTCCGGTTTCCGCAATTCATTATCCTCATACATTGTAATGATTTCCCGAAAGGACAGATCGGCCCCCCAGGAATTCATATTATACAAATCATCATCTGAATATTGCTGCAACTCCCCTTTCACTTCTTCCAGCTTCAATTCCGCCATTTTCTTCCCTCCATTTGTATATCTGTTAATTATCTCAGACAGATCTGTTTCCCCGTAATCATCCAAAACAACCGCAATTCCATTACAGGATCTTTTGGCGCCCAACAGCATATCAATAACTGCCTGCAGATTCAACAGACAAACCGCTTTTCTATGCCCTTTTTCATAAAAACATATGAAATCATCCCTCTGCTTCCTGTCCAGGGAGTAAAATACCTTGGAATAAAACACTCTGTCTTCTTCCCAAAAACTTCTTATTTCTTCCGGCAAACATACAAATCTATAATACATTCCGTCCACTTCAGCCCTTCCAAATATTCCGTATTATTATTTGTATATTATTTTCTGCCATATTGTTATTCCTATACCGGACAGTTCCTTAATTAAAAAACCTCTATGTAAACCCTTTAATAAAAAGATTAATACATTCATATCCCATAGCCAGATTAATATTCTGCCCCCCGTCAAACCCTGCCGTACTTATCCCGATCACTTCCCCCTGCATATTCAGCACCGCCCCGCCGGAACTGCCGTGGGACGTGGGCGCGGTGAACTGGATCATGTCCACATTGTCGATTTTCCGGAAACCGGAAATGATACCGTCCGATACGGAATTGAACAATCCCAGCGGGCTACCGATAGCCACTACCTTCTGTCCCCGCACCAGTTTCTTCTGTCCCTTATATACAGGGATAGGGATTAATTTCCGGTCAATACGGATAACCGCCAAATCCAGCACGTAATTATATTTGATCACCTCATCTGTGTTATATACCCTATCATCATCCTCTATCCTGACCGAATAATATTTCCCGCCGCTGGCCACATGGTTATTGGTCAGGATATACCCCTGTCTGCCCACCATGATCCCGGAACCGGTGCCTATCACATCCCCCTTGTTACCATGAATGGTAATCATAACGACAGAAGAAGCCAGCATTGCCAGTTCTTCAAAACTTTTCTCCGCTTCCTGCCCCGCAGCGGCATGGCTGCCGCCGTAAACCCTGCTGCCGTTTCCGGTTCCGGGATGGTTTCCTGCCGTCCCCGTTCGGTTTCCTGCTGTCCCGGGGCGGTTGTCTGCCACCCCAGGCATAATCCCTTCCATCCCGGGGCGGTTTCCTTCCATCCCGGAACGGTTTCCTGTTACCCCTGACCGGTTTCCCGCCTCCGCCATCGTCCCGGCCTCCTGCGAAACCTCCCCACCCACCGCAGGCCGCCCCGCATATGCATGCCGTTTCCGCGGCCGGTGTTCGGGGATTTTAACCCGGATACAGCCTCCCTGCCTTTCCTGGCTGCCGCCGTTTCTGCCCGCATCACTTTCGATCCCGTTCGATCCATCTCCCTGTCCTTGACGGATACCGGCACCCTCCCCGCCGCAAACCTCCCGGACATACTTTGGAATCGCAGTTTCCGAATAATCCCCCAATACAAACTTCGCCGACAGACCAAGCCTTTCCTCCGTCTCATCGATATCCCCTTTGCTCTGCAGCAAAAGGACATCACACCCGGTCAGCGTCAGCAGATAAAAAAACAGGTATTCCTGCCTCTTCCTTATATTATCCGCCGCGATTTTCCAAACCTTCCTCTCATCCCATTCCGGCTTATCCTGCCCAAATACCGAATCAAACCAAAAAAGCATCTTTACCATCATATTTTTGCACATGGAATCGGACATACGCATCTCCCCCTGCTTCCCGATCCTCTCCACGGCAGCGCAGGCATTCCCGAGCAGTTCCCCCCATATACCGCTGCCCTGCGCCACACGGGTAACCACCCTCTTTTTCCCCGTCTCCTCCCATCCGGAATAACTGTCCGCATAAAAAGAAATATCCTCCGCAGCCTGCAGCCTTGGCAAACCGTCCAGCCTCCGGTAATATACCCGCCCGCTCCCCATCTGCCCGGATAAAACCGCATCCATTTCTTTTATTTCATCCAAATAAGACGGGTTAACGCCCAATGCCCTTACAAAATATACATCCTTACAGCATCCGTTTATCCCGCCCCTGATATTTTCAAATCCTGAAATTGCCGTAATGCCAACCGCATTATGCCGAAACTTCTGTATCTGTCCCATTTTCCCTATACCATCCCTTTATGCAGTATTCTTCTGTACACCGCCGCTACTGCTTATTATAACATAAACCAACAAATAATAATAACCATTTTTCATTAAGAGACAAAACATAAATGGCTTTCTCCGCCTGCCTGTGATATAATCGGAATGCACATAAGATTTCTGCCAGAACAGGACTCCGCAGAAAATATCCGCCCGTGTGGTTGGCATCCTGTACCTGCACAGCCAAAAAACAGCCGGGCGGGTGCAGGGTGCCAGCCACACAGGTAGAAAACAGGTAGAAAATTTGAAAAAGACAGGAGAATATTCCATGAAAGACTCATTACTATATTACAGCGTAGGCGCCCTTCTCTACTGCCCGGCGAACAGCAAAACCATTGCCCGCTCCATCCTTACAGAGCGTTTCGGCAGGAAATATTCCCTTGCCCTCTGCCTGGAGGATACTATCCGCGACGGCTGCGTAAAAGATGCCGAACGCCAACTGGCCGCTTCCCTCCGGACTATTTATAAAGAAGCAGAAACCGTCCGCATCTCCCACAACGAAAAGGAAGACGGCCTGTATCTGCCCAAAATATTTGTCCGCGTCAGATGCCCCGGGCAAATACCAACCCTTTACGGACAGACAGGCACCGCAGCCGAATTGCTCACGGGTTTCATCGCGCCCAAATTCAGCCTGGAAAATGCGGATTCCTATATACAGGCTTTGACAGACTTAAACCATAAGGCCCCCAAAACCATCTACATGATGCCGATCCTGGAAAGTCCTTCCATTATCCATTTACAGGACAGGGCGCCCGTTTTATATGCCCTGAAAGAAAAACTGGATGCCGCCGCCCCTTACATCCTGAACATCCGGGTAGGCGGAAATGACCTGTGCAGCATGTTCGGCTTCCGCAGGCAGGACACGGAATCCATCTACGGCATAACCCCCATTGCCGGCATCCTCTCCGATATTATCACTGTTTTCGGCATGGACTATATCGTTTCCGGCCCTGTATGGGAATATTACAACAGCAAAAACTGGGATACCGGGCTGTCCCGCGAACTCGCCCAGGACCGTTTATGCGGTTTCGTCGGAAAAACAGTCATACATCCGAAACAAATCCCTCTGGTAAACGCCGCTTACCAGGTTTCCGCCGCCGATTTCGAGGATGCCAAATCCATACTGCACTGGGAAGAAAACACAGACACCCTGGTTTCGGGCAGTGTCCTGAAAGAACGCATGAACGAATATAAAACCCACTGCACCTGGGCGGAAAAGATTTTATTTTTAGCCAAATATTATGGAGTTGCCCCACATTATGGACTTACTCCACATCATGGAGTTACTCCCCCATCCCCTTAACTGCGCTGAGACTTTGGGCCTGTGCAACCGGAGAAATAGACAAGTCAAGATGTGTCACTTATTTTTCTACAGTTCCTTAATTAACCCGCAAGTTCTATAGTGCCTTAACGGATAACACTCCACAGGCACCCCCTTCTCTTCCGCCAGGCGCAGGATGTGCGCCAGTTCCGGATCCTTTTCATGCCCTCCGTCCACCAGCACCTTCCAGGGGACCCGCCGCAGCAGGACTCTCGTCGTCTCCCCGATTCCCGGCTTCACCAGGTTCAGATCCCGGATCCCGAAATGCCCCGCAATTTCCCTTACCTCATCCAGCCCGCTCCCGGGCACAACGCCTGCTCCCGGCCCTCCCGCTATATGGCGCCCGTTTTCCGCGACCCCTTCCGCCGGCCTATCCGATTTTCCCGCCAAATCCGTCCCGCCTTCCATCCCCATTCCATCCTGTGTAAATACCTCATCCCATGCATTCCTCCCATCCCGCATATTCCTCAACGCAATCCTGCCAAATTCCCGTTCTATGGCATGGATAAACTCATAAGACAAGTCCGCGTCCTCCAGTTCCCCATAATACACTGCCCCATGGAAATCCTTTTCCCCAATAATATCGTCCCGGAGGAATGTCCTGCTGACCAGCCCCGAAACGGTACTGTTCAGGCAAGAGCTGGGAATCAAAATATCCTCATGTGTCCCGCATAACCCCGTCACATTGGCAGGGTCTGCCAAAACCGCTATCTCCGGCGAAACCCCGCCGTATTCCGACAATGCTTTCTGCAGTTCCTTCAGGATAGCCCCTTTCCCTACCCAGCCGTCCACAAACAATAACTGTCCCGGCCGGTATCTGCCTGCCAGATAAGCCATTGCATTTTTATCTATGCCGCGCCCCTTTATAATCGAGATGGCATAATGGGGCGTATCCACCCCATACCGGAACTTTATATACCGCTTCAGGAGAATCCCGATTGGTATCCCTGCCCTCGCAAGAGATACCAGGACTACCTCCTTCCCCCGCCTTCCCATCACTTTATCTGCCAATACACCGACCGCCTGTGCTGTCGGCAGCGCATAATTCCTCAATGCTTCCTCATATATCTCCATATATTTCCCGCTCGGTACATATTCTATCGGCAGCATTTCACTGTAATGCTTTCCCGCCTGTATCAGCCGCTCCCTTTCTTCCGTCGGCTGCGGCTGTACCAGCCCCGTGATATCCTTCAGCAGCAAAACAACATCCTCTTCCTTATAAGAACTCCGCATTATCCGCACCACCTTACCACATATATTTTGTCATTGCCACATTGCCGCAGATGCCTGCACAAATCGCCAAGCCCCCTCTCCGCCCCGCCGCGGGCATCCGTAAAGATAACTGCTTTATCGTATTTTTGCAAATCATAGATAAAGGTTCTTCTCCCGTACTCATACGGGCTGTGCAGTTCATAGCGTTCCCGCAGCGGATACCCTTCCTCCGTACTCACGGCAATAGGGCTGCGTGTCGTGGAATGGCATTTCACATAATACCCTTCCTTTTCAAGCTTCGAGGCGGCATAAATTGCAGGATACATAAATTCTTCCGTCCCAAGGACAAGTACCCTCTCCCTCCCGGCAAACGGAATCCAGCGCCTGACCTGCCCATACAGCATTTCGCACGCCGCCTGATAATCCCCTCCTTTTACCAGCCTCCTCGCATTCCTGTATCCCTCTGCCCTGTACATGCCAGGCCCGGAAATCCTTTCCCCGGAATCCCCCTGACGAATCACGCCTTCCCGGAACCCGTATCCTTTCGCGGAATCCTCCCGGTATATCCCGCTCCCCCGGCATCCCGGCAATGGACACCCATAATAGACCCCGTCCCCCCGGCATCCCGGCAATGGGCACCCATAATAGGCCCCGTCCCCCCGGCATCCCGGCAATGGACACCCATAATAGACCCCGTCCCCCCGGTATTTTTCCGCCTCACCGGTGTAACCGGAATGATCGGTCTTTACCAGATAATACAGGCTTATCCCCTGCCTGGCATATATCTCCTCCGCTTCCCCATCCATACCGTTTAAGATGGATATTACCGCAAAAGCCGTCCCCTCTCCGTAAGCTTTCCGGATAAGCGCGGCAATCCCCAATATCGTATTCCCCGTAGTTACCTCGTCCTCCACAAACACAACCCGCGAAACCTTCTCCATAACCTTATCCAAATCCGTCTTTACCAGCTTCTGCTGCGCAGCATGGCTGTGGGACTCCGTAAAGTAAAAATATTCCACGCCCTCTATCTCTTCCCTCGTGGTCTGCATATAATAGCAATCCATCTTTGCCGCCAGTCTTGCCCCTATCGCTGTTGCCGTCTCCGCGAATCCAACCAGGAGGATATTTTCATCCCCAAACGCTTCCGCCGCTATCCCCGCCAGCGCATCAAACATCTCCAGGCATTCCCCCGGTTTTACCGGCATATGCTTGCCCTGCAGCCTGTTCACCACCAGATACTTCCTTTTATTGTTATTTTCCCGCTTTGCAATACGTACCAGGTCTTTCTCGGAATACATCTTTTCTACCCTTTCTATAATTCATATTGCTGTTTATTTTATATCACCGTTTATTTCATATTGCCTTTTATCTCATATTGCTTTTTATTTCATATTGCCTTTTATTTTACATTGCTCCCTATTTCATATCGCTCTCTTCCCATTGCTTTCTATATTTATACCGCTATCTATTTTATATCGCCCGGATCAAATTTATATCGTTTGGATAAAATTAAAATTTTCATCAAACCGCATATTTTTTCTTATAACATCCATAATAAAAACGGATAGCAGAATTAACCCTGGCAAATGCCAGAATGAAACAGGAGGTAAAATTATGGCACAATTAGGTTGTGGAGTTGAAAATTGCGTATATAATAAAAGCGAATGCTGCTGTAAAGGCGATATTGTAGTGGGAGGAAAACATGCGGGCTGCTGCGACGACACTTGCTGTGAGAGTTTCGCTGAAAAACGCGGGGACTCATTTTCAAACGCATACGGAGAGCCGTGCAGGACAATCAGCATTGGCTGTGAAGCGGTAAAATGTGTTTATAATTCAGACTATAAATGCCAGGCAGACCATGTGGACATCAAAGGCTGCGGCGCCTGCGACTGCAGGGAAACAGCCTGTGCGACATTCCGCGAAAGGGCCTAATATAAAAAAAAATTAAGAAACACTAAGGCTGTAAAGGACACAGCCTAAGAGTTTCTAAATGTCTGGAAGAATGCCCGGAAAACGGGCTTTCTTCCGGGCTTTTCACAGCCAATTTATATCGCCGCCATGTATAGCTGCAAATCCGTTTCACACGGAAGAACGCCTTTTCCATTTCCCGCGGCCGTATTATTTTGTCAGTCCATATAATGATACCCAGTAAACTTCCAGCATGACTTCCCGGTATTCTCTGGCGCGGATGCCTTCCTGCTCCCATTTTTCCAGTAAATCTGAGTTTCGGTTGCCGATGAACCAGACTCTTATCCCGTCTTCCAGGTATTGCCCCAGTTGCTCTGCTGACGTTATCGTTTCATACTTATTTTCGATTATGTCGCAAAGCAGTTCCTCCGGTTCGCTGTCCCATAGATAGGTCTTGTTTTCGAGATAATACCCCGTCACACCCTGTACCTGGTTGAATTGGGTGACTACTATGTCTCCGGGATGGATCAGGGCAAGTGTCTCCTGTACTTCTTCCATTTTGACACGCCGCCATGTTTCATCGTTGCGGAACCATCGGAAATCGCCGATGCCTATGGCCAGCACAAAGCACAGCACCGGGATGAGTATCTTCCTCTCTTTTGCCGCCCGGCTTACAAAAACCGCAAAGGACAGCCAGAAACACCCTGCGGCCGGCAGCATATAGCGGGTGATGAAGATCGGGCGTATCAGGAAGGAAGCCGTAAAACCGAACAATACTGCTCCCGCCAGGATTCCGGTTCCCGCCATGCAGACGAAACACAATTTCCGATCCGCCCTGTTTTTCCATAAAATATAAACGAACAAAGTTACATAGAGCACAAACAATAACACCGCTGCCGCTACCTGGAAGCCGCCGCTTCCAAACTGCGGCTTCATCAGAAATTTTACGCAGGATCCAAAAATCCTCCACGTTAAGGGCAGGATCCAATAATTTTCCTTTACCTGCGCCACCTGCCTTGCCGCAACCGCCATCCAGGGCAGATAGGCTAGGATGGAAAACGCTGCCGCCGCAAGCCATCCCTTCCAGGGAAACTTCTTTTTCCCCCTGTCCCCATGCGCTCTATAGGAACCATATAGAAAAAAAACAAGCAGGGAAAAATAAATCATCGCCACTGCCACACATGCAAAATAGTGCGTATAAGCGGCAAGAATGCCGTAAACCGCCAGGCAGATCCAGTCTGCGGCGCCGCATCCCTGCTTCCCCGCGCCGGATACCGCCGTGTTTCCTTTCCCGGCAGATTCGGCAAGGTCAGGTAATCCCCTTTCCCTGCCCCTGCGTACAGCAAAAGCATGTGTTCCCCCTTCCCTGCCCCCGCGTACAGCAAAAGCATGTGATTCCCCTTCCCTGCCCCCGCATACAATTTCATACCCATGCAGGAAAGCCGCCGTTACCAAAAACATGGACAGCGTATACATCCTGATTTCCACTGTATACTGGGGCAGGGAAGGCATGGATACGGTACAGAATACAAACAGGCCGGCGCAGAGCAGCCCGAAATGCCGGCGTACTTTCGTTACTCCGTAAACAAACAAGCCGGCCAGCGGCAGGACAGAACAGATTTTCCCGGCCACAACAACATTTATCCCCGGAATTACTGCCCTGCACAGCCCCTGTACCGTTTTGACATAATAATAGTAAAAAGGCGGATGGACATCCCTCGCCGTAAGGGCTGTCAACTGCCTGTAGCTCCGGTCCGCCAGCCCCATCGTATACAGTTCGTCATACCAAATCCCGTCCGAAAAGCACAGGCGTACCGAACAGACAAGCATTCCTATGGCAGCCAGAAGAAAAAGCACGCCGAACCAGTCACTATATCCCCAATTTTTTATGGCTTTCTTTATTTTATCCATGATGTATCCGCCTTTTCCTTTTACCTTAGGGTTCTTCAAACACGCGCGCCTTTCAGCCTTCCTTCTGTACTTCTTCCTTCCGTATCTCCTTCGTCCGTATTTCTCTGCAAATCTGATCTATAAACTCCGCCAGGGGCTTTACGCCCTCATCCCCGGCGAAACGGCTCCTGACGGATACCGTCCGATCTTCCTCTTCTTTCTGCCCTACCACCAGCATGTAAGGAACCTTCGCCAGCCTTGCTTCCCGAATCTTAAAGCCGATTTTTTCCGAACGGTTATCCGTCTGCGCCAATACCCCGTTGGCTCTCAGATCCTTTTCCACCCGTCCTGCATATTCCTCATATTTTTCCGAAATCGGGAGGATCCTCACCTGTTCCGGGCAGAGCCAGGTCGGGAACTTGCCCGCATATTTTTCAACCAGCCATGCCAGCGTCCTTTCATAACAGCCCATGGAAGTCCTGTGGATAATATACGGGCGCACCTTATCGCCGTTCTGGTCAATATAATACATGTCAAACTGTGCCGCAAGCAAAGCGTCCCACTGAATAGTAATCATGGTATCTTCCTTGCCGTACACGTTCTTCGCATTGATATCCACCTTCGGCCCGTAAAAAGCCGCTTCCCCTACGTCTTCGGTAAAAGGGATCCCCAGTTCCGTCAAAATATTCCGGATATGCCCTTCCGTCTCTTCCCATACTTCCGGTTCGCCGATATACTTTTCCCGGTTATCCGGATCCCATTTGGACAGATGATAGGTTACGTCGTCCTGTAGCCCAAGCGTGGTCAGGCAGTATTTTGCCAAAGCCAGACAGCCTTTGAATTCTTCCACCATCTGATCCGGCCGTACAATCAGGTGCCCTTCCGAAATCGTAAACTGACGCACTCTGGTAAGCCCGTGCATCTCGCCGGAATCTTCATTCCGGAACAATGTGGAAGTCTCGCCGTAACGCAGCGGCAGATCCCGGTAGGAATGCTGGGCCGCCTTGTATACATAATACTGGAACGGGCAGGTCATAGGGCGCAGGGCAAACACTTCCTTATCTGTCTTCTCGTCCCCCAGCACAAACATACCGTCCGTATAATGATCCCAATGACCGGAAATCTTATACAGATCGCTCTTCGCCATCAACGGCGTTTTGGTCCGGATATAACCCCACTCATTATCCTCCAGATCCTCTATCCAGCGCTGCATCGTCTGTATAATCTTCGCCCCCTTCGGCATCAGCAGCGGAAGCCCCTGGCCGATCACATCCACCGTAGTAAACAATTCCATCTCACGCCCCAGCTTATTGTGATCACGCAGCTTAATATTTTCCAGATACTCCAGATATTCGGCCAGTTCTTCTTTCTTATTAAAAGCGGTGCCGTAAATCCTCTGCAGCATAGTATTATCGGAATTCCCTCTCCAGTAAGCCCCCGAGGAGGAAGTCAGTTTAAAAGCCTTAATCCCCTTCGTGCTCATCAGATGAGGCCCCGCGCAGAGATCCGTAAATTCCCCCTGGCGGTAGAAGGAAATCTCCGCATCCTCCGGCAGGTCACGGATCAGTTCCACCTTATACGGTTCGCCCTTCTCCTCCATAAACTTTACCGCTTCCTCCCTGGGCAGGGTAAAGCGTTCCAGTTTGTTCCCTTCCTTAATGATTTTTTTCATCTCCGCTTCCAGTTTATCCAGATCCTCCCTGGAAAAAGGCGCATGTTCAAAATCATAATAGTATCCGTTATCAATACTCGGCCCGATTGCCAGCTTTGCATCCGGATAAAGCCTTTTCACCGCCTCCGCCAGCACATGGGACGCGGTGTGCCTTACCACTTGCAGCCCTTCCTTATCCTTTGCCGTAAGGATATTCAGGCTGCAGTCGCTGTCAACCACTGTCCGCAAATCCACAACCCTGCCGTCCACTTCCCCGGCACACGCCGCCCTGGCCAGCCCTTCGCTGATATCCTCCGCAATGTCGATGACACGCATAGGCGATGCATATTCTTTACTGCTCCCGTCTTTCAATACGATTTTCATTTTATATCTTTACTCCTTTCCTGTCCTGGACTTGATGCCCCTATCCCTCCGGAATCAAAATGCGTCCTGTTTATTCCTCCGCATCCTCCCATTCCTCCGGAAGATCGCCTGCTTTCCCGTTATTATTATTATTTCCGTTGTGGCTCCCTATCATAAGGCTTTTCTTCGGCGAAATCAACATACCCACCACCAGGCCGGACAACACGCATACTACCAGTGTAAGCAGGTATTCCCTCTTTTTTAACGTCGTCATCTCCTCCAAAACAGTCTGGAACTCATGCCAGATTTCTTTCCAATTTTCTCTCCAATTCTCTTTCATTCCTTTTCCCTCCTGATATATTTTTCATTTCTCTGCATGGGCTGCTAATTTCCTTACGCACCCCTGTTCAATCGAGTAGGGGAGGCTTTTCCCCCTACTCGCCGCGCGGGGTGCGTGCAGCAAAGCTGCTAATTTCCCTACGCACCCCTGTGCATAAAAAAATCCCTTACACTACCTCTCGGCAATGTAAGGGACGCAGATATCTACGCGGTTCCACCCTTATTGTCCTGTCCCATCCCTGCCGTAAATAACCCTTCCGGCCGTGCCTTAAAATTACAGAAATGAATTTTAAGATACTTTCCGCAAAGATGCCTGACAAAACCACTTTCTTTGGCCGATAACGGAGCCTCCGGGCTGTATGAAAGCCGCTCTGAGCTGGTTTTCCGATGTCTCCGGCCAGGATACTTCCAGCACATCCCGCCGATAACTTACCCATCCGGCAGGCGGCATCCCTCTCTGGGGCTTTACAACACCTTACTCGTCTCTTCCACGCATTTTCCCTATACAATTTCTCTACGCACTTTTTTAATCCTATGATCGCATTTTACTCTTTCATGCAAATCTGTTACTGCCTGTTGTTATTCTATGACACTTTTTCCGATCTGTAAAGACTAAAATTTAATTTTTTTAGTTAAACCAGGAACTCCATACAGTTCATTCCCACGCCCTACGAGTAGCTCTGGGGCGCCGGCCTGCGGACAATAACAGTTATGCCCCTTCCGCATCCAGAAGCATATCCTCCACAATCTTCGCCGCGCTTGCTACTAAACGGCTGCATGGCCTGCTCTCGTAATATTCCTTTGTACGCTTCCCCGGCTTCGCGCTCTGTTCCATCTCTTCCAGCCCCAGCAGTTCCCTGCAGATGATTGTCCCGTTTTCCTCCCGGAAAAGGTCGCTCATCTTACGGACAAGCAGATATATCCTCTCCCTGCCCTCTTCATCGGACGGATCGATATTGCCTTCCTTAAGCCCTGCCAGCAATGCCATAGAAGAAACCGTACCGCATACCTCCCGCATCCTGCCGATCCCTCCGCCCATAGGGCTGGACAGCTTCAATGCCGTCTCCCTGTCTATGCCGAACAGATCGGCATACGTGGCAAATACAGACTGCGCACAGCCATAACCGGACTCAAAAGTCTTCACTGCTTCTTCTACCCTGCTTTGCATACCTCTCCCTCTTTTTCCTGCTGATACCTCCCTATCGGTTCCTGCCGCAGCATTTCTTATATTTCTTTCCGCTGCCGCATGGACAGGGATCGTTCGGGTATACCCTGTCGCCTTTTACAATAGTCGTCGAGCTCTTCTGCTCCCTGTACATACGCTTCCGTGTATCTTCATCATAAATATCTTTCCACTCTTCCAGGTTATAAAGCCAGTCAGCTCCTGCGGCAACCATATTTTTAAACAACAGCTCTTTCTCAAACCCAAGGTTTACATTTGTATCTTCTGTCATCTCTTCAATCGGGTTTGCTTCCTTTAAACTGTCGTTGATCCCGTCAAGAAAACCTGTCATCGTCATGATATCCACATCGTACTTCTCCGCAAGCTCCTTCACTGTCCCCGTCACCACTTCGTCCGGGTTCTTCAATAACTCTGCATAAATCGCCTTTTCTCTTTGGAAATACTCTGCCCAGAGCCGCTGCAAATCATTTTTGTCTGCAGTCTCCGAATACGCTTTCGCCTGCCAATCCTGTAATAATGCCATTTGTAATACCACCTTTTGTTTATATTCTTTTTTCTTGTTCCCAAAGCCTGCCGGCAGGATGATCCCAACCATGCCCGCCGCATACCTGGAAATGCCTTCCGCCATGCACCATGTCCTCTTTTTTCCTCCCAAAACCGGTACAACGCATGGATTACAGTATAGTATATAATATTTTCCCCGAAAAGTAAATTTTTTTTGCCTTTTCTGTGTATAAACTTTTTTCCACTGGCCATAATATGATTGTAAGCAAAAGATAAGGTAAAATACTTATCCTCCCCTAAGGAAGCCTTCAGGAGTGCGGAAGCCGCATTTTTGGGGGCTTCCGCTATGTTTAAGGGCTTTAAAATGAGGATTTTGGGGCGTTGCCAGGTGTTGCCAGGCGTGGAGCCAGTGTTTATCAGGGTTTCAAGGTTTTCCTTTACTCCGTATGATACTTGCTTCATTGCTGTAAGCACTGATAGTTACTATGTTTTTACGCATATTGTGAATGAGATGTTTTGTGCGAACACAAGTTCTTTTTGTACACCGCCAAAGTCGAAGTCATATATCTTAAAGATTTCATTCTGGATTGCCAGATTGTCTTCGTAATCGTTTTTGCACTTATAGTAGGTGTTTAAGGTTGTACTTTTATTCTTATGCCCTACGTTTCTTAAAACCAGCGCCAGCTTCATGCCTTTATCCAGACAGTTAGTCACATAGCTTCTTCTACAGGTATGGGATGGCTTATATTTTGCTCCAACATTATTGCAAAAAGCTTTGAAAGTACTGGTAATATTGCTTTCCTTTACCATCCTTCCACTGTTTGCCGGAATGACATATTCGCTTTCAATCCCCATCTGCTCTGTCCTGCGTTTCTGCTCCATCAGCCATTTATAAGTAAAGTCATTGATGACAATGGTTCTGCGGGAAGTTTTGTTCTTCGGAGTACTTTCCTCATAGATTTTGGAATTGGTGTCATAGTCCGGATTGTTCCATTTGTCAAGGTACGGATAAAATCATCACAGTGGTACTTCTTAATCTTCCGGGCCCTCATTCATAAACGGATACTTCCTTCAAACCGCTGTTACAGCTTCTAATACCATTTAGTCATTGGAAGCCCATTATTTACATCATTGGTAAAAATGATCTGGTGAAGGTCAATAATTCCATTCATAAACGTCGCCGCACAGGAACATAAGAATAATTCCCACATACGCGCAAACCGTTCATCAAACATTTCCACCACTTCCCTGCGATGCTCCTGAAAATTTTTGTTCCAGCATAACAGAGTCTTGTTGTAATGCCTGCGGAGACTTTCTACCTCTATGGTATAAAACCTCATATCCCCTGCTATCTGCATTATTTCACGCAGGCTCGGAACCACCCCTCCGGGGAACGTGTCAGTCTCATTTTGAAAGTATCCACAGGAATAACTCATGGTATAATCCAGCCAAAGTTTATAAAAATCATTGCCAATGTCATAATGGCTTTGTACCTCTTTCTGCTGGTTCTTCCTGCCCGTAGATGTGAAGATCAGTTTCTTCAAAGCTTTTTCGTCCGTAGAAAATTTACCCATCTACCCCAGAAAGTGATTCAATGCATGATACAAATCCCCTTCAATCTCCAAATCCCCATTCATATACGCCTCTCCAAGCGCAAGGGAAGTGCTTGTAATAAGTGAGTGCATGGAAACCGGCTTTTTGAAGTTTACAACAAACTCCGGTTTCCCTTCCCCGATTTTATATTCGTCCTGACCAAGCTTCACACAAAAAGGGTACTGGTCAAAGTTCCCTGAAAATGATGTTAAAACATTGTCTGACATCTTTATCCCATCCTTTCCCTTATCAAACAGTTTTTCACAAAGACAGTTCCTGCTTATCCACACGCTGCTTTAAGACCAAAGCCAATAGTGCGGACAAAATCCTTGCAAAGACCGTGCTCCACCAGACCATGATCTGCCCGCCGAACAGAGGCGGCAAAATAAGCATCAGCACCAGCATAAAAATCGGCTCTATAAAGGTCAGTATATAAGAAAATGCGCTTTTTTCCGTTGCATAGAAACTTGCTGTGGTAATACGGAGAACTGCAACAAAAGGTACGGAAACCAGAAATACAGGCATGATTTTGGCAATCTCCCTATTTACTGCGCCAGACGCCCCAAACAGCACGCCAAGGCTTCCTCTCGTCACATACATAATGATACAGCCAACGACAGACAGGGCAAACGCAAACCCATACGCCAACTTCCGCACAAATTTCAAGTCATCCCAGTTCTTCTCACCGTAACACTGGCTGATCAGCGGCTGGCTTCCATCCCCCACCCCCTGTAAAATCAGGTAAATGATACAGATGACGTACGCAATACACGCATAAGTGGCGATTGCAGGCTCTCCGCCATAGGAAACCGAAAAACGGTTGATAATGATCAGGGATATATTGGGCGACATGGCAAGCCCAAATGGTGCAATCCCAATCTTAATAATAGACGCTGACACCATTCCCATTTTTGAAAAAGGAATCCTAAGTGTAAACTGCTTTTTCCTTAATAAATAAACAAGTGCAATCAACATGGTAACACCCTGCCCGATAATGGTAGCCCATGCCGCACCTGCAACGCCCTGTTCCAGCACCCAGACAAACACATAATCAAGGATGATATTGGTAACAAATCCTGCAATCATGGAAACCATTGCATAAAAAGAGCCGCCATGATTACGGATAAAAGGAACCAGTCCCGTACCAATCACCTGCAGGGCTGCCCCTATGGCAATCACTGCAATATATTCCTCCCCTAAGGAAAGGAGCTGCCCGCTTGCCCCTAACAACCTTAAAAGGGGGCTGTTCAGGAAAAAAATTAAAAATGTCAGGATGACACTGAAAATCGCCAAAAGCCACATTGCACCCGCTGTAAACTCTTTTGCCTCGGCATCTTTCTTTTCCGCTTTATTAATGGAATAGTAAATGGCACCGCCCATGCCGATCCCGGTCCCCAGCGCCTGGATGACAGCCACGATCGGATAAGCGATATTTACGGCTGAAAGCCCCAGATCACCGATACTGTTTCCAATAAAGAAACCATCCACAATCGTGTAAACCCCTGACAATGCAAAGGATAATACAGAAGGTATTACATATTTAAAGAAAGTCTTTACATCACGCATTTGTTTTACTGCTCCTTCCTGCCTCTTTTCTAAAAAAAACTTTACTTCACCCTGTCTTTTCTCTACACACTTCAAATTTAGATATTTATCCATCCTTACTCCCTGCCTTGCTAAAAAGCGTAACAAACATAGTCATGTTTTCGTTTAGCTGTCTGATACGCTCAATCCCCATTTCTTCCGAAACAAACAGCTCTACTTTCCGCAGCCTGGAAATAATTCCGTCTGCATATCTCTTTCCTTTTTCTGTAAACCGGATCAGTTTATTCCTTTCATCCTCCTGCATGGGAAACAGTTCAACAAAGCCTTTCCTTTCATAGTCTTTCAAAACAGCATTGACCGTCTGCTTTGGTATTCTCCATCTCAGGCAGATTTTCTTTTGTGTGCAATCTTCTGTTCCTTCATGAATAGCAGACAACACCAGCAGGCTGTTGACAGATACCCCATGTGCCTTTGCCCAGTCTTCATACACATAATTAAATTCCTGCCAAACAGAGTAGTATTTGTTCATCTGCTCCAGATAGGAAACAATATTGCTGATCATAGCGTTCCTCCTTAAATATAGTCTGTACATGTACTATATTCATTATAGTCCGTACACATACTAAATGTCAAGAAAAACTTTTTTGGGTTGTAAATTCTATACAAACATTTCCGCACAAAAAATACACCGAAGCGCATGGCTTACGGTGTACGTGCTACATACTATGTAAAAAAATATTTAATTACATATCTTTCCCCATTTCCTTCTCAAGCAAGGTATTAAACAATGCAATATTGTCTGCCATCTGCTGCACCCTGTCGCTTCCCATAACCTGAAATACGCGGTGTTCCAGCTCCCGCAATGGCGTTACAAGTTCATTGGAATAGGCAATCCCCTTATCGGTCAATGTAACCTGCTTTTCCCGGCGGTCTTCAATGCCGGGAGCAAGGTCAACATAGCCATCTTCCTTCAAAGAGCGAATTACGCTGTTGACTGTCTGTTTTGTCAGCCCGGTACAGATACAGATTTTTTTCTGCGTCATTGCTTTTTGCCCTTCCAAAGTATACAAAACAAGCAGCAGATAATAGTTGATATTCTTTGAAGCAGCCCAAGAACTGTATAACCCATTTGCCTGCCCCCATATTCCCCAAAATTTCTGCATATCTGTAGGCATAGTTACCCCTCCTGCATCATCATATTAACCCTATTATAGTATTCAGGCATACTTTTATCAATACTTTACTTCCCCAGACTTTTTATCGCCCAAAGTAAGATAAGCGCCAGTAATTTTCCCATATTTCCTTCTTTCCCGAATCCACTTAAATTCTTTGCTAAAACTTATAACGGTAAGTCCTTCTTTTGAAACCATACGTAGAAATGATTATCCCATCCCCACCTAAAATAAAGCCGGAAATGCCCCTGCTGCGCTTTTCTTTGTCTGTCATAGCCGTAACAAAATAAGTATCTGCATAATAACCGTTTGTGATAAAGACTTTAGAACCATTCAAAAGCCAATAATCACCCATGTCAACTGCGGTTGTCTGCTGGTTTCCCAAATCGCTTCCAGATTCCGTTCCCGCCCTGCTACCGCTTCTGTGTCCGTTGCAATATCCGGAATTTGTTTCCTATATTTACTTAACCCTTGGCAGGAGTTTTCGGAACAAACTCCAGTTTTAATGTCATTCCCATTCCATCTGCCAAACGCTTTAACAGCTTAAGAGAAGGATTCCTCGTTCCGTTTTCCAGTTTGCTTATATCTGCCTGATTGATTCCTGTCCTTTCTGCAAGTTCTTTTTGGGTAAGATTTTGTGAAATCCTTGCATCCACCATTGCACGAATCACATCCATTTCCGGCTGAATATCTTCCCATTCTTTTCTGAATTCATCATCCTGCAATTGTTCATTTAAAAACTCCTGAAAT
This sequence comes from uncultured Lachnospiraceae bacterium, assembly GCA_947385425.1. Classification (GTDB taxonomy): domain Bacteria; phylum Bacillota; class Clostridia; order Lachnospirales; family Lachnospiraceae; genus Kineothrix. The sequence goes on along the minus strand of CANDKY010000076.1, from coordinate 1,869 downwards.
TCACTCATTTTCCTTCACCCTTTCCAAATAATCTTTACGATATGATTTTGCCAGTCTTATTTCCTGTTTTGGCGTCTCCTGCGTTTTTTTGATAAATCCATTCGTCATTACAATTTTCCTGCCATAGTAGAAAAAATATAAAACCCTTGTTATATCTGTTCCTACTTTTCCGCGAATCTCAAATATCCCATCCTCTAAATGCTTACTGTATGGTTCTCTTAATTGATTTCCTTTTTCCTCCAACACGTCAATGATTCCCAAAACTTTCGCCCGCATTTTCACATCCAGACCAAGGATAAAATCTTTCGCCGGTTTTTCACCATTATCTTTAGTATAAAATTCCACCTCAAATTTATCCATTGTAATCTCCAATTTCCTTTCTATGTTTAGTATATGGCAAATATGCCATATTGTCAATAAAGTGCCCTCTCAAATGCTCCATCCATACGTTGTAGCTCTCCATATCTCCATGATTTCTGGTACGGAAATCCCATATATCCGTATCCTTATCCATGCAGAAAGACCCGGCAAGGGGGCTTTTTGCACTCCCTTCCGGGTCTGATGATTTATTGTTTCTATATTTTATTTTCACAAGCAACAAGCCAAGTGGCTGCCTACAGTCATTTGACTTGTTGGAATCTCCTTTGTAGATTTCAGCCACTTTTGTTTCTTTGATAATCTGACGCTTATGTATAAATCATTTCAGGCTGGCTTTCTTTCCCATGGAAATATCTGTAGAAACATTTCCATGAAAAAACACACCTAAAAGCTGTATTTAACTTTGTCTTTACGCACCAGCATATGCACCTTCCCCTTTCAAATCCTTTTTTGCTAGAGCGTGTTTGAAAAATGCTTTCTGCCAGATGTACGTCACAATTTGTGGGAGATTTGTGCCAAATTTAAGAGGCGCAGCGGGCTACGTTGATTAAATTTGGCGCAAATATCACGCAAAGTGGTGAATCGGTTACACCGCAACAGCCGCAAAGCCCTGTGCGTAGACTTCCACGTCCTCAATCCTTACGTGGTATCTGGTGTCATTACAGCGAAAAGTCACTTCTCTGTTCTTCAAAAACTATTTCCGGGAAGCTTCCCCCTGCTCCCCAATCCACTTGATAGGAAGGTCTGCCACAAGGATGACGGAAGCGTTGCATAAATAACTCATCAATTTGACTTGTCGAAATGTCCGTCTGCGGCATCAGATAATCCTGGCGCAGTCCGCTACGCCTGCGATTATCTTCTTTGCAGTTGAACATTTATACGGCGTCAAATTAACAAGTTATTTCCTGACAATTCCTAATCCGTAAAAATAATACGGCACTTCAAATAATAACATAGCCGACCACCCAATCAGGCAGGCAAACGCAATCCCCACAATCCCCATAGCAGGTGCCAGAAGATATGTACACACCGTCCGTACCGTGATCTGGAGCACTGTCCCGCAAATGGTTGTGTACATTTTCCCCATACCCCTGAAAAAACCCTGAAACCCATTGGTAAATGCCGGCCAAAGATAAAAAAGGGACATATACAGCAAATACTGGCTGCCTAAACGCACTACCTCGTCCGCCTCCGCTCCCGTAACAAACAGCGAAACAATCGGCTCCCGGAAGAAAAACGTCACCGCTCCAATCAGCAGCCAGTAACAGACTTCCAGCCGCAGTCCGGCAGAAAAGCCCTTGCCGATCCGGTCTTGTTTTTCCGCGCCACGGTTTTGCGCAGCAAATGTCGAGATTGCCGCCCCAATCCCCTGTTCCGGGATACAGGCAAAATCATCCACCTTCGTGACTGCCTGAAACGCCGCAATGGTTGTGACCCCCAAACCGTTGACCTGTCCCTGGATCAGTACCTTGCCGATTGGCTGCGCCGCCT
>CANDKY010000075.1 GCA_947385425.1 uncultured Lachnospiraceae bacterium | reverse complement strand
AAAAAAGGTATGGAATAGGGAAAGAGGATGGAGTAGAAAAAAGGTATGGAATAGGGAAAGAGGATGGAGTAGAAAAAAGGTATGGAATAGGAAAAGAGGATGGGACAGGAAGGGTATGCGTAGCGTCGGGCGGTGTGGTCATAATGTCCGAAGGATGGCATGGGACAGAGGACAGTAAGGCGGGGCTTCCCGTTCATCGGCAGGAAACGGAATCCGGCAGGGGGGGAAAGACTGCCGATGGCCAGAATGCGGGAAATGGCGGCAGGGCGGCTGTGGGCAGAGTGGCGGCAGGGCGGCAGCAGGAAGCCGGGAGCCGGAATACAGCGGGCGGCAGGGAAAAAATAAAGGACGGAAAGGCTGTTTCACGGAAGGAGTTAAGGAAAGAGGAAAGGAAGCAGGCCCTGGAGAAGGAAAGGGAAGAAGAGGAACGTAAGAAAATAATCACATGCGCCAAGATGTGCAGGGAAGCGCTGGATAAAAGGCTGGTGGAGGATATATTGGATGCCGTGGGGCGGATGGGGCTGAAGGATGGTTTTTCACAGCAAATGCGGTTTTTCGGGTGTATGTATTTATGGAGAAGTATTTATTTAGGGCAGAATGCCATGAAGGGCAGAAAAGAGATTTCGTATTTCCTGGAAGCATGGAGAAGGGAAGTAAAGAACAAAAACGGCGCTTTTCAGGCAAATAAAATAATGGCGGATGAAGTAATGAAGTTAATAAGATAGTGTGGAATCGGGGATTCCATGATGCTGATTTGGGTATCAGCGGGAGCCGGCGAATGGGAGGCGGTGAAGGAATGGCGGTGTATGGATGGATTTATGCCAATGCAAAAATTAAGGGGGATATGGGGGATTACCGCGTCCGGAGATGCGATAGCAGGCTGTCAGAATATGAGCCGGTTCTTACGGCCATATCGCGCAGTATGCTTTCTACCACGAAAAGGTACGGGGAGGATGCGGAAATGCAGCAATGCTGGTTTTCCGGTTTTCTTGACAGGGGGAAGGGGATGTATGCGCTGGCAGCAGCCGGGGGGCAGGAACAGTTTCTTGGGATTTCTCTGGCGGGGGGCGGCTTCCGCAGGCAGTATTGTGTGCTGGCTTATGTTTTTACGGGGGAGGATATCCGGGTGTATGGGAGAAAGGAGGAAATCTTCCGTCCCCTGGCGGAAAACCTGATGGAAATCCAGCATTCCGGTAAGAGGGAATGGGGGGCGGATACGAAGATAGTACAGGTTTTTCCTGTTTATGCACTGGATATGGGCAAAGGCGGCGGGATGCAGGGGGGAGAGGAAAAGCATGGCGGGAGTATTCGGAAGAGTTCGGCTTATACTGACAGGGAAGTGTGGAAATGCAGTATGCAGCGCCCTGTGGCGACAGGGCTGCTGGACGGGGATGCGGCAGGGAAGATACTGGAGTTTTTCCCCGATGCGCTGGTTACTGTGCTCGATGGGGCGGCGGAGAGTTTCCGGGCGGATGCGGGGAAAAGCAGCGGGTTAAAAGAGCGGTTTGAAAGGGAAGATGAGGAGAAGAGAAGGAGAAAGCAGGAGCAGGAGCAGTTAAGGCGGCAGACGGAGGAGGGCAGGAAGCTGTTGGAAGCCGGTGTCTCACAGGAGGGCAGGCCGGCCGGGAGGGGCGGCGGCCTGTGGAAGGCGCTCGGCTCTGTCTGCCTGCTGGGGGGGATTCTGGGGGTGATTAGCGGGATTGCCAGTTGCGTAGCGTGAAAAGAAGTTCTAAAGTGGTAAAGTACACCACTTAAGAACTTCTAGGATTTGCCATGCGTAGCATTGGCAAATCCATTTCACGCGGAAAAACGCCGGGAAAGAGGCGTTTTTCCAGGTTTTCGTGGGGGGAAGGGGGGCTTCCAGGTTTTTGTGTGTGGGGGGAGGAGCGTTCTTCCAGGTTTTCGTGGGGGGAGGGCGTTTTTCTGGGTTTTTCGTGGCTGATTTGTGCTGTTGCAGGGCGGCAGTATGTTGGGGATTGTTGGTTTTTTGGAGGTGACAGGATGTATGTGGCAGAGGAGATAGCGGAGGAGATTTATCAGGTTTATTCCAGCGGTAAGAATGGGATTGTGCTGGAGATGGAGCATAGGCAGGAGTGGGAGCCGGTGGCGGATGTTTTGCAGGAGGGGTATTTTAAGGGCGGTGCGGCTCCGGTTGAGATCCGTTATGGGGAGAGGGAGGTTTCCGGGCGGGTGGTTTTTGGGCCGGCTTTGTATCAGCGGCTTCATATCATGAGAAGGATACCGGATGATTCCCTGGGGCTGGGGGAGGTGGAACGCGGCAGTTATCTGGCGGTTGCTTTGGAAAGGCTCAGGGCACAGAAGGGGCCGGAATTGGTTATTGTGGAGAATTATCATTTGTTTGACAGGGAGAGCAGGGACAGGTCTTTGCCGGCTCTTTGCCGTCTGTTGGGAACGGGGGCGGGAAGAGGGGGGATGCTTGTGCTGTTTACGGTGGATCATGTGGACAACCTTCCGGCGGCGCTGTTCCCGTATGTGCATATTATCAGGGGGCGGAAGCCGGGGATTGGGGAGATAAGCCGGAGGGTAGGGGAATTGCTGGCGGCTAAGGGGGTGGAAGCCGGGGATAATTTTAAGCGGGAAATCGTTTCTTATCTTCAGGGGTTCCGGAGTTATGAGATCGATTATCTTTTCCGCAGGGCGGAAATGAAATACGGGGCGGAGGCATTTGACGGGCGGGAAAAGAAGATTCTGGAGCTGATAGGCAGTGAGAAGGTAAAGCTGTTGGAAAAAGACCGCCTTTTGGAGTGGAAGATGGCGGAGCATGTGGATATGGCTAATATGGAGAATATCGGCAGGCATCTTCACGAAAGCGGTATGATTATGGGGAGGCTGGAGGATGCCGTGGAGAAGGGGGTCGCGGTGCCGAAGGGGATATTGGTGATGGGGCTTCCGGGTACGGGAAAGTCTTTGTTTGCGCAGTATGCGGCCGCGGAATTGAAAATGCCTTTGATCCGGCTGGAAATGGGGAGGATGATGGGTGGTCATGTGGGGGACAGTGAGCGTAATCTCCGTATTGCCCAGAGGCAGGCGGAGGAAATGGCCCCGTGCATTTTGTGGATAGATGAAATTGAAAAGGGTTTTGCCGGGACCGGAAACCGTGGAAGGGAGGAGGGGGCGTATCTGCAGCGGATGGCAGGCAGTTTTCTGACATGGCTGCAGGAGAAGAAAAGTTCCTGTTATATTATAGCTACGGCCAACAGTATTGAAGGGCTCCCGCCGGAGTTTTTCCGCAAGGGGAGGTTTGATGAATGTTTCTTCACTTCCATGCCGTCGGAGGAAGAGCTGCGCAGGATTTTGAAGGTGCATCTGATGAAACCGGAAAGAGCCCATGTGGAGGCAGAGGCGGACAGGGTGATCGATGAGGTGATAGATCTTGCGGTGGCCGGGAAGCGGTTTATGACAGGGGCGGATGCAAGCGCGCTGGTAGCAAATACGTTTCGGAGGCTGTATCTGGAATATGACAGGCAGACGCAGATAACGGATAAGAAGGCTTATGACAGGGAAAACCTGGAGAGTGCCATGCTCCGGGAGTTTAAGGAAATCAAGGTGTTCAGTGAAACGAACGGGGAGGAAATCGCCAGACATGAGAGGGCTTCCAAAAGGTCGGATTTTGTCCGGGCATCGGCGCAGGGGGAGAAGACACGCTATGATAAGAGGTTGGAGGCATTCATTGCTATGGAGACGGAGAAGATGGCCTGAAAGGGGGATTGACGTACTTCCTTTTCTAACGTATAATCATACATGTGCATTACGGTATTATTGTATACAAACTGGAAGAGGGAGGAAAAAGAAATGAGTGATTCGTTAGGCTGGATTATTGTGGCCTTTGTATTGTATCTGCTTATGATGGTGGTGGTAGGGGCGGTATATGCAAAGAAGAATAACAGTTCCGAGGATTATTTCCTTGGGGGACGCCAGTTAAACGGCTGGGTGGCGGCGCTTTCGGCGCAGGCGTCGGATATGAGCGGGTGGCTGCTGATGGGGCTGCCGGGAAGTGTTTATGCGCTGGGGACCGGGCAGGCGTGGATTGCTATCGGGCTTTTTGTAGGGACGGTGTGTAACTGGCTGTTTATCTCCGGGAGGCTGAGGAGGTATACGATACGCGCAAACAATGCGCTGACGCTCCCGACGTATTTTGAAAACAGGTTCCATGATAAGAAAAGGGTGCTGCTGCTGATATCGTCTGTGACAATCGTTGTTTTCTTCCTGGTGTATACGGCGTCAGCCCTGGCGGCGGGGGGCAAGCTGTTCCATTCGGTGTTCGGCATGGACTACCGGATTGCGCTTACGGTGGGGGCGCTGGTTATTCTGACTTATACTTTTATGGGCGGTTTCCTGGCGGTATGTGTGACGGATTTTATCCAGGGGACTTTGATGCTGGTAGGGCTTTTGGCGGTGCCGGTGATCGCGTGGATGTTCGTAGGGGTTGGCAATGTTTCCGGGGCTTTGGAGCTGAGTGAGGTTCCAGGCGGGGCGGCAGGGTTTTTGAGCCTTACCAATGACGGGACGGGGACTTACCGTGCGGTGGATATTATTTCCCAGCTTGCGTGGGGGCTGGGATATTGCGGTATGCCTCATGTGCTCGTGAGGTTTATGGCGGTAAAGGATGAACAGGAACTGAAAAAATCCAAGGGCATCGCAATCGTATGGGTAACGCTTTCTTTGGCTTTTGCCGTTATTATCGGGGTGATAGGGAGGGCGTATCTGTATCCTGCCGTGCTGAGCGGCGGGGCGGAGGAGAATGTTTTTATTGAGATGATTGTGAAACTGTTTACAACGGATATCAAGGCGCCGGTGATTGGCGGTATTTTTCTGTGCGGTATATTGGCGGCGATTATGTCTACGGCGGATTCCCAGCTTTTAGTCAGTGCGTCCAGTGTGGCGGAGGATATTTACAAGGGGATATGCAAAAAGGATGCGGACGACGGGAAAGTGCTGCTGGTAAGCAGGATAACAGTGTTTGTGATTGCCGTTCTTGCCTATGTGATCGCCCTGGATCCGGACAATTCCATTATGGGACTGGTGTCCAATGCCTGGGCCGGGCTCGGGGCGGCCTTCGGGCCTGCGGTGCTGCTGTCATTGTACTGGAAAAGGACGAATTTCCAGGGGGCAGTGGCGGGAATTGCAGCAGGGGCGTTGACGGTAATTGTGTGGGATTACATCCCGTTTGCAGGCGGGAATACGCTGGGGAGTGTGACGGGGCTGTATTCTCTTGCCATCGGTTTCGCGGTGAGCCTGCTTGCCATTGTGGCGGTGAGCCTGCTGACTCCTGCGCCTTCTGAAGAGATGCTGCGGGAGTTTGAGGATGTGAAGGAAAACAAGAATATAGAGTGAATTTTCCGCCTGTGCGGTGGCACCCTGTACCCTCCCGGTAGCCCCTGGCTGCACAGAAGAGGAAAAAGCCAACTGCAAAAATGAGATATTTCTAACAGTTTTTCCGGACGGGTTTGCTGCCAGGCGGTAACTCCGCCGGAAACAGCAGCAAACCCGTCCGGAAAAGCAGTAAGAAATCTCATCATTTTTTTGAATGGCTTTTTCCTCTTCTGTGCGGCCAGGGGCTGCCGGGAGGGTACAGGGTGCCAACCGCACAGACGGAAACGTTTATCATCCCTTTTCTATTCTGTATGTATCAGAAATCTACTTCCGTACCATAGTAAATGCAGGTAAATAATTTCTCCATCGTAGCGGGGTCAATTTCCCTCGGATTGGAGCCTGTGCACGCATCGCCTACGGCGAGTTCGGATATTTTTGCAATTTTTTCTTTGAATTCGGTTTCATCGATACCAAAATCTTTCAGCGTTTTCGGGATATTCATCTGTACATTAAAGTCGTCAATCTTTTCACATAAGCTGTTGATTAAAGCCTGCTCGGACGTGCCGGGAAGCCCCATCCTGCGGGCGATTTCCGCATAGCGGGAGGCAGCCGTGGGATTCTTTGCATTGTACTTGATAACAAAAGGCAGGTACATGGCATTTGCACAGCCGTGTGTGATATGTCCTGTGGAGAAGGCTGCGCCTGTTTTGTGTGCCATGGAGTGTACGATGCCAAGCAGGGCATTGGAAAATGCCATTCCGGCCAGGCACTGTGCATAGTGCATTTCTTCCCTTGCAGTCATGTTGCCGCGGTAAGACGCGGGCAGATAGTCGAATACCATCTCAATCGCCTGCAGTGCCAGCGGGTCTGTAAACGCACAGTGCAGGGTAGACACATAAGCCTCGATTGCATGGGTCAGGGCATCCATCCCGGTGTAGGCAACCTGCTTGGGAGGCAGTCCTTCCACAAGTTCCGGGTCTACAATGGCAACGTCCGGGGTGATGTTGAAATCAGCCAGAGGGTATTTGATGCCTGCCGCATAGTCTGTGATAACGGAGAAAGCGGTTACTTCGGTAGCGGTTCCCGAAGTGGAAGGGATTGCCGCAAATTTTGCTTTCCGGCGCAGTTCCGGGAAGTTGAAAGGGATGCACAGATCTTCAAAAGTGGTATCCGGGTATTCATAAAAAGCCCACATTGCCTTTGCGGCATCAATCGGGGAACCGCCGCCCATGGCAACAATCCAGTCCGGTTCAAAGTCCCGCATTGCCTGAGCGCCTTTCATGACGGTTTCCACGGAAGGGTCGGGCTCTACGCCTTCGAAGAGGCTGACTTCCATGCCGCCTTCTTTCAGGTAGCCCACTGCCTTGTCAAGGAAGCCCTGGCGTTTCATGGAGCCGCCGCCGACTACAAGGATGGCTTTTTTGCCTTTCAGGTTTTTCAGTTCGGCAAGGCATCCTTGGCCGTGGTAAATATCTCTTGGTAGTGTAAATCTGCTCATATTATACCTCCGTTTTGTATGTTTATTCTATTTGTGCGGGCCGGCAACGGTATGTGCATTCGTCCCGATTGGGTTTATTATAACTTATCGGGGCTTTTCTGGCAACCTTTATGGAAGGAATGTCTGAGGGTTTTGAAGGTGGTTTGCGGAAGATTCAGATTGGACACGGTATCGATGCGGTTTTGGGCAATCCTAAGAAATAGAAATGAATACATTCAAATAAATATTATTTATAGTAGCTTGAATAAGATTTTAAAATATAAATAATATTTGTTGATGGTGGAAAATACTGGGGGTATACTATATATGTAATTGTAAGATGAAATCCTGTTTTATGCAGGTATTATACTGTGGCTGTTCATAAAGGAGGGGAGGTGACAGAGGGATAATTATGACAGGGATGGAGAGTAATACAAAAAGGACAGGAATTTCGGCGCACAGAGATGGTATATAGAAATGCAGTAGAGACGGAAGCGCCAGAAGAGAAAATCAGTGATGAAGAACTGGAAAATATGGGAAGCCTCCAGATTGAGGAAAACATTTTGGGGGAAGAAGTACTTCCGGTTATGTTCCGCGAAGATATAGAAATAAAAGTACAGACGCCTGTGGAAATTACGGATTTTTCATCAGCCTTACCAGACGAACCCGTAATTTACCAGACAGGGGATCGGATTGATCTGGACAATGTGGAACTGATTGATGAACCTTCTGCCCAGGCAGTGCAGTACGGAAGTCTGCAGTATTATCTGACAGGAACCGGGGACGGCAGTGCAATTCCGGTAACGTTGAGCCAAGGTATTTATATCCAGGCACAAATGACTCAGCCGGGTCGTCCGGAACTGGATTACAACCTGTATCTGACAGATTTGGACGGATACGTGATTGTGGGGAGTGAGATGGCGACATTGATAAATGGTGAGGACGGTACTCTTCCGGAATCTATCGGTTATATTTCAATGAATCCCGGGGAGACGAGTTACTATCTGATAGTAATGTCTGCAAATGGGGGAAGTGCAAGTGAGCCTTTCATTCTGGATTATGCCTTAAGTAATGATGGAGATGGTACAGAACCAGCGGGAAATCCGATGCATGCTATAGAGTTACCCTTTGGTACAAATGGAGTAGGGCTTCAGGGGCTTACTCTTAGTGCACCTATAGATAATGACTGGTTTTATATTGATGTGCAGGAGGATAGAAATTATGATAGGCTAAAACTGGATATTTCTACAGATTCATCAAATACGGCCCGTTACGAGATTATCAGAATGTGGCCAGCAGCGGTTATGCGATGCAAAAGATAACGTCTGGAACCGGGAACAATATAATTCCGGTATCTACAGGAAGATATTTTGTGCGTATTTGTAATGACAAGATTATGAGTGAGTATAATGCGGACGATATACAGGCTTATAGTTTTTCTATAGTGCCTAGATTGAAAGCGGAAGGGATTATATTGGGCGAGTATGATGGGAATGAGGGACCAGGCAGTTATGTGAAATATTCAGGTCTGGACAAAGCGTATTTTAGAACCAAAAATTGGTTGAAGGTTCCAGGGTATGTGGTAGTTTTTGATGGGGAGGATGCGTATGGAGTAGAAGGGCATGATGTGACAATTATGTATAAAAATCCTTACTGGGAACATAACGAAACGCCAGAGTTTGCCGAGGGCGTAAGGAATTCTGTGTCTTTGAAAATTTAGGTTTCCCTGATAAGAGTTCGATATGTAAGATTTTGCTGTCGGTTCCTGGAATTTCCTGTTGTCGACCGCTATTTCTATTTACAGTATAACCACCGCGGGATTTTTTATACATCATTACCCAGTTTTTTCGTACCAAAATAAAGACATCTCAAAGATCGCTTTTTGTGGGCTCCGCTCACACTCGGCCTCAGGAATAAGACCGGGGTTTTCTGGCAATACTCTGAGTGCCGATGGAATAAGGCTGGGGCGGCTGTCCTTTCATTTGAAGCCGCCCTGGCTTTTTCTTTTTACAAATATTGTGTCAGCCTTTCCCCATACAATACGATCAGCTGGTTCAGTACCTGATCCCATCCACGGTATCTCTGGGTCCACTTTTTCGTGATGTTCTCACTGGCTAGATACAGCATCTTCTCCAGGGACTGGTCACTGGGAAACACGCTTTTGGTTTTCGTTACTTTGCGGTACTGGCGGTTTAACCCCTCAATAATGTTTGTCGTGTACATGATTTTTCGGATCTCCTCTGAAAACTGAAAGAAAGAGCTCACGTCTTCCCAATTGTTCTCCCAGTTACTGATGGCGTAGGGATATTTTTTTCCCCATTTCTCTTTCAGCCCTTCCAGTTCAGAATACCCCGCCGCTTCATTCGGAGCGTTATATACCGCTTTGAAATCATTGGAAAATTTCTTTAGGTCGCTGTAGTTAACATACTTGAAGGAGTTTCGCAACATATGGATCACGCATCTCCGGATCTGTGCCTGAGGATAAACAGCGCTGATCGCTTCCTTAAAACCGGCCAGCCCATCGACACAAAAGAACAGGACATCCTTTAATCCACGGTTTTTCAGGTCATTTAACATCCCCAGCCAGAACTTGCTGGTCTCATTGGCTCCCACAGTGATACTAAGGATCTCTTTATACCCTTCTGTCGTGACACCCAAAACCACATAAGCCGCCCGGCTCAAAATCCTCCCGTCTTCTCTTACCTTATAATGGATGCAGTCCATAAAGACAAAGGGATAGATAGGAGCCAGAGGGCGGGACTGCCACTCCCTGACCTGGGGCAGGATCTTATCCGTGATCTTGCTGACCATCTCTGCGGACAGCTCGATCCCATAAAGATCTTTTAGCTGGTCGTGAATATCCCTGGTACTCATGCCCCTCGCGTACAGGGAGATGACCTTCTCCTCAATCCCGGAAATGTCGCGCTGGTATTTTGGGATCAGCTTTGGCTCGAATTCCCCGTTCCTGTCCCTGGGGACATCGATCTGGAATTCCCCATACTGGCTTTTGAGAGTTTTAGGGGAATGGCCGTTACGCTTATTGGAGGTGGCAAGATCCCCCTTCTGGTTTTTCTCGTATCCGAGGGTGGCCTCCAACTCCGCCTCCATAAGTTCCTGAAGGATGTCCTTAAAGCTTTCTTTGAGAAGGGAATAGACATCCGCGACACTGGAAATGTTGTTTTCTGAGATAATCTGTCGAACTTGTTCCTTAGCTACCGCCATAAAAATACTCCTTTTCGATAAAAATTGTCATATCTAAATTCTTACCAATAAGGAGCCATTTCTTTCCAAAAACACAAACTATTTTACACTACCTTTCAGAATGCCAGTACCATTGTTTTTTGGTTGAAGCCCATTTGAAGCCAATTTCTTTTAATTCCTTCTTATAGGCGTATGTATTTCCAGAAATCCAAATCCATTGTCCCGCGATTTCTATATCAATCCCATTGAAGTTGATGATTTTTTCCAGCACTTCACGCAATGCCTTGTCATTTTCCCAGTCGTACATGTTCCGGCTGTAGTCAGACTGTTTTGTGCCCTGGCTGTCTGCATTGCCTGTTGCCTTGCTTTCGTGCCTATCCTTTAATATTTTGAACAGTTTATCATATTCGGCGTTGATTTCCTGCATATCTGCTACATTGCCACCATTATCGGGATGGTGCTTCTTTAATAGATCCTTATACTGTTTTCTTAATTGCTCTAATGTGCTGATATTTTCAAAGTATTTAGCCATATCCCATAACCTCCAAATAAAAAAGTGTAAAGCCTTTGATAATTGAATAGGCTTTACACTTTGGGTTTGTGATATATTCGGTTATGTGGTAACTGTTATGTAATTGTGGTTATGCTAATTTCTGTAGCTTTTCGCTATGTTCTGTAATTACTTTTTTCATGATTTCTATGTCTGCTTGCATTGCTTCAATTTCAGGTACAGCTTTTTCATATCGTTTAGCCGCTGGTACATAGTTTTCAGCTAATAATTGAATATTCTTGTCGGTTATGTTTTCAAGATGTAACTTTATGTTTCTTATATCATCTTTTAACGGTTGCAATTCTGTCTGCAATACAGTCTTTAATTTTATGTCTATCATATCTGATAGTGCAAGTAATAATTCATTATCTGTCATGCTATCACTCCCTTTGCGGTTGCCCAATTTACTAATCATTTTTAGTATATCACATCCAAGGTGTAAAGTCTATTCAATTATCAAGGTGGATAGCGTAACTTTACTTGGGGGTAGCAATGGGCAAACTATCCCCTTAATTTCTACATTTGTTCTATCAACATATACCTGCAATCGCATTATTAAAAAGCATTTTTCCTGAAATCTGGCCGCTTATGCTTGCTTGTAATGCTTCTATACATTACACCGTCTTCCTTTTTTATCCGCCTCCGCATCCCTTTCCGGTTTTTTTTATGTAATTCCAGCTCTCCTTAAGTTTTTTCCCGTCTTTTTCCGTAAGTTTTTCACATACCTGTGCCGTCCCCATTCCTCTATTTTTTTCTTGTCTTTATACTGCAGGGCTATATGGTCCTCATCAGCCTCCACATACAGATACTTCACGTTCCTTTATTGCCAACTACATATAATAATGCTTTAAGGCTGATAAGCAGGCGGATAGGTATTAAACAGGTTTCCATGCACATTTTACGTCATACATTTGCAACGAGGTGTATTGAAGCAGGTATGCGTCCTAAAACGCTGCAAGATATTCTTGGGCACGCAAGCATAGAAATGGCTATAGATATTTATGTACATGTAATGAAGGATACGAAATTAGAAGAAATGTCAGAAATAGAATCCGCATTGAAGGTAATGTAAAATGGTGTAGAGGCTGGTGTAAACCGTGGATAAAACACCTGAAAGTGCCTAAAAATACGTGATTGGTGCTGATTTGCCTGATTATTCCGGTAATCAATGAGATTTTCAAGGAAGATTATACAGGAAATGAAATAATAGTAATGAACAGAGATGAGGCAGTAAATCATTTGGTTTGCTGCCTTTTCAATTAAATACGAATGAAGCAGATTGACATGGAACAAGATATTTGAGACATTAACTTGACATACGCGGGAATCGAGTAGGGGAGGCTTTTCCCCCTGCTTGATTGCACAGGCCCATGCAGAGGAAGTTTTGGAATGGATTTTTCAGAATGCTGCAATTTTTTCTATTGTTTCTCTGTCTAATAAGTGTAAAAGAAAGCATTGGCCGGTGCAGGGGTTTACATTTTGTACGATAATTTTGAAAGGAGAAAAGTCAGGTGGAGCTACTCGTGAAAAAGGCGAAGAGGGGTGATGCGGAGGCCCTTATATCGCTGATTGAGCAAAATAAGCAGAGTATGTATAAGGTGGCCAGAGGATTTCTTGATAATCCGGAGGATGTGGCGGATGCCATGTCGCAGACTGTTTTGGATTGTTATGAGAAGATCGGTTCTCTGCGGCAAAATGCATATTTTAAAACATGGATGATACGGATCTTAATCAATAACTGCAAGGATATTCTGGGAAAGCAAAAAAGAAGCGTATCTATGGAGGAGGTGCCTGAGCCGGAGAGCCGGACGGATAACGGGGGGCGGGAATTTAAGGAGCTGATAGAACCGTTAAATGCCCGGGATCGCAGCATTTTTACCCTGTTTTATGTCTATGGGATGAAGGTGAGGGAGATTGCGGCATATATGGATATGAAAGAAACGACTGTCGCAACGCGGCTTAAGCGTGGGCGTGAGGCTTTGCGGGAAGAAATGGCTGGCAGCCGGGAGTGAGGAGGATGCGGATGGATAGGAATATGGAAGAAAAGATTCCTCAGGTAGTGGAGGACAGGTTGCAGGAAGCATATGATAAGATCCGGAAAGGGGAAGCGGGAAAAGCGGAGAGGGCCGGGAGCGGCATAATGGATGGAAACGCAAGCAGGGCTTGCGATATGCAGGGGGATAGTAAGGAAAGAAAACAGGAGAGGGAACAGGAAAGGGAACAAGAAAGAAAGCCGGGAAGGGAACAGGAAAGGGAGCAAGAAAGAAAACAGGAAAGGGAACAAGAAAGAAAACAGGAAAGGAAGCGGGAGAGAATGCAGGCAGAGAATAAAAAACAAAGCAGGACAAGGAATATATACAGAAACTGGACAGGCATAGCGGCTGCCCTTGTGCTGGCTGTGGCAGTGCCGTCGGTGGTGTTTGCGGCAGTGTTTTATTTCAGGAAGGATACGCATCGGGATGCGAATGATATAACATACAAATTCGAACTGAATTATGAATTGGTTCCGGGAGAATATCAGGTGAAGCCGGATTATATACCGGAAGGGATGCAGGATCAGGGGGATGGTAAATACAGAGGGGAAGGGGAGCAATGGCTCACGGTGATGCCTGTTTATACAACGGCGGAGCTGGAGAAGCTGAATGACCAGATAACGGTGGAAGGTGTAAGCGGAGTGGAGCATATGGAATTAAGCGGCATGGAGGCGGACATTATTACTTTTCCGGAGGAGAAAAAAAACCAGTCCCCTACTTATATATTCCTCTTTAATGAAAGGGACGGTTATGTCCTGGAAATTATAGCCGGTTATGGGGTAGGGCGTGAGGAGCTTCTGGAATTTGCCGATCATCTCCATGTAGAAAGGTGCGGCGACGGCAGGTATGAAACGGAAGAAGAAAAGGCTGTCAGGGAAAGGGAAGCGATGGAGGAGGAAGCGCGGGCATTAGAGGCGGCAAAAGGCCGGGAAGGGCTTTTGGCGCTGGGCATCCCGCAGGATAAGATATTTGGGATGGGGGAAGAACTGCCTATGCAGGATGGGGAACTGGGATATACGGTGGTGGACTATGAGTTCCTGGACAGTATTGCAGGCTTTGAGGAGGATAAGTTCTTTGAGTATGGCAGGTTCGACGGATGGCTGGGGGAGGATAAGTCATTGAAACCGTACGCCAGACGGCATTTTGACGGGGAAGGGCAGCTTCTTTCGGAGGATCAGGCTGAACAGGAGATTTTACGGGTTGATTTCCGGGTGCATTGTTATGGCGGGCAGGAAACCGTGGATGCGGCGCTTGATTTTGAACTGGTCTATGTGGAGGGAAGGCAGGACGGCTCCTATACATGGAGGGAAGACTATTATGCTCCGGTGCCGGAAGAGGGCTACAGCCTGCAGATGGATAACAGCGCGGTATATCTGGATATGCCGGTCCATACGGAAGGGGAAAACCGGAGCCACTTTTTCTTCCGGGATATGGAAAGCGGGGAGGATTTGTATTATACTTTACTGTTTGTCGTGGATAAGGACCGGGAAAAGGATTTCCTGTTAGGCCCGGTGGGCGGTAATTCCAGCCGGTGGCAGTTGGAGTCGGAAACGGTACAGGAGATCAGGGACGGGCTGGACGGGTATATCCGGCTGGAACAGCCTGAGTCATGAAAAAGTTCTATGTGCTTCATAGAAACAAAAGTGATTGACAGGGTACGGGTAAGTGTGAATAAATCGGTTGATAAATGTAAAAATCAGTTAAAATTCATTGCACAGCAGCTTTGGTAAACGGGAAAACCGCCGAATTTCCGTTTACCGTAGGACAGTTCCTCCAGAAAGGAGTCATGCAGGCAGGAATATTTGTCCAAGTTTATGTTTTTGTTTTTGGAGATGATCTCTGTCATGGATACCTTCTTTGGTGTTTTTTTCTGATGCATTTGGTGTCCGCCTCCTTTTTGTGCTGGTTTGCCGTGTGGGGCAGCTTCCGTAAAACCGCCACTATCTGTATTATATGCGTGAAATATGAACCAGGTGTGTTGATTGTCTTAAGGATTGCTTATTTTCCTTAGAAAATGTTTAGGAAAGTATGAAAAATATATAAAAAGGCGGGATGCTCCCCTGCAATGATTTTTAAACAGGCTCTTAAAGAAAATTCTATCCAAGGGGGATGGTTTTGTGGTATTCTGGTGGTGGGATAGAATGGATATTCCGGAGCATGGCTGAAACATGTAAAAGAGATTTTGGAGGAGGAAACGATGAAAGGAAAAGACAGGAAGGAAATTATCGGAAAAGCAGGCGGCGGGAAAGCAGATGATAAGGGGGGGAGTGTGCAGCGCATTAAAGAGGACGACAGCATTTTTCGGAAGAGGCTGGAGCGACATCATGATGAGCTGCGCTGGCTGTATATGGAATTGTATGAAAACGATTCCATGTTTGCGGAATTGTGTGAAAATATGAGGAGCTTTTTTCTGGAGAGGAAGGAAGCCCTGCGGGAGAGCGACAGGACAAGGGAGGCAGACCAGGGATGGTATAAGAAGAATGACATGCTTGGGATGATGTTTTATATAGATAATTTTGCCGGGGACATGAAGGGCGTGGAGGGCAGGCTGGATTATATTGAGAAGTGTAATGTCAATTATATCCATTTAATGCCGTTCCTGGATACTACGGAGGGAAAGTCGGACGGGGGCTACGCGGTGTCGGATTTCCGCAAAGTGCAGGAAAAACTGGGTACGATGGAGGATCTGGACAGCCTGACGGCGGCCTGCCATAAGAAGGGGATCAATGTCTGCATGGACTTTGTCATGAACCATACTTCGGAGGATCATGAGTGGGCGAAGAGGGCGCGGCAGGGGGAAGGGGAGTATATGAGCCGTTATTTCTTCTATAATAATGAGGAGGAACCGGCTTTGTATGAAAAGACGGTGCCCCAGGTATTTCCGACAACGGCGCCGGGGAATTTTACGTGGCTTGAGGACGCGGGGCATTTTGTGATGACGACGTTTTATCCGTATCAGTGGGATTTGAATTACAGGAACCCGCGGGTATTCAATGAAATGATGTATAATTTCCTTTATCTTGCAAACAGAGGGATTGATATCATTCGTATAGACGCTGTGCCGTACATATGGAAGGAGCTGAATACTTCGTGCCGGAACCTGCCTCAGGTGCATACGATTGTGCGTATGATGCGTATGATTGGCGAGATTGTCTGCCCGGGAATCCTTTTGCTCGGGGAGGTGGTGATGGAGCCGGAGAAGGTAACGCCTTATTTCGGGACGCTGGAAAAGCCGGAGTGCCATATGCTTTACAATGTGACTACCATGGCGACGACGTGGCATACGGTGGCGACGCGGGATGTCAGGCTGTTAAAAAAGCAGCTTGATATCGTTAATTCCCTGCCGAAAGAGTATGTATTCCTGAATTATCTGCGCTGCCATGACGATATCGGATGGGGATTGGATTACGGGACGCTGATGGAGGAAGGGATCGGTGAGCGTTCCCATAAGAAGTATTTGAATGATTATTTCCGGGGGCTGGCCGGGGAGAGCTGCAGCCGGGGAGAATTGTATAACGAGGACCTGGTAACCGGGGATGCCAGGTTCTGTGGGACGACGGCGTCTATGTGCGGTGTGGAAAAGGCCGCTTCCCTGCAGGATGAGGAGGCGATGGGGCGTGCAGTCCGGATGGATCTGATGCTTCATGCGTATATGTTTATGCAGTCCGGTATCCCGGTGCTGTACAGCGGGGATGAGATTGGGCAGGTGAATGATTACACTTACAAGGAGGATCCGTTTAAGGCGGCGGATTCCAGGTATATCCACCGCGGCCCTATGGATTGGGAACTGGCCGGGAATGCGGAGGATACGGACACGGTGCAGGGACAGATTTTCCAGGGGCTGCGGAAATTGGAGCAGATCCGGAAGTCGGAGAAGGTATTTGTATCCGACGCGGATACGTGGACGGTGGAAACCTGGGATAATTCCGTGCTTTGTATGGGAAGATATTATGAAGGGGAGAAAATTTTTGGTTTGTTCAACTTCAGTGAGTATGACAAGACGGCCTGGATCAATGAGACGGACGGAGATTATGTGGATTTGCTTTCCGGCAGGGAAATGAAAGCGTGCGGGGTTGATATCCCGGCTTATGGGTTTTATTATCTGAAGAAGAAACAGGGATAAGCCGGTTTGGTTAAAGGTGGGATGGATATGGCATATATTTTGCTGGCAGCGGGGATTTTTTTGGGGGATATGCGGATTAAAAGTTATGTGGAGAAGGAATTTCCCGATGAGGGGGAGCGGGGGAGGCCGGGGGGCCTCCTGCTCCTGCGTAAGCATCATAACAGGGGTGCTTTCCTGAATATGGGGCAGGGGCAGCGCCGGACGGTGGCTGTGCTGTCGGTATGCCTGACGGTGTTTGTCTTTGTGCTGTTTGTGCTTTCTTTGGGATTGAAGGGGAACGGGGCCTTGAAAACGGGCCTGGCTATGCTGCTGGGCGGGGCGTTCAGCAATACTTATGACAGGCTGAAGAGGAAATATGTGGTGGATTATTTTAGCTTTGGGGTGGGATGGAAGTGGCTTTCACGCATTATTTTCAATATCTCGGATTTTGGTATTATATTTGGGGCGCTGATCGCGGCGCTTTCGGCAGGGAACTTGGATTAGAGCGTGTCTTAAAATTCATTTCCGCAATCTGCAGCGGTGCAACCGCTTCACTACTTCGCGCCCTGTTTTCGTCCAAATTCAATCAACGTAGCCCTAAGGAATCCACCGTTCCGATCCCCCCTTAGGGCAATGCCCACTACGTCTCTTGAATTTGGACAAAAACATGACGCAAATTGAGACAGGAGGGTGTTATGGCGAGGGCAACAGGGATAGGCCTTCAGGATTTTGAAAAGGTCAGGACAAGTAATAATTTCTATATCGATAAGACAGATTTTATCCGGAAATGGTGGGAATCCAATGATGACGTGACATTGATTACGCGTCCGAGAAGGTTCGGGAAAACTTTGAATATGAGCATGACAGAGAAGTTTCTGTCTGTCGAATATGCAGGGCGGGGGGATATGTTTGAAGGGCTCTCCATATGGCAGGACGGGGCATTCCGGCAGATGCAGGGGACATGGCCTGTGATTTCCCTGAGTTTTGCCAAAGTAAAAGAAACTTCTTATTTAGATGCCAGAAAGAAGATGTGCCACACTATCACAGGATTATACAATAAATATGATTTTTTGACAGATGGCGGGCTGTTGAATGAAAAGGAAAAGGATTTCTACCGGAAAGTTTCGGCGGATATGGAAGAGTATATTGCGACGGAATCAATAAATTTTTTGTCGGGTATCCTGGAACGGTATTATGGCAAGCGGGTGATTATCCTTTTGGATGAGTATGATACACCTATGCAGGAAGCTTATGTAAACGGATATTGGGAGGAAATGGTTTCTTTTATGAGAAGCCTGTTCAATGCTTCCTTTAAGACAAACCCTCATCTGGAGAGGGCATTAATGACGGGGATCACGAGGGTCAGCAAAGAATCTATATTCTCAGATTTAAATAACTTGGAAGTAGTGACTATCACTTCAGAAAAATATGCCGATTTGTTTGGATTTACGGAGGAAGAGGTTTTTACGGCATTGGACGAGTTTGGCTTATCGGGACAGAAACAACAGGTGAAGGAATGGTATGACGGTTTTACGTTTGGGAAGAAAAGGGATATTTATAATCCATGGTCTATTATCAATTTTCTTGATAAGCAGAAGGTTGGTATGTATTGGGCAAACACAAGCTCCAACAGCCTTGCAGGCAAGCTGATAAAGGAAGGCAATCCGGAGCTTAAGCAGACCTTTGAGATGCTGATGCAGGGGGAGTCTGTCCGGGCTGAGATTGATGAACAGATTGTTTATAATCAGTTGGCCGAGAATGAAAGCGCTATCTGGAGCCTTTTGCTTGCAAGTGGTTATCTGAAAGTGAAAAGCTATGAGATGTATGCAACTGTGTATGGTGAGTGGAAGCAGGAGTATGAACTGGAGCTGACTAATTTTGAGGTACGTGTCATGTTCCGCAGCATGGTCCATGGCTGGTTTGCCAGTGCGTTGTCCGATTATAATGGTTTTATCAGGGCATTGCTGCAGGACGACCTGGAGGCAATGAACCATTATATGAACAGGGTGGCGCTTGCAACTTTTAGTTTCTTTGATACAGGGAAAGGTTCCTTTGGGGAGGAACCGGAACGTTTCTATCATGGATTTGTATTGGGGCTGATGGTGGATTTGGCCGACAGGTATGTGATTACATCGAACCGGGAAAGCGGTTTTGGCCGGTATGACGTGATGCTGGAGCCAAGAGGGTTAGCAGATGGCAGGATCCGGACAGCGGAAAAGGGTATCGTAACCGATGATGCCATTATTATAGAATTTAAGGTTCAGGGTTCAAAGGAAAAGGAACTGGCTGATACAGTCCAGGCGGCGCTTTGTCAAATTGACGGAAAGGATTATCAGGCGAACCTTATAGCAAAAGGGATTCCGGAAGAACGTATACGGAAGTATGGGTTTGCGTTCTGTGGGAAAAAGGTGCTTATCGGCAGCGCGGCAGAAAGATGAATGAGGGTGGAACACTGGGGGGATTTCTTTAGGAAATCCCCCCATTCGGATCTGCCCTTCAAGGCAGGGGCAGCCGGAAGGTGTTTTCTATGGCCGGATGATGGTCCCGGCCCTGCCCTTGAGGGCGTCGGAAACATGGCTTAGGGAGGTAATTAGCACGTTGCCTTCCGGGCATGCCCGGAGGTAGGATATAGCGGCCTCTATCTTGGGGAGCATATTCCCTGCGCCGAACTGTTTTTCTTCCATGAAGGCGGCGGCTTCGGCGGTGGTGAGGCTGTTTAGCGGTTCCTCGTTGTCTGTGCCGAAGTTTTTGTATACACAGGGCACGCTGGTCAGGATAATCAGCCGGTCGGCTTTCAGGTCGACGGCCAGTTTGCCTGCGATGGAATCTTTTTCAATTACGGCGGAAGCGCCTTTCAAAATATGGTTTTGTTCGATCACGGGGATGCCTCCGCCGCCGCAGGCGATAACGGCCTGGCCTGCATCGGCAAGAGCGCGGATGGCCTCGATCTCTACAATCTTAATGGGGGCGGGGGCCGCTACCACGCGGCGGAAGCCTTTGCCCGGTTCTTCTGTGACATAATTCCCTTTTCTGATTTCGGTATCGGCGTCCTCTTTGGACATGTACCGTCCGATGATTTTGGTCGGCTCGTAGAATGCCCCGTCGTAGGGGTCTACCGTCACCTGGGTCAGTATGGTGCTGACTGTTTTGGAAATCCCGCGGCTTAAAAGTTCGGCCCGCAGGGAATTCTGGATATCGTATCCCACATATCCCTGGCTCATGGCAGAGCAAACGCACATGGGGGCGGGGGTGTAATCAATGTATACGCGGCGCAGTTCGGTCATGGCTTTGTGGATCATGCTGACCTGGGGGCCGTTGCTGTGCGTGATGGTAAGCTGGTAACCGGCTTCTACCAGATCCGCCAGCGCTTTCGCTGTTGTCCGTACCGCGTCATGCTGCTGTGTGGTGGTGTAGCCCAGGGCCTGGTGGCCGAGGGATACTACTGCTTTTTTCCTCATTTCTTTCACCTCTTCTTTTTGGATTATTGGAAACAATTCCTTATTCAGGCGCAGGGCTGTTTTTCTGGGAAATATTGTAAGCCACAAGTTTATCCCCAACAAAAATAATATTAGAATTATATCAAATGGCGGAGGATTTCACAAGGCTTTCATGGAATTAGCTGTTCCCGACATCCTTAGTGCGGTCATGGGGACTTTGCCGGAAAAATTATAAATCATAAGAGGAGGACGATATGGGAGCATTATATGGATATGTACGCGTTTCCAGCCCGGATCAGAATGAGGACAGGCAGATGATAGCTATGGAGGCAATGGAGATACCTAAGGAGAATATTTTCTGGGACAAAAAGTCCGGAAAAGATTTTGACCGCCCGATGTATAAGAAAATGCTGAGGAAACTGAAGCCAAATGACACGCTGTACATAAAAAGCATCGACCGTTTGGGCAGGAATTACACGGAGATCCTGGAACAGTGGAGGATACTCACGAAAGAGAAGAAGGTGGATATCGTGGTGATGGATATGCCGCTTTTGGACACAAGGCGTGGGAAGGATCTGATGGGGACGCTGATAGCGGATCTTGTGCTGTCTTTGCTCAGTTATGTGAGTGAGAGCGAACGCCACAATATCAGAAGCAGGCAAAAAGAGGGGATAGAGGCCGCGAAGCAGAAGGGGGTACGTTTCGGCAGGCCGGCTACCCCGGTGCCGGAAGGCTTTGATGCGGTTTATAACCTTTGGGCGGCAAAGGAGATCACCGCATCGGAGGCGGCGGAAATGTGCAACCTCAAGAGGTCTACTTTTTATTATAAGGCGAAGCAGCGGAAGGATGGGAATGAGGAATAGAGGGGAATGGAGGGGAATGGAGAGTAAAGGGGAATGGGGATAAAGGAAAACAGGAAGTTGACAAGTGAACCAATGTCATTGACTTAAGAAAAAAATGCTGTCAAACGCAAGGGAAGCATTTAAGC
>CANDKY010000074.1 GCA_947385425.1 uncultured Lachnospiraceae bacterium | reverse complement strand
CGGATTGAGATATATGGTCTGCAGCACCCCGAAAAGCTTAAGTTAATGACATTGGTCCACTCCCCGCCCTATGCGCGGCCCTGGACAAAGGCTGCCAAAAAACAGAAAGGCCGCGAAATTATATGTTTTATTCTGCCTTAGTATGGTAAAATGGAAAGCAGATAAAAACTTTGAAAGGAGAGAAAGAAATGAAAACAACAAATGGAAAAGTGAAAACAATAAAAAGGATGGCAGAAACGGACACAGGGAGGGTAATTTCAAAATAGCCCTCCGGAACAGGTTGGAGGACATATGAAATCACAATTTACAAAACAGAGAGCAAAGAAATTTTTATCCTATTATAAACCCCACCGCCGCATATTTCTTATGGATATGTTTTTTGCGGCGCTCAGCGCAGTCAGCGTCCTGCTATTCCCGCTGGTTTCCGGTTATATGACCGGGGAAGTGCTCGCCGGGTGGACGCAGAGCAGAGGGGATGAAGGAACCTGGAATAAGCTGTTGGCGGCCGGGGCGGTTTTAGTACTGCTGACCGTTGTGAAAGTAATAAGCAATATTATATATGCGTGGTTCGGCCATGCTATGGGAGCCAAAATGGAAGAAACCATGCGCAGGGAATTGTTTTGTCATTATGAATCCATGTCGTTTGATTTCCATGCAGAGAACAGTGCCGGTAAACTTATGACAGTACTTTCCAACGATTTAACGAGTATGACGGAATTCTTCCATCATGCCCCGGAGGATTTACTGATGACGGTAATTAAATTTATCGGGGCATTTGCCATTATGTTCAGCATACATATTCCTCTGACGCGGATCGTTTTCTGCGCGCTGCCGTTCCTTGGCATAGCGGCTTACTATGCGGACAGGAAAATGGAACGGATTCTATTGGAGAATAAAAGGCATTTGTCTGAGCTGAATGAGTATACGGAAGATACGCTTTCCGGGATCCGTACCGTAAAAGCTTTTGGTAAAGAAGCGGAGCATGAAGCATGCTATCAGGAAAGAAACAATGCTTATACCGTGAGCAGGTGTTTATTTTATAAGGTAGAGGCTCTTTTTTATGAAACGGTAGAAGCCTATCCGCAGTTTTTGTCGATGCTTGTTGTCGTATTCGGTTCTTTATTTATGGCAAAAGGCAGTCTGAGCGCGGCGGTCCTTGTCACTTTTCTGCTTTATGCGGGGAGTTTGTCGGAACCAATCCGGACTATGCTCAATTTTATGCGTCTTTTTGAGGAAGGCAAGGCGGGCTTTATCCGGTTTATGGATATTATGGAAATGGAACCGGCGGTTATTGAAAAGGCGGACGCAGTTATTATTCCGGATCCTAAAGGGGAAATTTCTTTTGAAAAGGTTTCGTTCCGTTACGGGAATGCCGGGGAAAATGTGCTGGAAAACGTGTCGTTTGAGATTGGGAGCGGGCAGACGGTGGCATTTGCAGGAGTATCGGGCATTGGGAAGACTACCATTGCTTCTTTGATTGCCAGATTTTATGATGTCTGTGACGGTTGTATCCGCATGGATGGAATCGATGTAAGGGACTTGTCTATGGGTTTTTTAAGAAAACATGTCGGTATTGTCCAGCAGGAAGTCTACATCTTTAACGGGACAATTATCGACAACATCCGCTATGGGAGGGAGGACGCGACAGAGGAGGAAGTTAAAAACGCGGCGAAACTGGCGAATATCCATGATTTTATTCTTTCCCTGGAAAAGGGCTATGACAGTCTGGTGGGGACAAAAGGTATTATGCTGTCCGGAGGCCAGCGGCAGAGGATCAGCATTGCAAGGCTGTTTCTTAAGAACCCGAAGATATTGATCATGGATGAGGCGACAAGTGCCCTGGATTACGGGAGTGAGGAGATCATCCAGGAGTCAGTGGAAAAGCTGAAGCGGAACAGGACTTGCATTTTTATTGCCCATCGGCTCTCTACTATTAAAAATGCCGACAGGATTTTTGTTTTGTCGGGCCGCAATATCGCGGAGCAGGGGACACATGAGGAGCTGCTTGCACAGGATGGGGAATATGCAAGGCTTTGCTTAGGAAACGGAAACTAAACACTGGAAATTGTATCAGAACTATGCTAATATAAAAACGGGTAAAACAGGGGGTATCCGGTCGGTTTATTTCCAATTATAGACGTATAAAATATTATAGAAGAAAAGGAAAATGAGTATGGAGAGAGAAGAGGCGAGACGCAGGGCGGCGGAACTGGTGAACAAAATGACCATAGAGGAACGGGCGGCGCAGCTACGTTATAATGCCCCGGCGATTCTCAGATTGCATATCCCGGCCTATAACTGGTGGAATGAAGGGCTGCACGGAGTGGCCAGGGCAGGGACGGCGACGGTATTCCCGCAGGCAATCGGTATGGCGGCGGCTTTTGATGAGGAATTGATGAGAGATGTGGCGGATTGTATTGCGACGGAAGGAAGGGCGATTTATAACGAGCATTCCGTAAGAGGGGACAGGGATATCTACAAGGGGCTTACTTTCTGGTCGCCGAATGTGAATATTTTCCGGGATCCGCGTTGGGGGCGGGGGCATGAGACTTATGGGGAGGATCCATATCTGACTTCACGGCTTGGCGTGGCTTTCGTAAAAGGGCTGCAGGGCGAAGGGGAAGTGATGAAAGCGGCGGCCTGTGCAAAGCATTATGCCGTACATTCCGGGCCGGAGGGCATCCGGCATGAATTTGACGTGCATCCCAGCCCAAAGGATATGGAAGAAACCTATCTGCCTGCTTTTGAGGCATTGGTAAAGGAAGCAGGGGTAGAAGCGGTGATGGGAGCTTATAACCGTGTGAACGGGGAACCCTGCTGCGGCAGCAAAACATTGATTGAAGATATCCTGCGGAGAAAATGGGGTTTCCAGGGGCATTTTGTCTCTGACTGCTGGGCAATCGAGGATTTCCATGAACGCCATATGGTGACGTCGTCGGCAAAGGAATCTGCGGCTATGGCATTGAATGCCGGATGTGACTTAAACTGCGGCGTTACCTATCTCCATATTTTGAATGCGCTGCAGAACGGGCTTGTGACGGAAGAAGCGATTACCGAGGCGGCAGTCCGTCTGTTTACGACAAGGTATCTGTTGGGATTGTTTGACAGGTGTGAGTTTGATGCGATACCCTATGAGGTTGTTGAGTGCAAAGAGCATAAAAGGCTGGCGGACAAGGCGGCGAAGGAAGGTATTGTCCTGCTGAAAAATGACGGTGTTTTGCCGCTTGATATCAGGAAACTGAAAACGATAGGCGTGATTGGCCCCAATGCTGACAGCCGTGCGGCGCTGGTGGGAAATTACCACGGCACTTCTTCCGAGTATATTACCGTATTGGAAGGGATACAGCGGTATGCGGGGAACAGGGCGAAAGTACTGTATTCTGCAGGCAGCCATCTGTATAAGAACGAAACGGAGAGCCTGGCGTGGCCAGGCGACCGGATTACGGAAGCTAAAATTGTAGCGGCGCACAGTGATGTGGTGATTTTATGCGTCGGCCTGGATGAAACGCTGGAAGGGGAACAGGGTGATACCGGAAACAGCAGTGCTTCCGGCGATAAGGAAAATCTGTTTTTGCCGGATTCCCAGAGGAAACTGGCCAGGGCTATTGCACATACCGGAAAACCGGTGATATTCCTGCTGATGTCGGGGAGTGCGATTAATTTAAGCTATGCGTCGGAACATTTTAATGCGGTGATGCAATTATGGTATCCGGGCGCAAGGGGCGGCAGCAGTGTGGCAGACATTCTGTTTGGTGAGGCTTCGCCGTCGGGGAAACTGCCGGTGACTTTCTATGATGGTGAGATGGAAGGGTTCCCGGAATTCACGGATTATTCCATGAAGGGAAGGACTTACCGGTATATAGAGCAAAAACCGCAGTTTTCCTTCGGTTTCGGTTTAACCTATGGGGATGTGGCGGTGACGGAGGCGGTTTTGCAGGAGGTTTCGCCGGAATATACGCAGGAAGAGGGGATAACGGGCCGTTTGCCTGAGGTGAGGATAAAAGTGACGGCTGAGAATAACGGCGTTTTTGAGACGGATGATGTGATTCAGGTTTATATAAAGAATTTGGATTCGGAATATGCAGTGAGGAATACCTCTTTATGCGGGTTTAAACGGATCCACTTAGAAACCGGGGAACGCGGGACGGTGGAAATAAAGATTGATCCAAGGGCATTTACCGTGGTGGATGAGAAAGGGGAACGGCTGGTGGACGGGAAGCATTATAAATTTTACGTTGCCACATTTCAGCCGGATGAAAGAAGCAGGGAATTAATGGGAATAGAGCCGGTTGAATTGGATTATACTATTAGGAACATTTAGGGATTATGTGCAGATAAGGGAGAAAGCAGATGGAAGAGAGAAGGAAGATAGAGGACAGCGATAAGGTAATATCTTCTATGAGAAGTATCCATATGATTCCGATGGACGTAGTGAACGGATTTGAAGTGCGTCCCGGCATGTATGAAGTGAATGGGGCGACGGCTATTCCCTGCGGGGTAAATTTTACGGTTCAGTCCTATTGGGCGACATCCTGTGAATTGCTTTTATTCCGCAGGCTGGAAGAAGAGCCCTATGCAGTCATTCCGTTTCCGGAACATTACAGAGTGGGAAAAGTATATTCCATGATTGTATTCGGCCTTGATATTGAGAAATTCGAATATGCATACAGGCTGTATGGGGCGGAGGACTGCCGGAAGAGTTTATTTATTGATAAAAGCAAGTATCTTCTGGATATTTACGCAAAAGCCGTAACAGGACAGAGGGATTGGGGAGTGCGCAGCAGGGATATCAACAGCTACAGGGCGCGTGTGGTGAAGGATGATTTCGACTGGGGCGCCAGCAGGCAGCCGCTGATACCGATGGAAGATCTTGTTATCTATGAAATGCATGTACGGGGTTTTACAAGGCATGGTTCTTCGGGTGTGGAATATCCGGGGACTTTCAAAGGGCTGCAGGAGAAGATCAGTTACCTGAAAGACCTGGGCGTCAATGCGGTAGAGCTGATGCCGGTGTTTGAATTTGATGAAATGAAGGACTACAGGGAAATAGACGGTAATGTGGTAATGGATTACTGGGGCTATAATACGGTCAGTTTCTTTGCACCGAATACGGGTTATACGGCGGATGTGGAGCATAACCATGAGGGTACGGAGTTAAAACGGCTGATAAAGGAGCTGAATGAAAACGGAATCGAATGTTTCCTGGATGTGGTTTTTAACCACACGGCGGAAGGCAATGAGATGGGCTCCTGTTTTTCCTTTAAGGGTTTTGACAACGATATTTATTATATGCTTACGCCGGACGGGCATTATTATAATTTCAGCGGGTGCGGCAATACGCTGAACTGTAACCATCCGATGGTACAGACGATGATAACGGAGTGCCTGCGTTATTGGACGACGGCTTACCATGTATCCGGGTTCCGGTTTGACCTGGCTACGATATTAGGAAGAAATGAAGACGGCCTGCCGATGAGCAACCCGCCGCTGTTAAAGAACCTGGCTTTCGATCCGATATTAGGTAATGTAAAACTGATTGCGGAGGCATGGGATGCGGGTGGTTTGTATCAGGTAGGGAGCTTCCCGGCATGGAACCGCTGGGCAGAGTGGAACGGGAAATACAGGGACGACATGCGGGATTTCCTGAAGGGAAATTATGGGATGTCCCATGTGGCGGGGAAGAGGATTACCGGTTCCCGGGATTTGTACGATCCGGCAAGCAGGGGGAATAATGCATCCGTGAATTTCATTACCTGCCATGACGGGTTCCCTCTATGGGATTTATATACTTACAGCAAGAAGCATAATGAGGCGAACGGCTGGAATAATACGGACGGGACGGATGATAACAGAAGCTGGAACTGCGGGGTTGAGGGAGAGACGGATAACGCGGAGATCCGGGAACTCCGCCGCCGTCTGATAAAAAATGCAGCGGCGGTCCTGATGATGAGCCGCGGGACGCCAATGTTCCTGGCAGGGGATGAGTTTGGCAATACTCAGTTCGGGAATAACAACGCGTATTGTCAGGATAATGAAATTTCATGGCTGGACTGGAACCGGTTGGAACAGAATAAAGATATTTATGTTTTTTTCCGATATATGATACAGTTCAGAAAACTTCATCATGTGGTGCGGAAGGATATGGGGCGCTGCTTCCTCGGTTTCCCTGAGATTCAGATAACGGAAGCAAATGACTGGTGCAAGGTACTCAGGGTCATATATGCCGGAAGGAAGGAGCATGACGACGGGGACGACATTGTATGCCTGGCTGTAAACACGTTCTGGGAGGAACAGGAATTTATGCTTCCGGCCCTGCCGCCCGGGACAAACTGGTATGCGGCGGTAGATACAGGGAACAGATATATGCCGGATGGGTTTGCTGAGGATGAGGATATGGTTCTGGTATTCGGAGGGAAGGTGAGAATGGTTCCGCGCTCGGTATGCGTATTTGTGGTAAAGTAAATTTTCAGAAAGGTACTCCGGAAGAGCACTTCCGGAAAATATATGGAGGAAATAACTATGGAAAACGAATTGGAAAAAGAAGTTGAAAAGAAAGAAGAGAGTGTGATGGAAAGCGAAGCCGGTAAAGAAGCGGAAGAGGCGAAAAAGGAATCTATGGAAGATTACAGTAAGGAGCTGGAGGCTTCTTTCCGCAAGATAGGGGAGGGGGATATTATCTCAGGAACCGTTATATCGGTGAGCGAAGAGGAAGTGATACTGGATTTAAACTATTATGCGCAGGGTGTTATCAAAGCGGCGGATATGAGCAGTGATCCGAAATATAATATTATGGAGGATGTAAAGACAGGGGATACCATAAAGGGGACTGTGATCAGCACCGATGATGGGGCGGGGAATATACAGCTTTCCTGCAAAGAGGCGAAAGAAGTGCTGGCATGGGATATTTTGCAGCAATATATGGATGAAGGGAAAGAAATCGGCGTAAAGGTAAGCGAAGTGGTAAACGGCGGCGTTATCGCCTATGCGGAAGGGATCCGCGGATTCATCCCGGCGTCCCATTTGTCTTTGACTTATGTGGAAGATTTGAGTACCTGGGTTGGCAGGGCAGTTACGGTGAAAGTGATTACTGTAGATGAAAGCAAAAAGAAACTGGTTCTTTCTTCCAGAGTAGTGGAAAAGGAAAAAGCCGAGGCGGAGATCCGGCATAAAATTTCCATGCTTGCACCGGGTACAGTGTTGGAGGGAAATGTGGAATCTCTTATGCCGTATGGTGCGTTTGTAGCCCTTCCGGGCGGACTGAGCGGATTAGTCCATATTTCCCAGATTAGCCAGAAGCGAATTAGCAAACCATCGGAAGTGCTTAAGACAGGGGATAAGGTGAAGGTGAAGGTCCTGAATACCAATAACGGGAAGATCAGCCTGAGCATGAAGGCGGTAGAAGAGGATTCGAAACCGGATGAAATGGAAGGAAAGGGGACGGCGGAATACAGTTCCCATGAGCGGATCGGCACTTCTCTTGGGGATTTGCTGAAAAATTTAAAATTCTGAAAAGAGGGGCATTACCCCGTAGCTTGCAGGAAGGCAGGCCGCGGGGTAAATTTAAGCCTGGCGGGATGAAAGCGAGGTTATGGAGATGTCGGTGGATCATGTAAGGGAATATTTGAAGGCGTACGGGTTAGACGGGAAAATAAAGGAATTTGATGTTTCCAGCGCTACGGTGGAATTGGCGGCGGAAGCCGCCGGGGTGGTTCCGGCGCGGATTGCCAAGACGCTTTCTTTTAAGGTCGGCGAGGGTGCAGTCCTGATTGTGGCGGCCGGGGATGCGAAAATTGACAACCGGAAGTATAAAGATCAGTTCGGGACAAAGGCCAGAATGCTGACGCCGGAGGAAGTGATCGCGTATACGGGGCATGCGGTTGGAGGTGTGTGCCCTTTCGATATACAGGACGAAAGGGTGAAAACTTATCTGGATGTATCTATGAAACGGTTTGATGTTATGCTTCCGGCAGCGGGGAGTTCCAGCAGTTGTGTGGTGCTTACTCTGGAAGAACTGGAGAGAGCCTCCCGGGCTGAAGGGTGGATTGATGTGTGTAAATTGCAGTAAAACGACAGTTGACTGGCAGAAAAAGCTTTATTTTGCGGAAGGCAGGGAGAATTATGGAATCATATGTTGTATTTAAAGATTTGGCTATAATAATAGTAGCCGCAAAGTTCTGCGGGATTCTTGCGCGGAAATGTAAAGCGCCGCAGGTAGTTGGGGAAATTATTGCAGGCCTTATAATCGGCCCGAGTATTTTAGGATGGGTCAACCAATCCGATTTTCTGGTACAGATGGCGGAAGTCGGGGTTATCCTGCTGATGTTTTCCGCAGGGTTGGAAACGGATTTAAAAGATCTCATGAAGACAGGGCCGATTGCCGCATTGATTGCCTGCGCCGGTGTATTTATACCGCTTGTCTTTGGGGCAGTGCTTTATATGGCATTTTACGGATTTGCCCCTTGGGGATCGGAGGAATTTTATAAGGCGGTATTTGTAGGGACAATTCTTACGGCAACTTCTGTCAGCATTACGGTGGAGTCACTCAAGGAGATGGGGAAGCTGAAGGGGAAAGTAGGGACAACGATTTTAAGCGCTGCAATTATCGATGATGTCATAGGTATTATTGTCCTTACTTTTGTGATCGGTTTCAAAAGCCCGAATTCCAACCCGATGTCCGTAATTGTAAACACAGTCCTGTTTTTTGCTTTTGCCATTGTAGTAGGGCTTATCAGTTACAGAATATTTAAAATGGCAGATACCAGATATCCGCATACAAGACGTATTCCGATTGCGGGTTTGGCTTTTTGCCTGGCTATGGCGTATATCGCGGAGAGGTACTTTGGCATTGCCGATATTACGGGTGCCTATGTGGCGGGTATTATCCTATGTTCTATCAGGGATTCGGAATACATAGCGGAGAAGATGGACGTCAATTCTTATATGATGTTTGGGCCGGTATTTTTTGCCAGCATTGGTTTGAAAACGAATGTGGACAGTGTTAGCATGGGGATTTTGATATTCTCGGCGGCATTTGTGGCGGTTGGATTGGTTTCAAAGATTATTGGATGCGGGTTAATGGCAAGATTATGCAAATTTGACGGTATTGATTCACTCAAGATTGGCGTTGGCATGATGACAAGAGGCGAGGTGGCATTGATCGTTTCGCAAAAGGGGCTTACGGCAGGGCTGCTGACCCCGGTATATTTTACATCTGTTATCCTGCTCATTATTGTGTCTTCGATTGCAACGCCGATTATTTTGAAAGTGTTGTATTCCAAAGATAAAAAGGAAGTTGTCTGATATTTTTGGAAAAGAATTGAAATAAACAGAAAAATTACGTATAATAAAAGGAGGAACAAGCAGGGGTAACGGATAGATAATGAAGGGAGTGAGCAGAATGTATCAAGTGATAACCATTGAACGAGAGTATGCCAGCGGGGGCAATGAAATAGGAAAGAGGCTGGCGGATGCCCTGGGGTATAAGCTTTATGACCGCAATATTCTGACAAAAGCGGCGCAGGAGCTTCAGATTGCATCTATTTATATTGAGAATTTGGAGGAAACCCCTTCCGGCAGTTTTATTTTTAACCTCTCCAGGACACCGATTGGGGGGAATGAGAAAAATTTATCGCTGACGGAAAAATTATTTGCAGCCGAAAAAAATATTATAGAAAAAGCGGCGGAGGAAGGCGGATGTGTTATCGTTGGGCGCGCGGCAGGATATATTTTGCGGGAGAGGAAGGATTGTCTCAGGGTGTTTATCCATGCGGATAAGGAAAAAAGGATAAAAAGGGCGGTGGAAAAAGAAGGTTTGAAAGAATCCGAGGCCGAAAATACTTTAAAGAAGATTGATAAGAGGCGGAGCGGTTTCTTTAATTCCGTTACGAAATGGGAGTGGGGGAACCCGGGGTACTTTGGGCTTTCCATGGACAGCGGGCAGCTTGGGATGGATTTGTGCGTGAAACTGCTTAAGGAGGCCGTGAAGGCTCCGTGATTAGCAATTTATGTGTTGGATTCTTCGAAAATCTTATCGACAAATACAGTCCATAAAGAGTATAATAGGGGATATCCGGTATTGGATGCAGACGGGGAAGATTATGGAAAGTATATAAGATAAGAGGAGGTTTATCATCAATGGCAAAGAATAACCAGCCTAAGAATAACCAGCCTGAGAAGAATCAGCAGCAGGCGGGAACGGAACAACAGAAGGTACAGACGAAGTACGACCGGAAAATGGAAGCTCGGAAGAAGCAGGAAGAGAAGGACAGGCGTGAGGCGAAAATGATGCGCATCGGCGCCATGGCAGTATGTGCGGTTATTGTGCTTGCTATCGCAGGTTCGGTGGTTATGTCTGTATGGAATAAGAAAACGGCGACAAGAGACACGTATGTGACAATCGGCGGCCATGAAATAACAAAATTAGAATACGATTACCATTACCATGCAGTTATGAATAATTACTCCGGTATATTGTCATATATGGGGGTTGATGTAACATCTGATTTGTCACAGCAGCAATACACGGAAGATTTGACCTGGAAAGATTTTTTTGATGAAATGACCGTGGAGCAATTAAAGCAAAGCAAGGCGTTGGCGGATGATGCGGCGGCAAATGGTTTTTCTTATGATGTGTCGGAAGAATATGCCAATACGGTAAGTACGGTGCAGGCCAATGCGCAGTCGGCAGGGGTGTCCGCATCGGAGTATTATAAGCAGGTTTACGGTGATTATGCTACGGAAAAAAATATGGAGCCTTTTATAAAGGAAGATATTCTGACCAGTGCATATTATAATCATCTGACGGAGCAAAATGTGCCGGAAGCACAGGAAATAAAGGAGTATTACGAGCAGAATAAGCTGAACTATGATAAGGTGGATTACAGAAGCTTTGTATTTTCTGCAGAAGCTGCTGATGATGCCGCAGAGGAAGATACGGCGGGCGCTATGTCGGAGGCCAGGGAGAAAGCGGATGCCATGCTGGATGCCCTTCAAAAGGGAGGGGATTTCAGGCAGCTTTGTTTGGAAAATGCCGCAGAGGCCGATAAGGCATCTTATGAGGATGCAGAGACAGATGCCTCCCTGAGTGAGGGCGCTTTTTATTCCGGGACACCTATCGCTATCAGCGGCTGGCTTTATGAGGACGGACGGGCACAAGGCGATCGGACAGTGATAGAAGATACTTCCGGAAACCGGGTTTATGTGTTGGAATTCGTGAACAGGTATTATGACGAAGCGGATGACGCAAATATTTCCAACACCATTGCAAACCAGAATACCTCGGAATATGTGAATAATCTGGCCGAAGGCTATGCTGTGGCGGATATTAAGGGGGATTTGAAGTACCTTACGGTAGATACAGCGGATCGGACAGGAGAAGCCGGAGCGGATGGAGTCCAGGAAGACAGTACGGGTACCGGAGAGGAGGAAGCCGGGGAGAATGCGGCAGGCGGGACGGAGGAAACCGGAGCCGGGGAAAGTGCGGCAGACGGAACACCGGATGCGAATTGATACAGGAAAATATTATAGGATTTTTGGGGTTACGCAGACTTTAGGATTTGAAGGATGCGGAACTTTTTTGAAATAAAAAGGGTTGAAATATCTTTTGATTTATGTTAATAATAATATGACGCTAGAAATCAGGGAACAGGGAAATCCGGCGGGGACGCTTGACAGGATGCCGGATGATATAAGGGAGGAAATTTTTTGTTAATTGTATCTGTTTATGGAAAATAAGAATTTTTGAATAGGTTTGGAGACGGAAAACGAAAGTGTGCGGTTTGTTTGTGTAAGCGCGTTTGTTTTTTGTACCCAAATTCCATAACAGAGAAAGATTAGCAATAATTGGAATTTAATAGGCATTATTCCGGGGATTCGGTGTCATATTGTCAGCCGGGAAGTTGATGTGTGTTTATTTGTGCCTGTGGAGCTTATCTGTTATGGAGACAGATAGCTTCACAGGCTTTTCTTTATGCAGTATAGACATTACAGGGAGTTGAGGAGAAGGAAATGGATCACAATCTGGAGATATTGGAATTTGATAAAATCATAGGGAAGTTAGCGGAATATGCCAGTTCGCAGCAGGCGAAAGAGGTAATAGGGGATTTGGTTCCCTTTTTGTCGGAATCGGAACTGAAAAGGAATCTGTCCGATACCACACAGGCGAGGCAGATGCTTGACATAATAGGCACGCCGCCTGTGCCGGCAATGGAAAATGTGGACGTCCTGTTGGAGAAGGCGGTAAGATATGAGCTGTTAGTGCCGGAAGAATTGGAACAGATTGGGATGTTCCTTGCGGCAGTGAAAAGAATGAAAGAGTACCTGGAAAGAGGGAAGGCGCATCAGATATCCCTGGCGTATTATGAGGAGAACCTTATCCCGTTGGAGGAAGTGCGGGAAGAGTTGGGGCGTTGTGTGCGTTATGGGAAGATTGACGACTATGCTTCGGCGGCCTTGCGTGATATGCGCAGGGATATCCGGCGTTTGGAGGAAAAAATAAGGGAGAAGGCGGAAAGCCTGCTCCGGTCGCAGAAGAAGTATATGAGTGAGGCGTTCATTGTCAGCCGGAACGGGAGGATATGCCTGCCAGTCAGGAAAGATTATAAGTCGAAAGTGGCAGGGAGCGTCATGGACAAATCGGCATCGGGCACTACTTTCTTTATAGAGCCTGCCGCGGTGGCGAAATACAGGGAGGAAAAGGAACTGCTGGAGATAGAAGAGGATAATGAAATCCGCAGAATTATTTATATGCTGATAGACCGGATAGCAGAGTCGGAAGAGGTTTTCCGGGAGGATATTAAGACTTTGGTGAAGCTGGACTATATTTTCGCAAAAGGAAAACTGAGTGCGGATATGGGCGGGACGGAACCGCGGATAAATACGCAGGGGTATCTGCGGCTGAAGGAGGCCAGGCATCCTTTATTGGACAGGGAAGGATGTGTCCCCCTTGATTTCGAGATGGGGAATGGGCGGAAAGGGGTCATTATTACCGGGCCGAATACGGGAGGCAAAACAGTGGCGGTTAAAACGGTTGGATTGTTCAGCGTCATGGCCTGCTGCGGCCTGCATATTCCTTGTGCAGAGGCGGATATCTGTATGCAGAACCAGGTGTTGTGCGATATAGGGGACGGGCAGAATATTGCGGATAACCTGTCCACTTTTTCCTCCCATATCAGTAATGTCTTACAGATTCTCCGGAAAGTGACGGAAGAGAGCCTGGTTATCATGGATGAACTTGGTTCCGGGACAGATCCGACAGAGGGGATGGGGATTGCAATCGCTATTATAGAGCAGTTGAGGTTAAGCGGCTGTTTGTTTTTAGTGACAACCCACTATCCTGAGGTGAAAGCTTATGCCGCAAGACATGGGGAGATAGTAAATGCCAGGATGGAATTCGATCGGGAAAACCTGAAGCCGCTGTACCGCATGGAAATCGGGAAATCCGGGGAAAGCTGCGCGTTGTATATTGCAAAAAGGCTGGGGATGCCGGGAGAAATGCTCGTGACTGCAGCCAGGGAAGCTTACGGGGAAGTGCAGGAGGAACTTGTAAAGGAACTGGAATTAGACAGGGGGATGAAACTGGAGAAAGAGTATGTCCCTTCGGTCAGGAAAAGCAGGGAGAAGAAAGCAAAGCCATCCGGGGCAGTTTTTACAAGGGGCGACAGTGTGGCGGTATTGCCCGAAGGGGTGATTGGGATTGTAGTGGTGCCGGAGGATGAGCGGGGGAATGTACTGGTGCAGGTGAAGGGGGAGAAAATTACGGTAAACCGGAAACGGCTGAAGTTAAAAGTCCCCGCGGCGGAACTGTATCCGGAGGATTACGATTTCTCCATTATTTTTGATACGGTGGAGAACCGGAAGGCGAGACACAGGATGGAGAAGGGGTATCAGGGGGATTTGATGATTCCGTTGGAGTAAGAGCCTGCGCATTGTGTTTCCGCTTGTGGCTGGAAGATACCTGTGATACACTGGGAGCAGGAGAAAGGAGAGTGAAGGGCATTGGGCAAATTTTTTAATTAAATGCGGCTTGTAACCCGGATTTGCATTATATGGTAGATATTACGGATAAATTAACACAATATATTTTCGCTGGCGTTTGCAAGAATCTTTCTGAAGGCAGTGCGGAAACCGGAATGCTGAATGAGTATGAAGAGGATTTTCGGACAGGGATGGATATTGGCGCTATGGCGGGACTGATTTATGATTATACCTCCGGCTATCCGTTTCTGGTATCCCGTATCTGCAAACTGTTAGATGAAAGGATAGCAGGAAGTGCGGTGTTCCCGGACAAGAAATCTGCCTGGACAAGGGAAGGAATGCTGGAAGCAGTTCATTTGCTGCTGAATGAGAAAAATACGTTATTTGAGTCACTGACAGGGAAGCTGAAAGATTATCCATATCTGCATGATATGCTTTCTGCGCTGTTGTTTCAGGGGAGGGTAATTCCTTATAATCCGGATGATGAGAATATCGATGTTGCACTTATGTTTGGGTTTGCAAAAGTCGGAAATTCAGGTTTTGTTACAGTTGCAAACCGGATTTTTGAAATGCGTTTATACAATCTTTTTTTGGCGGAAGAAAGAACCGGAGACAGTGAAATTTATAAAGCGGCGGAAAAGGGCAGGAACATGTTTATTCAGGATGGCCGTCTGAATATGAGGTGCACAGCCCATGCAGTGGAAATATGCCGCTAAGGCGGCGCATGGGCGCCAACGGTATTGCTGGCGATGCCCGGCGAAAATATTTATAGAATCTCCAGAATTTCCGGGAAAGGTTCCAGGCTGCGTTCCAAGATACCGTTCATCTGTGCAATGGCAATGCCGTAGTTGGTAATCGGTACGCCGCAGCCGGCAGCGTGGCGCAGTCTGTACTGCATTTCCTTTTCATTAAGCATACACCCGCCGCAGTGAATAATAAGTGCGTATTCCGACAGTGTTTCGGGAAACTCCGTGCCGGAGGTGAAGGCAAAGTTTATTTCCTTCCCTGTGTAGTTTCTGATCCATGCGGGGAGTTTCACTGTTCCGATGTCGCCGCATTGCTGGTGATGGGTGCAGCCTTCGGAAATCAATACCGTGTCACCGTCCTGAAGCCGCCCCAAATGTGCGGCCCCTTCCACGGCAAGGGATAAATTGCCTTTGTAACGGGCGAAAAGTATGGAAAAGGATGTCAGCAAAATATCGGCGGGGGTATCGCGGGATACCTGCCCGAATACCTGGGAGTCCGTAATGACCAGTTTAGGTTTCCTGTTTAAAGAGGAAAGGGTTCGCTGCAGTTCACTTTCGCGGGAGACTATGGCAATGGCTCCTGCGTCCAGAATATCCCGTATGGTCTGCTGCTGCGGGAGGATGAGTCGCCCTTTTGGGGCAGAGGAATCAATAGGGGTCACCAATACAACAATGTCATTGGTTTCCAGAAGGTCGGCTACAATATGTTTTTGGTTTTCCGGTTCCCGGACAAGGCAGGCAATCATTTCTTTTAATTCATGGATATTTTCTTTTGTTTCGGCACTGACACAGATAGTGTTCTGCGTTTTGCCGTGTTCCCTTGTCATTTTGCTTTCCGGTAAATCCGATTTATTATAGGCGATGATATAGGGGATATTTTTTTCGTGGAAAAGTGATATTAACCGGCGATCCGCATCCTGGAGCCCTTTGCATGCGTCTACGGTTAAAACGGCGATATCCGTATAATTAAGGACTTGCCGGGCTTTTTTTACCCGCATTTCCCCCAGAGGCCCTTCATCGTCCATGCCGGGGGTGTCGATGATAACTACAGGCCCGAGAGGGAGAAGCTCCATGGCTTTTTTCACAGGATCGGTGGTAGTCCCTTTGATTTCGGATACCAATGCAAGTTCCTGGCCGGTGACTGCATTGACAAGGCTTGATTTACCGGCATTCCGCAGGCCGAAAAATCCGATATGGGTGCGTTCCGGGGATGGGGTGGTACTTAATGGCATAATACAGGCCCTCCTTAAAAACGAAAATCCCGTCGGTTGGAATTTTTAATGTCCGCAATATTTTTAGATACAATTTCCCGTACTTTACTGTTCGGTATTCTGGCAATTTCTTTTTCGATCAATGAAAAACCTGTTTTCCGGGTTTCTTCGGAAGCGTAGTCCATCAGATATTCGGCCAATGTCATAAGGGCATTGGGATGGCAGCAGTTGAGGATCTGGCCGCTTTTGCATAGGCTCATGAAACGATCCCCGGTACGGCCTTCCCGGTAGCAGGCGGTACAGAAGGAAGGAATGTGGCCGTTTTCCATCAGCCAGTGTACCACTTCATCAAGGGAACGCTGGTCGGATACATCAAACTGTTCGGAATCGTGGGGGCGTTCTTCTTCCGTATAGCCGCCGACGGAAGTCCGGGATGCGCCGCTGATCTGCGAGATGCCAAGGCGGAGCGCCTGTTCCCTGACCTGCTGGGATTCCCTGGTGGAAATGATCATACCGGTATAGGGGACGGCCAGGCGGATACAGGCTATAATTTTGGCAAATATCTCATCGGGGATGGAATTGTCAAAGATATCCGGATCTATATCATCAGCATGTTTCACCCTTGGCACGCTGATGGTGTGCGGGCCTACGCCATGGACGGCTTCCAGATGTTCCGCATGCATAATAAGCCCGGCAAATTCATATTTGTACCTTTCCAGGCCAAATAAGACACCCAGCCCGACATCGTCAATGCCGCCTTCCATGGCCCGATCCATGGCTTCGGTATGGTAATCATAGTCGTGTTTAGGGCCGGTGGGATGCAACTCCAAATAGCTTTTTTTGTGATAGGTTTCCTGAAAAAGGATATAGGTGCCGATGCCGGCTTCTTTGAGAAGCCTGTAATTTTCTACCGTGGTGGCGGCGATATTGACATTGACACGGTGTATAGCCCCGTTTTTATGGTTGATGCTGTAAATAGTCCGGATGGATTCCAGGATATATTCTATGGGATTTCGTACCGGATCTTCCCCGGCCTCAATGGCAAGGCGTTTGTGCCCCATATCCTGAAGGGCAATGACTTCTTGTTTTATTTCTTCCTGTGTCAGTTTCTTGCGGGTAATGTGTTTGTTGGCCATATGGTAAGGGCAGTACAGACATCCGTTGACACAATAATTGGACAGATACAGGGGCGCAAACATAACGATGCGGTTGCCGTAAAAGGCAAGTTTGATCTCTTCGGCTATGCGGTAAATTTCTTCCACTTTTTCCGGAATGTCACAGGCCAGCAATACGGAGGCCTCCCGGTGGGTCAGGCCGCTGCAGACACATCCGCCTGCCGTTTTCTGCGGGCGGGCTTTTGCCAGGATTCCGTCGATCAGCGCCAGATTATGTTTGTTCTGTTCTGCATATTCCAAGGTTTCAAGGATTTCTGCGTCATTGATAAATTCTTCTGCTTTTAAAGATTTCGGGTTGTAGTTTGCCATGTTTTTTTCCTTTCCTGGTTTCTGATATATCTGGTTTGCAGCACCACGGGAAGCTTAAGTTAATGACATTGGGTTAAGCCGTTTTTATTATATCTCCGCGGCCGGTAATGATTTCATAACCTATGGCTTCCATCCGTTTGGCGAGCTGTTCCCTGCACTGTGCGGATTCGTCCCCGGTACAGATTTTATTGTTATAAAGTTCGTATTTTTTACGGACCGATACAGGCGAGAGGTTGGGCATGAGGACGTTTGCCCCGGCCAGAATTCCTTTTTCCCTGCCATCCGGGGCTATTGTGCCCAGCGCGGTAGTAGCGGGCAGCAGTACCGGCGGATAAATGAGCCGGATGACGGAGAGCAGGTAGCAGGTAAGCGCCGCATCCCCGGGCGGCATATGGCTAAACGGTGTGGATTTGTGGGGGATAAAGGGGCCTATGCCGCACATGTCCGGCTGGAAAGTTTCTATAAATTTTAAATCCCGGGCCAGGTCGGAAGCCGTTTGGTAAGGCGATCCGGTCATGAAGCCGCAGCCTGTCTGATAGCCGATGCTGCGCAGATCCTGCAGGCATTGCATCCGGTGGTCATAGGACATGTCCGGCGGATGAAGTTTACGGTAATGTTCTTTGCCGGCTGTTTCATGGCGCAGCAGATAGCGGTCAGCGCCGGCATCGAAAAGTTTTTGATAACTGCCGCGGCTTCTTTCGCCCAGGGAAAGCGTGACGGCGCAGTCCGGATGCTGTTTTTTTACAGCCCGGAGGATATCACAGAGGGCGTCGTCCGTAAGAAGGGGGTCTTCTCCGCTTTGCAGTACAAAAGTGCGGAAGCCTAAAGAATATCCCTCTTTGCAGCATTCCAATATCTGGCCGGGGGAAAGCCGATAACGGTCGCAGTCCCGGTTGCTTTTCCGTATGCCGCAATAGAAGCAGTCGTTCCTGCATACGTTGCTGATTTCAATAAGACCGCGCACATATATGGTATTTCCGTAAATCCGGCGGCGCAGGACAGAAGCTTTCCGGGCAAGGAGGCGGGCGGCTTCCGGACAGCGGTTATCGATTAAATATTCATATTCTGTAAGGGAGAGTGCGTGGCGCTCTTCTAAAGAATCAATGAGTGAAAGTAGTTTTTCCATGTGTTTTCTTTTCATCAGATATTTTTTTCGTCAGATCTTTTTTCGTCAGATATCCTTTTCGTTTTCTGGAATTATAATATCACTTTCACAGTGTATATTCAAGCGGCCGGGGCGTTTTGCCATATGGAGTTCGCCGTCCCGGGCATATCCAAGCTTGCTGTATACAGACTGTGCCTGCAGATTATTTGTCCCGGTAAGAAGTTCAAAGCTGTGGAGGGGATATTTTTGAGAGCAGTATTTTTCCGCAAAGGAAATCATTTTTGTAGCAATGCCTCTTTTCCTATGTTTTTCGCGGACATATACTTCCGTTATTTCAGGCATGTATTCTTTATAGCAAAAGGATTTTTTTAACTGTATACAGACAAAGCCGGTCAGGGAGCCGTTTTCATCGTCTACCAGGACGATTTCCTGCCGGTTATTCAGGATGGAATCTCTAATTTGTGTAACGGTGATATTATCCGGGCCGTTAAATTCCTTATTCAATGATTTTAGTTGTTCTGCATCGTCTGCAGTTGCCAAACGTACCATACTATACACCTCGGGATAAAATCCGCCATGATTATCTTTTCTGCAGGCAGTGGAAAAGGAAATTTCCGGCTTCACATAAAAGGTCTTTCCGCAGCCCATTCAATGGCGACACCTGTAGTATTCGGGCCGACATGGGAGGATACAATAAGGTTAAGATCGGCTTCGTACCCGCTGGGTACGTTAGACTGCATCTGGCGGAACATTTCCGTGCTTCCTACATAGATGGTGCCTACATGTGCGGTCTGACCGCGGCTTACAATATTGCGGATATTGCGCAGGGCGGCATTCAGCCCCCTGTTTTTTTTGTAAGGTTCAATACGCCCTTCCTTCATGGTAAGGATAAGTTTAATATTCAGCATGTCGCCGATTTTGCCGACTGCGGGGGAAACACGCCCTCCCTGGACGAGATATTTAAAATCGTCCACGACAAAATAAATGTCAATCAGTTTAACGCGTCTGCGGATTTCCTCTGCTGTCGCTTCAAGGCTTTTTCCGGCTTTTCTCATTTCAATGGCATCCATACACAGAAAGCCGCTGCCAAGCGTGGCGCTCAGGGAATCTATGACTTCAATGCAGGATCCGGGATAAACTTCTTTTAACTGCGCAGCTTCCATACAGATGGTATTGTAAGAACCGCTCAGGCCGGAGGAAACCGTTATGCAGAGAATGTCTTTGCCGGCTTTCAGGGCATTTTCAAAACGATCATGGACCAGGGATGGATTAACCCCGGCGGTATAAGCACGCTGCCTGCCGAGCTTCTCAAAAAAAGCTTCACGGGATAAAACCTGTTCATCACCATATACCATATTTTCTTCAAAATAATAATATTGAGGCAAAAAAATAACCTCTGTCTGAAATTTCTTTGGTATATCCACATCACCGTCTGTAAAAATAGCGAATTCCCTCATATAATTTTACCCTGCCTTATAATATGAATTTTGAATGGGGATACATTTCCGGATAAAATTTGCATTGCAAAATTGTTTCACAGTTTTGTATCGCTTCACTGGTATTATATACCATAAAGTGAAAAA
This sequence comes from uncultured Lachnospiraceae bacterium, assembly GCA_947385425.1. Classification (GTDB taxonomy): domain Bacteria; phylum Bacillota; class Clostridia; order Lachnospirales; family Lachnospiraceae; genus Kineothrix. Next base: position 1,298 of record CANDKY010000074.1, on the reverse strand, counting down.
TACACAATATGCATTGCATAATTTATTTTGGTACGCGCAGTGGGGGTATCGCAACGGCGGATTCCTTAGAGCCATGTAACCGGTTTTGGATTGGTGCAATCGGGGAAAAGGGAGAAAATTTTACTGCCGGGCGGATATATCTTCTCTGGATATTTCCGCCCGGCAGTTGCATTCGGTATAAACTATATAACAGTAAACCGTTTCAAACACGTTCAGGTTTTTATTCAATGGTAATATATTTCTTTTCCTCTACTGCCGGTTTCGGTTCCTGTTTCGGAATGGACAGTTTCAGGATGCCGTGTTTAAATTCCCCTTTGATATCCTCCTGCCTGATATCTTCACCGATATAGAAGCTCCTCTGGCAGGTGCCGGAATAGCGCTCCCTGCGTATATATTTTCCGGATTCATTTTCATTTCCGGATTCTTTTGCGGCGCTGACAGTGAGATAGCCGTTTTCAAGAGAAACCTTAACTTCCTCTTTTTTGAAACCGGGCAGATCCATTTCCAGTTCATAGCCGTTTTCGTTTTCCTTTACATCGGTTTTCATCAGGTTCTTTTCCCTGTGGCCGTAGAGTTTCTTTTCCATTTTCCTGAAGTCTTTATCATCATAAAACGGAAATCCAAAAAAGTCGTCAAACATATCTTTTCCTAAAATGCCGGATACTAACATAATTCATTCCTCCTAATCTGATTTTTCTGCTTTGGGTTTCGGTTCCGTATTTTTAACCTTCTATTGCAATATATTTTTTCTGCTCCACGGTTTCTTCGGGTTCTCTTTTCGGGATAAGCAGCTTCAGCGTGCCGTCCTCAAATTTGGCTTTGATATCTTCCTGGGTGATGTTATCGCCGACATAGAAGCTTCTGCTGCAGGAGCCGTAGCAGCGTTCCCTGCGGATGTAATTGCCGCGGTCATCCTTTTGGTCATTGCATGTTCCCGAAGCTGCCTGGATGGTCAGGTATCCGTCTTTCAGTTCCGCCTGTACGTCTTCTTTCTTCATACCCGGCATATCCATGGTCAGCATATATCCCTGATCGCTTTCCTGGATATCTGTACTCATCAGGCCATTGGCAGTATACGGGTTGTCAAAGGAGTTATTAAAAGAGCTGTTAAAAAAGTTATCAAAAAAGGTTTCTCCAAAAATTGCAGGCATTAACATAATTCATTCCTCCTCTATTATTTGCTGGTTCTTCTTTTTTATTCCTGTTTGCTTGTTCTAGATGTAATATAACACACATATTAGCACTCGTCAATAGGGAGTGCTAATAAAATTGTGAAAAAAGTGTGAATCAATGTCATT